>CAZTZY010000062.1:0-19799 GCA_964617765.1 uncultured Spongiibacteraceae bacterium
AGACATAGGGTTTAAGCCAAAATTTTCTTAAAACCAAATAAACTAAGGCAATTTTCAAATTCACCTATACTAAAAATACTTCATGTTTTGCTGGTTGTTGAAATTCATCAATTTCAATCTTGCGGCGCGGTTCATGAAGAACCTTCCAGGTAAGTTATTTTCCATTGGGGTCTGGTTTTGCACCGACCCCTTTTTTATATTTAAAAAATCGCTTTAGCTTAAAAGCCTGATCCCTTCCCTTGACCGGGATGACAGCTGTACGCTCTTTTTTACTCAAGATTTCAATCTGGCATCCTGTTTTTATACAACCCGCTCCATTAACGGCAATATACGTATTGGTTAATGAAGATCATGGTCTCTACAGCATCTATCGACCCTTCAATTTTCAACGCTTACAGTCGATTATCTCGCCCTAGTCATCCATAATGCATAGATGATAATGATTATCATTTACATTCAACAGGGGATTTGTTAATCTTTATTCTACTTTTAGTAAAAGCCAAATCGGATGATATGAACATGAAAAAACTTTTGATTGCCCTTTGCTCCACTCTGCTTATTGCAAACATTTCGCATGCTGCAACGCCTACGCTGGATGACTTGTATAAGACCATTCAAAAACAACAAACAGAGATAGACGCGCTAAAAGCTTCTTCCAGTGAGCAAGAAGAACGGCTTGAATTGACTGCTGATGAAATTGAAAAAAATATGCAGGCTGCAGACGGCACACAAATACATGGCTATGCAGAAATGCATTACCAGGATCTTAATAATGGAGGCAGCAGTGGTCACTCTGATGATGTCAATGCACTGGATTTCCATCGTTTTGTACTTTATGTATCACATGAATTTAACGACAAAACCCAGTTCATTTCAGAATTTGAAATTGAACACTCAACAACAGGTGAAGGAGCAGAAGAAAAAGGGGAAGTCGCTTTAGAACAAGGCTATATAGAACATGACATAACTTCCTCACACCATATAAAAGCCGGTTTATTTTTACTTCCGATTGGCTTTCTGAATGAAACGCACGAACCTAACGCATTTTATGGAGTTGAAAGAAATAATGTAGAAAGAAATATTATCCCTACAACATGGAATGAAGGTGGCCTGGCTTATAGCGGCGAAACATCTATAGGGCTAAGTTATGATGTTGCGCTTACCTCTGGCTTATATCTGGATACCAGTTTGGCTTCTGGAGCAATTCGTGATGGTCGCCAACATGCAAGCAATGCCCGTGCTGATGATTTTGGCACAACTATAAGAGTAAAATATACTGGCTTGGCTGGCCTGGAATTAGGCATGTCAATTCACCATGAAAACGACTTAACGCAAGGTGATCGTACGGATAGCATTTCTGCCGTATTATATGAAGCTCATACAGCCTATCAAATACAAAATTTTTCAGTGCGTGCACTTTATGCAGCATGGAATATTGATAAAGACATTAATACTGTGCAATCCGGGACCGCCAAACAAAAAGGTTTTTACATCGAGCCTAGCTACAAAGTAAATGATGACTGGGGATTTTTTGCACGCGTGAGTGAATGGGATAACCAGGCTGATGACAAAATTGGGTCAGCCATGATGCAGACTGATCTTGGTGTTAATTACTGGCTCAATCCTAACGTTACTTTAAAGTTCGATTACCAGGATCAAAATGCTGAAGATAACAATGCAGCCAAAGAACGAGATGGAATTAATTTAGGGATTGGCTTAAGTTTTTAAATTTTATCAAAACTCAAGGAGAGATTTTCTTTGATATACAATACACTATTTTTCAGCTTTCTTTTATTGACCACCTCATGTTTTGCTGATGAAACGTATTTATCAAAAGATCAATTTCTTGGTCAGGTTTTTGGCGCGGCTACTCCCCAGCAAAAAGTCTTGTGGCTGAACCCGGCACAAATTGACCTGGCTGAAAAAATTCTGAATCACCCCATGAGTGCTTCGCGTTTTCGTTATTGGACATTAGGCAACAAAAAAGCCTGGATAATCAATGAGATTGGCAAAGAAAACCCGATTACCATTGGCTTAGCGATTGAAAGCAATCAAATAGCATCGGTTAATATTTTACAATTCAGGGAAAGCCGGGGATGGGAAGTTCGTTACCCATTTTTCACCCAACGATTTATCGGGCTTGGATTAAAACAGAATAATGACCTAACAAAAACCATTGATGGCATCACCGGGGCAACCTTGTCGGTAAAAGCGGTAACCAATTCTGCCCGACTGGCCTTATATTTATCTTCATTAATTCCAGACTCTCTTACTGCAAAAAAAAATCATGATTAACAAAAAAAAGCTTCGTTCACTGCACCGATACTCGGGTATTGTTGCAGCAATTTTTATCGTTTTTCTAACTGTTACCGGTATATTACTGAATCATACCGGCATGTTTAAACTGGATAAGAATTATTTACATCATCCTGCCATCCTCTCCCTGTATGACATTAAACCCATAGAAGTAAAAAGCTACCACATCGATAATCAATGGATAAATTTTGATTCTTTGGCTGTTTATTTCAATACCAAACCGCTCACATCTTGCAAAAATCTAACGGGAGTTATTAGGTTTAAGGATTACATTGTTATTAGTTGCGAAACCACGCTTTTACTGTTGGGGAAAAACGGTAATGTCATTGAAATAATCGATACCAATCTTGATCTGCCCGTCCCTTTAATCGGATTAAGCAGTAATACAGAATCTATATTCGTTCATTCCCCATCAGGCATATACAGTTTTGACCCTGAAAACATAGAATTCGTTAAGACAATTTCTGTAAAGGATTCTAACCTTATGACTCTATCGAATTCTTCAATAGCACCGAATTCAATGATTAACACCATTATTAATAGTTCGACAGCCAATAGTATTACTGTTGAACACTTGCTATTGGATATTCATACGGGGCGTATTTTTGGCACTTTCGGCATTTTAATCATCGATGCGGCGGCTTTGATATTATTATTTATGGCCGCATCAGGATTATATATTTGGCTGAAAAAATAAGCCTTCCACCTCTTAACTGTTGATGTGGCAGGCAATCACACTCACAAATTTCCTATCCAATGTGATGCTGCATCCAGCATATAAAAAGTTAGCATACTGGCACTTAACCCGGCAGCAGCAGTTTGCAACAGACTCCAGGGCTTTTCACGATTTTCATCAATGAAATAATAAATCGGGAAGCTGGCAATAAAATAGGTGGCGTATATGGCCGAGCCGTATTTCAGCATCAAATCCATTTTTTCATAATAGAAACTGCTGGCCATTAACGGATTTGCCATGGCGGTAGTTTCCATAAAAGCCCAGAAATAGCCGATGCCAAATACAAACAGTGGAAAGAGTAGCCACGTTGTCATTGGCAAATTCAGGTTACGCAAACGGCGCAAAACAATATTGGCAGTCGAATGGTAAGTCATAAAATATACATGGGTAAGCAGGTACATGATTAACGGCACTTTCTGTTCGCCACTACCTAACAGGGAAGCATCAAGATTGGTAGTTGCATTGGGATAATTATAGACCATGCCTAACACATCAAAAAAGTATTCCGAGCCAAAATAGTTACCAAAAAAACCAAAGATAAACAGGTAGAGATTGGCCTTGAACCAGTAACTTTCATACCAGGGTTTGTGGCTGTGCTTTTTATGCATAAATGCAGGAACAAGAATCGCAGGCAATGCTGTAATGGTACATTGCAGCAGTAACAGGCCATTAGTCAGGCTTTTATCCCAACCCATGAACATGACTACGCCCATTTGCAGCATCCACAATGGGCTGTAAAGAAGGAAGAATTTTTCGACCCAGGCTTTATCGGGATTGGTAGAGAACCACAGGGATTGTTTCATGTTCGCCTCGAACTATTTGTGTGATGAATACTGTCGGGATAAATCCCGACCTACATAATGTTTTTTTTCTGGCAAACACCGAAACAGGCTATTTATCCAGATGTTTTTCTTTTCTTAACCAGCTAACGGTATCGTTAAAAGTTTCTTCCGGCGTCCGGTATTGCAGATCGATATTTTTCAACAAGTAGCTGGAATCGGCCACCGGAGAACTGGTTATTAATTTTGTTGATTCCACTGAAATGGGGAACGCAATGGGAATCACTCGCCGCATCGCATCGAAAATATGCCCCAGGGCTCGAAATACAACCCCTGGCACTGGCACCTTGCGTATACCAAGACCACTAGCTTTCTCTAACTGGTTAGCTAATTCTCGCCACGGCAAAAAGTAACCGGTGACCATATAACGCTCTTTTTCTCGATTTTCAAGCAGGGGTTTTTCGAGCAATAACCTGTGCGATTTGGCTAGATCACGCACATCAATATATTGAATACCCGATGTGGTTAGCGGCACCAATAAATTAATAAATTTTAAAAAAGCCGAATTACTTTCGGATAAACGCGGGTCATCAGGGCCAAATATACTGGACGGATACGTCGTGATGATCGGGAAACCCTGTTTTTGTAAATTTCGCGCTTTTTCTTCGCACATTTTTTTCGAACTGGTATAAGCATCCTTTGCATCACATAAACGGGATTCTTCGTTTACCTCGGCCGAGGCTTCATCAAAAAACACACTCAAACTCGATACATAGAGTATTTTTGGAATACCCAGTTCACACGCCGTTCCAATAACACTGTCAAAGCCTTTCAGGTTATTGCTTTTGGTTTTCTCGGCATTGCTGGGATCAAGATCAATAATCGCTGCTGAATGCACAACTGCATCGCAACCCTGCATGCCTTTTTTTACCGCCTCGGTATCTAACATATCTGCTACAACAAAATCAGTCAGGTGGTAACCAAACTTTGCAAAATAGTCTTCAGCGGCTTTTTTATTACGCACCAGCAAGCGCACTTCATGCCCTGCATCGAGTAATTCACGCGCCGTATGCGCACCAACGCAACCTGTAGCACCCGTTAAAAATATTTTCATAAACCTGGTTCCATTTTCGATGGGAATTATTTTTCGTGATCAATAATAACCTATCCGCCTGAATTCCATTGAAAATAATATACTGTGGCCATCCCGATAAATCTGCCGATCTAAGGATTTTCCCGGAAAACCGCCTTCCTTTATCATCCAGATTCAATTCAAAGCGTTTGAAAAACTGCGCAATACTCTTTACTATAAACCAATACTATACATGTTTACATAAAATGAAAATATGTAAACTTTTTTAGCGATAACTATTTTCTTATGACACTTTTAGAACAAACAGAAAACTACAATGAAACCCAGCAAAAAATTATTGATGCGGCTATTCGCTGCGTTAAACAATGGGGCATTGAAAAAACCAATCTGAATGATATTGCCAAGGAGGCGGGCGTTACACGCCCCACGGTTTATAGCTACTTCCCGAATCGTCACGATGTTATTCGCAGTGCGTTGCTGCAATCTGGCTATGCCTTTGCTGCGCGCATTCTGGCGCACATGAATACATACTCGAATACAAAAGACCGTTTAATAGAAACCTTGTTATTTGCACTGGATGAGTTACCGAAAGAGCCTTACCTGACCTTAATTACGCAAACGGACTTTTCCTCACAGATCAATGAAGATGCCCTGAGCGATGTAGAAGGCCAGATTATTTGCTTAAGCCTGTTCAAGGAAATCTTCAAATACGATTTGCCCAATGATATCGACCTGATTGAAATTACCGAATTTACCACTCGCATGATGTTATCGCTTCTAATGATTAAAGGTCCACTGGTGCGCAGCATAGAAGAGCAACGGGCATTTCTGGAAAGACGCCTTCTGCCTGCAGTCGGTTTAAAGCCATAAATTTCTACTTTTTATTGCAATATCCCTGAACGATACCCATAAAAAAACCGCGTTTCAGTAAACTGAAACGCGGTTATCTTTTTACTACAAAGGGCTTTGAACCCAAAGGTATTAGCTAGGAATTACATTCTCAGCTTGTGGACCTTTTTGACCTTGAGTAACTTCCATAGTTACTTTTTGGCCTTCTTTCAAAGTTTTAAAGCCATCTGCCTGAATTACGCTATGGTGTACAAACACGTCGGCGCCGCCTTCTTGCTCAATAAAACCAAAACCCTTGCTGTCGTTAAACCATTTAACGGTACCTGTAACACGTGCCATACAAACCTCATTTCTTAATAACTAAACTTAACTTAACTATGCCGACCAAGTCGACGTTCTGTTGACTGCCTTACATTATATAAGTGCAGATTTCCACATCATAACCTGAAAAAAATAAAAAAACAGCTTACAACGTGTTTTTGCTACATTAACTTCATTGATTATTGATTCTGGGCTGCTTATTAAGCTGCAAAATATGCCATTTGGGAGATTCTAGAATACCGCATATCATGCATAATGGTTGCGATAAATGACTTTAATCCCTGAAATAACAATAACATTGGGAATTTTAATGAAACTGCTTTCAGATATAAAAAGCTTCGGCGGGCGCCAAAAGCGTTTTAGCCATCATTCTGTCTTCACTAAAACAGAAATGACTTTTTCAATTTACCTGCCACCGCAAGCAACTACCCAACGCGTACCGGTTTTATATTGGCTCAGCGATTTTAATCATGATGACGAATATTTTGTGACCCATTCCGGTGCGCAACGCTTTGCCGCGGAATACGGTATTGCACTGGTTTGCCCGGATACTTGCCCGCGCGGTGCCCAGGTACCCGAACCGCCCAAAACCCTGAATGAGGGCGCTAATTACTCCAGTTTTTATCTGACGGCTACCGAAAAACAGTGGGATAGGCATTTTCATATGTATGAATACATCGTGAGTGAATTACCCACGGTGATTAAATCAAGTTTTTCAGTTGATAGCCGCAAACAATCGATTTGCGGGCATGGCATGGGTGGGCATGGCGCCCTAACGATTGCGCTTAAAAATCCTGACAAATATCTCTCTGTATCGGCACTGGCACCCATTTGCTCACCGATCAATTCTTCATGGGGCAGATCCGCACTACAATTATACCTGGGCAACAATAATGCATCGTGGCAAGCCTTTGATACGTGCAGCCTGATTAGCCAAGCCACAGTCAAACCGTTTGAAATATTAATTGACCAGGGCCTTGCTGACGCCTATCTGCTGGAACATTTAAAACCGGGCTTCTTGCAGGAAGTCTGCACCAAGCATAATTATCCGTTAAAATTGCGCTTCCAGATTGGCTATGACCATAATTATCTCTTTGTGCAATCGTTTATTGCAGATCATATTGCATTTCATGCAGTCAAACTGACGGTATAACACTAGCGCAAGAATTTCTCGTGCAGTGTGTTTTTATCCTGCTCACTAAGGCCTATTGCACGGGATAGGTAATTATCGACAGTGCCATATTCTTTTTCGATCGCTGCAAAAGCTGCCTGCAGATAATCCTTGTGAGCCATTAACAGACGTTTTAGTTGGGTGGTATTGACCTGAAAAGACGAAAGTAGCCGTGACTTTTCAATGCGCTCCTGAATGGATTCAGCATTGACTATATTCGTTAGAAGGTAATCATTTATGATTTCTTCGCGATCGACACCCAATGCACTCAACAATAATGCCGAGGCAAAACCCGTTCTGTCTTTACCTTCGGTACAATGAAACAGAAATGGCGGCTCATGATGTATGAGGATTTTGAACCAGGCAGAAAAATCTGCCTGATGCTCCAAAGCCAAACGCTGGTTAACCTCAACTAACAGACTGGAAAAATCTTCTTCACCAGAATGCTCTTGTTGTAAATGCCTGACAATATCATCGCGGGTGGTACCCTCTACTGCTATAGGCAGCCAATGGTATTGTGAACGCTCCAGGAGTTGTTGCGGTTCGGGTTCAATGAGGGTTTCACTGTGGTTGCGAAAATCGATAACGTGCTTGATGCCCACAGTATCAAGTAAATGAACAATGTCATTTTCAGTGGCATTAAAAAGACTGGCCGAACGGTATATTTTCCCCATCGCCACTGTTCGGGCATCGGCTGTTTTATAGCCGCCTACATCACGCAGATTCCTGATAGCTTCCATTTTAAGCAGCCGTGATGCCGCTCGAGATAATTCTAAAACATCCACACTATTAACCATTTAACTTATTATCCAACGGCAATCAGGCCGCATACTTGTGCATTCAGTTATTTTTAACAGTTTTTATGAAGTAACAACACATTGCAAATGAAAAGCCGGATAGATTTAAAGATTGTGGGATGATTTAGTGCAGTAAAAAACAAATTTTCCTATAATTACCAAATATTTAATTTTCTCGTGAGTGAGCCTACAAAATGGATTGGTTAACCCCTGAATTTCACCATAATGCACTGGTGGCGGTTTTTTCCTTCAATATTTTCATGTTTATTGTTTTATTGTTTATGAATGCCCCCTATGGAAGGCAGGATACTGATGATGTAAACCCGTTATGGGGCCCGCGCATTCCGCTGAAACTCGGCTGGTTTATTCTCGAATTTCCGGTATTTTTTATGTTTGGCCTGTTTTATTTACTGGGTGACAACTGGGCCAAACCGGCTCCGGTGATTTTATTTTTATTATGGGAAGTCCATTATTTCCATCGTACATTTATTTACCCACGCACACTGAAAGCTAAACCTGGTGCTGGATTTCGTTTGGGCATCCTTTCTGCAGGTATTCCCCTGAATGCCGCTAATGGCTTTATTAATGGCTGGTACATCAGCGAATATGGCGAGCACCTGTACAATATCAGCTGGTTGTACGACCCACGTTTTATTCTTGGCGTGGCTTTGTTTTTTGCAGGTTTTACCCTGGCAAAACAGTCTGACAAGATTCTGGCCGATTTAAGAAAGCCGGGAGAAACGGGTTACAAAATTCCTTTTGGCGGTGCTTTTCGCTGGGTTTCGTGCCCTAACTATCTAGGCGAGGTTCTACAATGGTGTGGATTTGCAGTTGCCTGCTGGTCTATACCTGCATTGGCTTTTGCATTTCTGACGTTGAGTAATCTCCTGCCTAGAGCATTAAGCAATCACCGCTGGTATCTGGAGAAATTTCCTGACTATCCAAAGAGTCGGAAATCACTTGTGCCTTATATAATCTGATATGTTACATATTGCACTGCACGAACCGGAAATCCCGCCTAATACTGGCAATATCATTCGCTTGTGTGCTAACACAGGCGCAAAGCTTCATATTATTGCACCTATGGGCTTTGAATGGGACGATAAACGCTTACGGCGGGCCGGACTGGATTACAACGAGTTTGCTACTGTTGTTCATCATGCCAATTTTGAAGATTTTCTGATGAATATTGCAGGTCAACGCCTGTTTGCACTGAGCACTAAAGCGCAAAAAAATTACACAGTGATGACGTATAAGGATGGCGACTGTTTTTTATTTGGCAATGAATCAAAAGGCCTTCCCGATTCCATTCGTTCACATTCAGCAGTCAGTGCCTTACTAAAAATACCGATGTGCGCCAACAGTCGCAGTCTTAACCTATCTAACAGTGCATCTATAGTTCTTTACGAGGCATGGCGACAACTTGACTTTCATCAATTTGATATTACTTCATTCACCTAACCTGCAAACTGGAATCATCATGAAAAAATTATTTTTATCCATTACGCTTTTAATGCTTTCCAATATTGCCCTCTCGCTTTCATATACCATGGAAATCACTGAAAAGGATTTACAGAAAAAAGTCCAGGCCTTTATGCCTCTCACACAAAAAAATAACCTGATTAGCGTTACCGTTAAGAATCCGGTTATCGACATAATGAAAGACAGCAATAAAGTAGGCCTAAGCTCCGCCATTGACGCGACTGCACTAGGAGGCATACAGGGCAGTGGGACTATTGATGTGGCAGGCAATATTATTTACAACAAAGAGCAGGGAGCATTTTTCTTGCAAAACATTGAAGTGATGGATTTTAAAAGTGCGAAAATAAACGATAATTATAAGGATGTTGTTAAGGTGTTAGCAAAGGAACTGCTAAATTCTGCTTTGAAAGCACATCCCATTTATCAATTCGACACCAGTAAAACTGAAGGGCAAATAGCCAAATCAAGCTTCAAATCCATTAAAATCAAGGATGAAAAACTGCTATTAAAAATGGGCCTGTAATAAAACCTGATGATTACTCAATAAAAAAGGCAGCCTTGGCTGCCTTCTTCTCATGCATTCGCTGGGCGAATAAAAATTCAATGTGATGGTGATGCAGCGGCTTTTTGAGCTTCCTGCTGCAACAAGGCCTGTTTGTATAACGCTTCAAAATTCATTGGCGCCAACATCAACGGTGGAAAACTGGCCTTGATCACTAACGCATCCACTGCTTCCCTGGCATATGGAAATAAAATATCCGGACAAAACGTGCTAACCACATGACGCAATTGCTCAGTCGATATCCCCTTGCACAGAAAAATACCTGCCTGCTGCACTTCAACCAGCAAAGCAGCCTTATTGTCCTGCAATGCTGTAGCCGTTAATGTTAAAACCACCTCATGTAAATCTTCACCCACTTTCTCGGTGCGAGTGTTGACGTCGAGCTGGATTTTTGGCGCCCATTTACCCGAAAAAACCGCTATGCCAAGAGGCGTTTCCAATGAAGCATCCTTCAGGTAAATACGCTGAATGGTGAAAGTTTGTTCTGGTGATACTGCATCCGACATGGTGAATTTCCTCTTTAATTTATTAATTGGCGAGTATTTTATCGAGTTCGCCTGCATCGTCCAATGCTTCAAGATCAGTACATCCGCCAATATGCTGATTATTGATCCATATCTGCGGAACTGTACGCTGCCTGGCTTTTTCCTGCATTTCCCGTCTTAAAACATCATTTCCATCGACGGGAATTTCGCGATACTCCACACCTTTACTGCTCAATAGCTGTTTCGCCCGAACACAGTAAGGGCAATAGCGCGTGGTATAGATAACAATATCCAAAGCCATTATTATTTTACTAAAGGTAAATTGGCAGCTGACCATTCAGATATACCACCTGCAAGCTTGAAAACCGTCTCAAATCCCTGAGCTTTCAATTGCTTGCTAGCGGAGCCAGCATTTTGTCCAATCTTGCAAACAACAATCACCGGCTTGTTTTTTTGCTCATTTAATTCTGCACTACGTTTTTCTAAATCACGAAAGGGTATATTAATTGCGCCTACAATATGCCCCAGCCGAAATTCATTCGCATCCCTCAGATCAACAACAATACCATCCTGCTTATTCACCAGATCTGATAATTGTTGCGGAGAAACTGATTTACCCGATTTACGGGATTCATGGATAAAAATCATGGCCAATAAAACCAGCCATGCTGCAGCCAACGTCCATTTAGTGACCAAAAACTCTAAAAATATCGGTAACATAAAATAACCTTAAAAAAATGTGGAGCCATTATACACATCGTGACAACGACTGCGAAACGCTTTCCTGTTACCTTCCACAAATCAAATACCCTGAAAATAGCTAAAAAATCCGATTTTAGCTAAAATCGACTCTTCATTATTGGGAATGAATAAATTGATTATGACCCAGAAAAAAATACCCACCGTATTGATCATTCTCGACGGCTTTGGATACCGGGAAGCGACCGAAGATAATGCCATTGCACATGCCAATACGCCGACATGGACACATCTCTGGGAAACATTCCCGCATACTCTGATTGCCACATCTGGCCTATCTGTCGGATTACCCGAAGGTCAAATGGGTAATTCTGAAGTGGGTCATATGAGCCTCGGTGCAGGTCGCATTATTTACCAGAACATCACTCGCATAGATAAAGCGATTGGCGATGGTGATTTTTTTACCAATTGCGCTTATACAACCGCCATTGATAAAGCCATTAAAACTGATAAAGCTGTACATATCCTTGGACTGCTTTCCCCCGGCGGCGTTCATAGCCATCAAAACCATATTTTTGCCATGGTGAAAATGGCACATCAGCGCGGCGCCAAACGTATTTATGTTCACGCCATGCTGGATGGCCGCGACACGCCGCCAAGAAGTGCCGCAGCTTATCTAACTGAATTACAAAGCGTTTGTGAAAAAAACCAGGCACACATTGCTACCATTATTGGCCGCTATTACGCAATGGACAGGGATAACCGCTGGGATCGCGTCGAAAAAGCCTATGCTCTATATACCAAAGGCACGGCAGAATTTCATGCAAAAACTGCAACTCAGGCGTTAGAAGAAGCCTATTCCCGCGATGAGAATGATGAATTTGTTAAAGCCACATTAATCGATAATGCCCCGGCTATTACTGACGGTGACGCTGTGATATTCATGAATTTTCGCTCTGACCGCGCTCGCGAAATCACCAGGGCATTTGTTGACGATGCCTTTACTGATTTCCCTCGCCCCAACAAACTGACACTCGCCGACTTTGTCACCACCACGGAATACGCCAGCAATATCAAAGCGTCCATAGCCTATCCAACAGAATCACTGAGCATGGTATTCCCGGAATATATTGCCTCATTAGGGAAAACCCAGTTGCGCATTGCAGAAACCGAAAAATACGCTCACGTAACATTTTTCTTCAGCGGCGGAAAAGAAGAGCCTTATGAAGGTGAACAACGTATTCTGGTGCCCTCACCCAATATTGCCACTTATGATTTAAAACCTGAAATGAGTGCCCCGGAAGTCACAGAAAAACTGGTTGCAGCCATTAAAAGCGGCGAATTTGATGCCATTATCTGTAACTATGCCAATGGTGATATGGTGGGTCATACAGGCAGTTTTACTGCCGCAGTGAAAGCTGTTGAAACGCTGGATAGCTGCCTGAAAAAAATCACCGATGCCGTACTTGAAATGAATGGTGATTGTTTAATAACTGCTGATCATGGCAATTGTGAACAGATGATGGATTACGATACCCACCAACTACACACGCAGCATACTACAGGTCCTGTCCCACTGGTTTATGTTAGCAATAACAAGAATATCAAGCTGCAAAAATCTGATGGCAAACTCGCAGATATCGCTCCCACCATACTGGAGTTAATGCACCTTGAAAAACCCAAGGAAATGACAGGCGTTTCCCTACTTGAAAAAATTTAATATGGCAGGTTTCACCATTACACGCTTAATGGCATTAATTATCCTGTGCAGCTTGAACTCACTGGCTTTTCCTGCACCCGCAGAATCTGACCTGCATAAAATCAGTGTGGAAATTAAAAAAACCCGCGACAGAATTATGCGAAGCCTGCAGGATGAAAGTAAGCTGGAAGCCAGCCTTGAAAAAGCTGAAGTAGCTTTAAGCAATATTGAGCGTGAAAAAAACGAATTATCCAAAGCCATTAAAATTCAGGAAAAAGAGCTAAAAAAACTTCATGATGATGAAATTAAGCTATTAGCAGAAAAGGCTGAACAAGAAAAAAATATCAATATGCAAATCAATGCCAGTTATCGACTGGGACATGAAAAAAACGTCAAGGTATTACTTAATCAACAAGATACAAAAACATTGAGCCGGTCGTTAGTCTATTCTGATTACATTACCCGCGCTCGGCTGGAAGCATTAAAAGCCTATGAAGAAACCCTGAAAAAACTCGGTGAAAATAAACTTGCCATAGAAAATAAATCACGGGAACTGTCTGCCACTCAACAAACCCTTGCAGAGCAAGAAGAGAAAATAAAAGCCTCTTATGCTGAACGTAATGCTTCGCTAAAAGCATTACAGGCTTCCATTAAAACCGACGAAAATAAAGTCACTCAACTAAAAAATGATCAGGCCAAACTACAGGAACTTCTCGCCAAAATTCACGCACAACAAATAGCTGCACAAAAGGCTGCCGAAAAAAACCGTCTTCAACAACGAAAACGTGAACAAGCCCTGCTCATGCATAAAGAAGAACAACAAGCTCCAAAAACCACGAACACTAAAAAAGCGCAAAAAGTCATTCCTCCACTGGATTTACCTGATAGCCATCTTCCTTTTACCCAAAACAAAGGTAAATTGCCCTGGCCTACTAAAGGTAAACTCGATAATCGTTATGGTAAAACTCGTCAGCCCGGCGATTTTCATTGGGAAGGTATAGCATTTATTGCCGCCATAGGCAGTAACGTTCAATCTGTACATAGTGGCCGTATTGTTTTTGCCGACTGGTTTCGCGGTAAAGGTTTATTGGTCATTATTGATCACGGTAACGGCTATATGTCTTTGTATGCCCATAATCAAACATTACTAAAAAAAACCGGCGAACTGGTAATCGCAGGTGACAATATTGCCACAGTAGGCAATAGCGGCGGTCTCGACAAGCCTGAACTATACTTCGAAATAAGACATCAGGGAAAACCCATCAACCCCAATTTTTGGCTAACCAACAAAGGTTAATTCAAGGAATCAACATGTATAAAAAAGTCTGGCTGGCTTTCATTTTTTTCGGTCTTACATCAGGCACTCTTGCCAATGCCGAAGAAATACCTGCAACACCCGCAACAAACAGCTCTCTGCCATTAGATGACTTGCGTTTATTCAGCGAAGTATTCCATCAAATTCGCACTAACTATGTTACTGAGGTAACGGACCAACAACTACTTGAATACGCTATAAAGGGCATGTTAAGCAGCCTCGACCCGCATTCCGCGTATTTAAACAAAAATGATTTTTCCGAATTAAAGGATATAACCACTGGGGAATTTGGTGGCATCGGCATTGAGATTATTATCGAGAATGGATTCATGAAAGTAGTTAGCCCTTTTGATGATACCCCTGCACAACGCGGTGGCATTAAATCCGGCGATATCATTTTAAAGATTAATAATCAGGTGATTAAAGGGCTTTCAATCGACGAAGGCATTGAGATGATGCGTGGCGAAAAAGGCAGCGAAATATCTTTAACCATCATGCATGCCAATGAAACAACGCCGTTTGAAATAAAGTTAGTTCGAGATATCATTAAAATCCAGAGTGTGAAAAGCAATATTCTGGAAAAACAGTGGGGTTATTTACGTATTTCACAATTTCAGGCACAAACAGCAAATGATGTAAAAACCCATTTAACCAACATGTTAGATAAAACAACCCATCAATTGCAAGGTTTGATCATTGACCTGCGCAACAATCCAGGCGGCTTGCTAAATGCTGCCGTCGAAATAAGTGACCTGTTTTTGAATGATGGATTAATTGTCTACACCAAAGGACGTACTCCGGATAGCCAGGAATCCTATCGTGCCAAACCTGATGTCATGCTAAAAGACAAGCCGATTATTGTACTTATCAATAGCGGTTCAGCTTCTGCATCTGAAATAGTTGCAGGGGCTTTGCAAGATCACAAACGTGCAGTGATTGCCGGCACCACCAGTTTTGGCAAAGGCTCGGTACAAGTCATTCTGGAATTACCCAATAATCGAGGCATGAAACTCACCACAGCGCGTTATTACACACCTTTAGGCCGCTCGATACAGGCCGAAGGCATCAAGCCAGACATACTCATACAGAATGCCGAGTTACAAATGGAAAAAGAAAATTTCTCACAAATCAAGGAAGCAGATTTAAGCGGGCATCTTGAAAATAAAGATACAAAAACAGATAAGATCCCCGAATCTAACGATCCACTAATTGATGATTATCAACTCTATGAAGCACTCAATTTATTGAAAGCGATGAGCCTGGCGCAGCAAATACAAAAATAAATTTACTTTGCATGCTGTATACCTCTCAAGGAGGTATACAGCAATACTAGAATTGGTAATGCATGCCTATCGAAGTTCTGCTTGAAGTAGCTTCAATATCAGGCACAGGAAGATAAAAGAACCCGGCAAAATAAGTATCTTCTGTAGGTTCAAATTCAAGATCGGAATAATCATAGCTCAATCGCAACAGTAAATGCTTCATGACGGATATCTGCATACCGGCACCTGCTGTCAAACCGTACCCACCCCAATAAAATTCATCATCAGACCACATAGGCACGTAATCATATATTTCGGAATAAGCTGCAATGGCAATACCACCTTTCACATAAAATGATAAACGCTGCCCTATGGGAATGTTCAGTTTCGGTGTAAACGCAATCTCGCTAAAGGATGAGTCATAACCTGAGTTGTCAGACAACTCGCCACTCTCAATGATAGCCAACTCCAAACCAAACAGCCGATTGAAATTATAACCACCATAAACACCGATATCGCCACTCTTGCCATCAAAATCGATTCCGGGAACATATTCAGCATCAAATTGCATATGACCTAAAGCACCTCCAACATACCAACCTGAATCTTCAAAATTTTCAGCCTCCGCCATAACTGGCAAAGATATAAACAACAGCGCCAATAACCTGTGGAATCTTTTTATTTTCATAAGCTGGATCCTCTTTTCTTGATTTTTCATTATTTACTTTAGAATTTATACGCAATTCACAACAAAAGCAAAAATTAAATTCATTTAATATCAACATGTTATGATGTATATATAAATTTTTTATTAATTTATTCGTGCAATCCCTTGAATATCATCAATCTATTTCTATAATAAATTCACATTACAACTGTTTAAGCTAGGCGGCCTGAATATTATGAGCATTTATCGTGAAGGTGAATACGGGACAGCTGCAATTCGTGGCCCGCGTTTTTTTCAAAAAGATGGAAGTGACTGGTATTTCAACACCCGTGAAGGCTTTGAGTTCGGGCCGTATGACACCTGTCTGGAGGCCCATCAAGGCCTAAAGGATTATCTGGAGTTCATCAGCCAGGCTGATACCAAGACACTGGAAAGTTTCTATAAGGCCAGCGCGGCTTAACCCTCTTATAACGGTGTAACTTGTTGTAGCACTCTCCCCGGTTTGTTAAGTTACGCCGTTATTTTATTTTCATCTGACCCGTAGAGACGTTGCATGCAACGTCTCCCTACGACGTCTCTATCAAAACCTGACTTCAATACCGTGTTGCGCCATATAAGCCTTGGCTTGCGGAATGCTGTATTCACCAAAGTGAAAAATACTGGCGGCCAATACGGCGTCGGCCTTGCCCAAAAGAATACCATCCACGAGATGCTGCAAGTTACCAACGCCGCCAGAAGCAATCACCGGCACATTCACCGCCTCACTGATTGCACGTGTTAGTTCCAGCGCAAAACCGACTTTAGTGCCATCCTGGTCCATACTGGTTAAAAGGATTTCACCGGCACCATACGCCGTCATCTTTTTAGCCCATTCAATCGCATCAATACCCGTCGCTTTCCTGCCACCATGGGTAAATATTTCCCAGCGCGAAGCTTCACCAGGTGCATTAACACGTTTGGCATCAATGGCCACAACAATGCATTGTGAACCGAATTTTTCAGCGGCTTCCCGCACAAATTCCGGGTTATCGATCGCTGCAGTATTGATACCCACTTTATCGGCACCGGCATTCAACATACGACGAATGTCTTCTACCTTGCGAATGCCGCCACCCACTGTTAAGGGAATGAATATTTCGCTGGCGATTTTCTCTACCGTTTGCACCATGGTGTCACGGCCTTCATGGCTGGCGGAAATATCGAGAAAGGTAATTTCGTCAGCGCCTTGTTCGTTATAACGCTTGGCGATTTCAACCGGGTCACCCGCATCACGGATATCAAGGAATTGAACACCCTTTACCACACGGCCGTTATCGACATCCAGGCACGGAATGATGCGTTTAGCTAAAGGCATTATTTCGCTCCATCACAGTAAGCCTGTGCTTCAGCAACATTTAACGTGCCTTCATAAATCGCACGACCAGTAATCGCACCAAGAATGCCCTTATGTGCCATTGCCTGCAGCTGTTTGATATCGTCCATATTGGTAATGCCACCAGAAGCAATCACAGGAATACTCGAAGCTTGCGCCATAGCAACAGTGGCTTCCACATTCACGCCCTGCATCATGCCATCACGATCAATATCGGTGTAGACAATAGAACTCACACCATCCTGCTCAAAACGCTTGGCTAAATCCGTGGCTTTTACGGTAGACACCTCAGCCCAGCCATCAGTAGCTACCAGACCATTTTTGGCATCCAGGCCAACAATAATATGGCCGGGAAATGCCTTGCAGGCTTCAGCGACAAAGCCCGGTTCTTTCACGGCCTTGGTACCGATAATCAAATATTTAACACCGGCCTTGATATAAGCCTCGATGGTTTTCAGATCACGGATACCGCCACCAATCTGGATAGGCAGATGCGGGTAGGCTTCAGCAATCGCCTTAACCACACCGCCATTCACCGGTTCACCGGCAAACGCACCGTTCAAGTCAACCAGATGCAAACGCCTTGCCCCGGCATCAACCCAGCGCCCGGCCATAGCGACCGGATCATCGGAAAACACGGTTGAATCATCCATGCGGCCCTGGCGTAAACGTACGCACGCACCATCTTTTAAATCAATCGCAGGAATTATTAACATAACACGTTCACTTAATGGTCTATTGAATTACTGGCCATTCCATGCCAGGAAATTACGAATTAATTTGAGGCCCGCGGTATGGCTTTTTTCCGGATGGAACTGCACCGCCACCACATTCTTGCGTGCCAGCATCGCGGCAAATGACACACCGTAATCACAACGGCCAATCACGTTCTCATCAGCCAGGTCAACATAATAACTGTGCACAAAATAAAACCGCGTATCAGAAGCGATGCCATGCCATACAGCATGTTCAGCTACACGGGCTACGTTATTCCAGCCCATGTGCGGCACTTTAAGGTGATCTTTTTCAATCGCATCACCCTGAAACAGCTTCACCTGGCCATGGAATACATCGAGACAATCCACACCGCCATTTTCTTCGCTGTGTGTCATTAATGCCTGCATACCAACGCACACACCCAGCAAAGGCTGGCCTTGGGCAATCACTTTTTTCACCGTGCTATCGAGCTGCAAGCGGCGAATTTCAGCCATGCAATCACGAATGGCGCCGACACCGGGAAATATCACATGGTCTGCGGAAAGAATTTCTGCTTCATTGGCAGTGACTAACACTTTGACATTAGGCGCAACATGATTAACAGCCGATGCCACCGAATGTAAATTACCCATTCCGTAATCAATAATGGCCACTGTATTATTCAAGGGAATACTCATAGAAAACCAACTTTAAGAAAAATGTTTACCGGCTATTTAACGCGGATTCACCGGCAAACATTTCAATAATTACAAACAACCTTTAGTGGACGGCATTACATTAGCGGCACGTTCATCTACCGTTAATGCCATGCGCAAGGCACGGCCAAACGCCTTGAAAATGGTTTCAATCTGGTGATGCGTATTGTGGCCTCGCAGGTTATCTATATGCAGCGTCACACCGGCATGATTAACAAAGCCCTGGAAAAACTCGATAAACAGGTCAACATCAAAACCACCGACACTGCCACGGGTAAAATCACAATGAAACTCCAGACCGGCACGGCCTGAAAAATCAATCACTACACGTGACAAAGCCTCATCGAGCGGCACATAGGCATGACCATAACGCAGGATGCCTTTTTTATCGCCCACCGCCTGTTTCACCGCCTGACCCAGCGTAATACCGATATCTTCCACCGTGTGGTGATCATCGATGTGTAAATCGCCCTTGGCGGTAATATCGATGTCAATCAAACCATGACGCGCGATCTGGTCCATCATATGCTCAAGAAAAGGCACACCGGTATCAAAACGCGCAACGCCGGTACCATCAAGATTGATAGTGGCGGTAATTTGCGTTTCCAGGGTATCGCGGCTCACACTGGCTGTACGGGCAGCAGCTTTAGAATCAGTCATGGCAAGAACTCATTTTTTCCAAAAAAACATTATAAGAGAATTTAGGCCAGTATCCAAAGCCAATTGCACCCGCCTGCTTTCGCAGTACAATGCGCCTGATACTGAATGAAGCACTTTCGGCG
>CAZTZY010000063.1:0-19530 GCA_964617765.1 uncultured Spongiibacteraceae bacterium
GCCAACTCTATAGGTCGTACTCCGCTAGTGCGCCTGAACACCATTTCTGATGGTGCCCCTGCCACCATTCTTGCCAAGATTGAAGGCCGTAATCCCGCCTATTCGGTGAAATGTCGCTTGGGTGCAGCCATGGTCTGGGATGCTGAAAAGCGCGGTTTGTTAGGCCCGGGCAAGGAAATTATCGAGCCTACCAGCGGTAATACCGGTATTGCACTGGCGTTTGTGGCAGCCAGCAAGGGTATTCCTTTAACGCTGACCATGCCTGAAACCATGAGTATTGAGCGCCGTAAATTATTGGCGGCCTATGGCGCTAAACTGGTTTTAACCGAGGGCGCGAAGGGGATGATGGGTGCAATAGCCAAAGCGGAAGAAATGCAGGCGCAAAATCCGGAAAAGTATGTTTTGCTCCAACAGTTCAAGAACCCTGCGAACCCTGCCATTCATGAAGCGACTACTGGCCCTGAAATCTGGCAGGATACCGATGGGCAGGTGGATATTTTTGTTGCAGGTGTTGGCACGGGCGGAACCATTACCGGTGTGACGCGTTATTTGAAAATTACCCGAGGCAAGGCAATCAAGTCAGTAGCTGTTGAACCGGCAGCAAGCCCTGTACTCACACAAGCGCGTAATGGTGAGCCTTTGAAGCCGGGGCCCCACAAAATTCAGGGTTTGGGTGCGGGATTTGTGCCCTCTATTCTGGATATGGATTTGATCGACAGTATTGAAACCGTCAGCAATGAAGAAGCCGTGGAATATGCCCGTCGCCTGGCGCGTGAAGAAGGTATTTTATCGGGTATTTCCTGTGGTGCAGCCGTGGCAGCCGCTGTTCGTTTAGCCAAGCGCCCGGAAAATGCCGGTAAAACCATAGTGGTGATTTTGCCGGATTCCGGTGAGCGTTACCTCAGTTCAGTGTTGTTTGAAGGCATGTTCGATGCTGCAGGTATGCCGGTAAGCTGATTTTCCGAAGTTATCGCGACTATTGGAGGGCGAGCAATCCAGAGATTGTTTGCCAGATTTCCCTTGAATTTCCCTGTATGTATTACGGCTTTGTATTTGAGCATTACGTTTTGCCTGAGTATAATCGCCCGTCTTTATTGTCCTACTAAAATACTAGGTTAAATTCTTGACTGATTTACTCAACTATTGGATAATTTAAACATATTAAGGCAAATGGAAAGATATTATGCGATTAACCACCAAGGGCAGGTATGCCGTAACAGCAATGCTGGATTTGGCATTGCATCAGGATCAGGGGCCAATCAGTCTGGCAGATATATCCAATCGCCAGGAAATCTCCCTTTCTTACCTTGAGCAATTGTTCTCCAAACTCAGAAGAAAGGAATTGGTGAGCAGTATTCGTGGCCCGGGTGGGGGTTATTGCCTGACCAAAAATGCCAAAGAGATATATGTGGCAGATATCATTGACGCGGTAGATGAAAATATTGATGCCACCAATTGTAATAAGCAGGCTGATTGTCAGGATGGTTTAACTTGTCTGACACATCACTTGTGGGCAGACCTGAGCGACCAGATCCATAATTTTTTGAGTGGTATCAGTCTGGCCAGCCTTGTAGAACGTAAAGAAACCAAAGCGATATCATTGCGCCAGCAACAGCAGGAAAGTGCCAGTAAATCGGACATTATCCTGGCTGAATTAAGTTAATTTTTAAAGCGGTAAAAACCATGAAACTGCCTATATATTTTGATTATTCTGCCACCACACCCGTGGATGAGCATGCCGCTAAAAAGATGATGGAATGTTTAACCATCGATGGCAATTTTGGAAACCCGGCATCGCGTTCTCATGCATTTGGCTGGAAAGCCGAAGAAGCCGTTGAACATGCGCGCGATCAAGTGGCAGCGTTATTGAATGCCGATTCGCGGGAAATTGTCTGGACATCCGGTGCCACAGAATCTAACAACCTCGCTATAAAAGGCGCATCGGCTTTTTATTCGAAAAAAGGCAAACACATCATTACCTCGATGATTGAACACAAGGCTGTACTCGATACCTGTCGTCATCTCGAAGGTGAAGGTTATGAAGTTACCTACTTGCAACCAGCCAGCAATGGCATGATTACGCCCGAGCAGGTGCAGGCAGCGATTCGTCCTGATACCGTATTGTTGTCATTGATGCACGTAAATAATGAAATCGGTGTAATTACCGATATCGCGGCCATCGGTGAAATTACCCGTGCCAATAATGTGATTTTTCATGTCGATGCTGCACAAAGTGCTGGTAAATTACCGATAGATATGGAAACCCTGAAAGTGGATTTGATGTCACTTTCCGGGCACAAGATGTATGGCCCAAAAGGTATTGGAGTATTGTATGTACGTCGTAAGCCGCGTATTCGTGTTGAAGCACAAATGCATGGCGGCGGACATGAGCGCGGTATGCGTTCAGGCACTTTACCAACCCATCAAATTGTGGGTATGGGTGAAGCGGCACGTGTCGCTAAAGAATGTATGGCAGAAGAAAGTGTCCGCCTATTGGCATTGCGTAATCGTTTGTGGAATGGCATCAAAACCATGGAAGCAGTTTTTCTGAACGGCGATGAAACACAGCGTGTCAGCGGTAATTTGAATGTCAGCCTGGCTTATGTAGAAGGTGAGTCGCTGATTATGGCATTGAAGGATTTGGCTGTGTCATCCGGTTCTGCGTGTACATCAGCCAGTCTTGAACCTTCGTATGTATTGCGTGCGTTAGGTTTAAGTGATGAGTTGGCGCACAGTTCATTACGTTTCAGTATGGGTCGTTATACCTCAGAAGAAGAAGTGGATTATGCGATTGAAAAAATCAGGCACGCGGTGACTAAGCTGCGTGAGTTGTCCCCATTGTGGGATATGTATAAAGAAGGTATTGATTTGAGTACCGTACAATGGGCAGCGCATTAAGCCCGGGAGTCAGGTTATGGCATACAGTGATAAAGTTATCGATCATTACGAAAATCCACGCAATGTAGGTACCATGGATACTGCTGATAAATCAGTGGGTACTGGCATGGTAGGCGCTCCGGCTTGCGGCGATGTAATGCGTTTGCAAATCAAGGTGAATGCACAGGGTATTATTGAAGATGCCAAGTTTAAAACCTATGGTTGTGGTTCGGCGATTGCTTCGAGCTCATTGTTGACAGAATGGGTAAAGGGTAAAACGCTGGATGAAGCACAGCAAATCAAGAATACCGAAATTGCCGAAGAGCTGGCATTGCCACCAGTGAAGATTCACTGTTCAGTATTGGCAGAAGATGCCATCAAGGCGGCTATTTCCGATTTGCGTTCAAAGCAAGGTGAATAGTTAGATGGGTATTACAGTTACTGAATCTGCAGCTAGACATATAGCCAAACACATGCAAAAACGTGGCCAGGGTTTGGGTATTCGTCTGGGTGTTAAAACCACAGGCTGCTCTGGCATGGCTTATGTGTTAGAGTATGTAGATCAGGTTGCGCCTGAAGACCAGGAGTTCCAGGGTCATGGAGTATCGGTGTTTGTTGACCCGAAAAGCCTGGTTTATATTGACGGCACCGAGCTGGATTTTGTGAAAGAAGGTTTAAATGAAGGTTTTGAATTCAAGAACCCGAATATCAAGGCCGAATGCGGCTGTGGCGAGAGTTTTACCGTCTAGCCAGAAATAGTATCGGCAAGCTTAGGTGCTGCCGATGGATATTCATGTTTAACTCTATCTAAATCGGTCTATCCAGAAAGTTAAAGGCGATATTGTTTTGCAGCAAAATTACTTCGAATTATTTGGCTTGCCCCCGGCCTATTTCATCGATAACGATAAACTGACGCAAGCTTATCTGGCATTGCAGCGTCGATTTCATCCCGATCGTTTTGTCAGTTCCAGTGCGCAAGAGCAACGCATTGCCTTGCAATATGCCACAACTATCAATGAAGCCTACCAGTGCCTGAAATCACCATTATTGCGTGCCCAATATTTGCTCGAGTTGGCGGGTATTATCCAGAAAGATCATACCATGCAGGCTGATAGTGAATTCCTGATGCAACAAATAGAGTGGCGTGAACAGCTCGATGCAACAGGAAAAGATGTAACGCGCTTAAACTATCTACTTCAGCAAGCCGGGCAAATCTATCGCAGTTTGCAACAGCAGTTTGCTGATTATTCTGTCGATAAAAATTATTCGGCAGCACAGCAAATCGTTGATAAAATGCATTTCGTCAGCAAGTTTGAGCAAGAGTTGCTTGGGCGATTAGCTGTTTTTTCGGAAAATTAATTTATGGCATTACTGCAAATATCAGAGCCGGGCATGGCGCCGGCACCCCATCAACGCAAATTGGCGGTGGGTATTGATCTGGGTACAACCAATTCGCTGGTCGCAACGGTGCGCCACAGTAATGCTGAAGTATTGCCTGATATAGATGGCAGGATGATGGTGCCATCAGTAGTGCATTATGGTGATAAATTGATAGTGGGTCATGAGGCGCTGTCTTTTCTGGTATCTGACCCTGCCAATACCATTGCTTCTATCAAGCGGTTGATGGGGCGCACTGCCAAAGATAGTTTAAGTGTGTTAGGGCAATCCTCTTACCAGTTCGTAGAGCGGGATAATCATGTGCCGGCGATTCAAACCCTAGCAGGCGTAAAAACCCCGGTAGAAGTTTCTGCTGAGATTTTGAAAGTACTGGTAGATCGTGCAGAAGCAAGCCTGGGTGACAAGTTGCAAGGG
This sequence comes from uncultured Spongiibacteraceae bacterium, assembly GCA_964617765.1. GTDB lineage: Bacteria > Pseudomonadota > Gammaproteobacteria > Pseudomonadales > DT-91 > CAZTZY01. Next base: position 4,690 of record CAZTZY010000063.1, read on the forward strand.
GCAGTAATAACTGTGCCTGCCTATTTTGATGATGTGCAACGACAAGCAACCAAGGATGCCGCTACTATTGCGGGGATCAAGGTATTGCGTTTATTGAATGAGCCTACAGCCGCAGCCGTGGCGTATGGCCTTGACCAAAAAGACAATGCCACTATCGCTATTTATGATCTGGGCGGCGGTACATTCGATATATCCATTTTGCATTTGCACCAGGGCGTTTTTGAAGTACTGGCCACCGGTGGTGATTCCTTGTTAGGTGGCGATGATATTGATCATGCCATTGCTGACTGGATAGTTCAGGAGCTGCAATTGCCAGCGCTGGATGCTTCGCAGTATCGGCAGTTAATGGGTGCTGCGAGAATAGGCAAGGAAGCCTTGAGCAGTGTTGAAAGCACTGTATTGAAACCTGGATTTGTCTCCACGGCACTCACATTAGATCGGCAAAAACTGGCCGAGCTCAGTAATGCATTAATTAATAAAACGCTCAATGCCTGTAAAAACACCCTGCGTGATGCCGGTATCAGTTCTGCACAGATTGATGAAGTGGTGATGGTGGGCGGCTCAACGCGTCTGTTATGTGTCAGGGATAAGGTAAAACAACTCTTTGGCAAAGAGTTGCGTGTAGATATCGATCCCGATCAAATTGTAGCTATTGGTGCGGCTATACAGGCAGATATCCTGGTGGGCAATAAACCGAATAGTGATATGTTGTTGCTGGATGTGATTCCTTTGTCATTAGGCCTTGAAACGATGGGCGGCCTTGCTGAAAAAATCATCCATCGCAATACCACTATTCCAGTGGCGATGGCGCAAGAATTTACCACGTATAAAGACGGCCAAACTGCGTTGTCGATTCATGTTGTCCAGGGTGAGCGCGACCTGGTCGCTGATTGCCGTTCGCTGGCAAGGTTTGAGTTGCGCGGTATTCCGCCAATGGCGGCAGGTGCTGCACGGATTCGAGTAACATTTCAGGTGGATGCTGATGGTTTGTTGAGTGTCAGTGCCAGGGAAATGACCAGTGGTGTGGAAAGCACGATACAGGTTAAACCCTCCTATGGTTTGGGTGACCAGCAAATCGCTGATATGTTGAAAGCCTCGTATGAACATGCGAATGAAGATAAAGAGTTGCGAGCCTTGCGCGAGCAGCAGGTTGATGCGGATCGTTTGCTCGAAGCTATCACTTCTGCGATAGCTGAAGATGGTGATTCTTTATTAAGCCTTGAAGAGCGCCAGGCATTGATCCAGGCCATGGCAGTATTGCAAGAGGCACGAAATACTGCCGATGCCCAAACTTTGAAAATGAAAATTGATGAGCTGTCGCAAGCCAGTGATTTTTTTGCCATGCGCCGGATGAATTACGCCATCAAGCGTGCGTTAGCTGGCCACACTCTCGATGAAATTGAACAAGGACAATAAAACATGCCACAAATAATAGTATTGCCACATCAACTTATTTGCCCCAAGGGTGCAGTGGTAGAAGCAAAAACCGGTGAAAGCATTTGTGATGCCTTGCTGCGTAATGATATTGAAATAGAACATGCCTGCGATAAATCCTGTGCCTGCACTACATGCCATGTCATTGTGCGTGAAGGTTATGACAGCCTTGAGCCTGCCGATGAGCTTGAAGAAGATTATCTCGACAAGGCGTGGGGTCTCGAACCGGATTCTCGTTTGAGTTGCCAGGCGCTTGTTGCCGATGAAGATCTGGTCGTAGAAATTCCCAAGTACACCATCAATATGGTATCCGAGCGGCATTAAGGAACAGCAATAAGAAGGGCATAATCATGAAGTGGACCGATGTTTACGATATAGCTATTGCGCTATGCGAAACCCATTCCGGTGTTGATCCGTTAACCGTTAATTTTGTTGATCTGTATAAATGGATAATGGCACTGGATGGCTTTGATGATGAGCCGGATCATTGCGGTGAGAAAATCCTGGAAGCCATACAGCAGGCATGGATAGAAGAGCAGGATTAGAGGATAAAACTCAAGTGCGCTTAATGATCAGATAATTGCCTTGGCCAGCTTTACTGTTTCCCTTCCTGACGTTCCCTTAACTTGTCAAGATTCGAATAAGCGGTACGATAAAAGCTTGGGCTTTTATCTATGGCTGTTTGAAAGTAGTTTTCAGCTGTTGTGTAATCGTTATTCAACATGGCAATATAACCTATATTGTTATAGGCTTCTGCTTCGCCAACAAGTGGAGTGAATAGAGATTTGGCCAGGTTATATTCGCCTGTCCATGCATAGGCAATTGCCAGATTGCTCTTGAGATACTCGGAATCCGGTGCAAATTTAAGCCCTGTGCTTAATGTTTGAATCGCTTCCTTATAAGATTTTGTCATGATCTGCGAATAACCCAGATTATTGTAAACTTCGGATTGTTTCGCATCTTTTTCCAGAGATAGTGAATAATAGATTTTTGCCTGGGCATAATCATTTTTCAAATCATGAATAACCCCAAGGCTATCCCATATTCTCCAGTCGTTTGAAACTTGAATTGAAGGCTTTTGAAGAAGTAATTCGGCCTTGTCTAATTCCCCAAAACGAATCAATAACTTGGCTTGTGTAATAGCGGCTTCAAGGGATTGGGGATCTTTTTCTGCAAGCATGTTCCACGTCATCAGTGCTGCCTGATAATGATGTAAATCAGTTTGTGTGCGAGCAAGGCCTTCCAGTGCTTTGAGATTGTCGGGTTTTTGCAGCAAAACCTGACGGTAGTCATGTTCGGCCTTATCCAGATTTTCATTGTCATAATTTTCTTCAGCCATATTAAGCCATTCATTCGGGCTTCTATCTTCCTCAAGGCTGAACTTTTCATCAGGTTTGGAGGCGCACGCTGTGATGAATAAAAAACCTGAAATTAAGCTTAAGTGAAGCATTGTCGATAAAGGTTTGTTCATGGGTTTATTAACCGGCGGTGAGGAAGCGTTCGAATATTCTAATAACAGCTGGCCCAAGAATCACCAGAAATATTGATGGAAAAATAAAAAGCAAAATCGGGAATGTTAATTTAACCGGCAGTTTTGCAGCTTTTTCTTTGGCGCGCTGAATGCGGATGTTGCGCATTTCATTAGCATGTTCACGCAAAGCGGAGGCAATGCTGGTACCAAAATTTTCTGCCTGAATCAGGATGGAGGTGAGCGATTTGATATCATCGATACCAGTTCTGTCACCAAGGCCTTTTAAAGCTTCCGTACGACTTTTGCCCGCTCTAAGTTCCAGGTTGACCATGGCCAACTCTTCGCCTAATGCAGAATGCGCAACCATCAACTCACGTGCAACTTTTTGTATGCCAGCATCCAGGCTTAATCCAGCTTCTACACAGACTACCAATAAATCAAGGGCATCAGGAAACTCCTCGGTCATGGTTTGTATGCGGTTTTCTTTTTTGTGTGACAAGTAAATATCGGGCAAGAAAAATCCCAAAATAGAGGCAACAGCCAATATATAAAGAGCTTGCTGTTTTTCCAGATCGAGAACGTTTAAAACAATAAGTACAGTAAATGTCAGCAAAGAAAAAATTAAGGTAAGGATAATTTTACTCGCCAGATAAATATAAATGGCAGCAGGTTTTCTAAAACCGGCAATGATGAGGCGCGATTTTATATGTGAACGTTTCCAGTTTTCTTCAGGAAGAAAAAGTTCGGCAATGGGTTTCGCCCAGCGTACAGTAAAACCCTCTTCTTGATAGGTTTGGCCAATTTTGTGCGGTTCTTCCAATAAGTGTTGCAGGCGTTTTTTAGTGGATGATTTGCCTGTGCTTAACCAGGTAATCAACGTTGCAAAAAAAATGGATGAGAATGAAAATACAAGAATTTGTACGGTCATTTGTAGATTGATTGAGTCGAGCCAATACATATAAGCTTCCTCTATACTCTAAAGTTAATCATGCGTTGAACAATCAGGTAGCCGCAGGTCATTAATAACATCTGGATGCCTATAATGATCCATCCAAGTTCGTGATGAAAAAGGATGCTGAGGTATTTAGGATTCAAAATCATTAACATGCCGGCCACAAAAAATGGCAGGCCTAACAGCACATATGCAGAATATTTCATCTCCGCCGCCAGTACCTTTATTTCACGGTAGGTATTTACTCGCGAGCGCATGATAGTAGCAATCTTGTTAAGTACATCAGCCAGGTTGCCGCCCGTTTTTTGTTGAATTAAAACAGCAGTAATGAAATAACGGATTTCTTCACTGCCAGTACGTTCACCCAGATTGTGTAATGAAGCGTCCAGATCAAGACCATAATTCAGTTCATCAAAGGTAATGCCAAATTCACCGGCAGTCGGTTCCGGCATTTCATGGCTAACGGATTTTATTGCTGATGAAAAAGGATTGCCAGCACGCAAGCTGCGCGCAATAAAGTCTAGCGTACCGGGGAGTTGTGCGTTAAAAAGCTCCTTACGTTTATTTTTTTTCACATTAACAATAGACCAGGGAAGGCCAAAGCCAAAGATTGAAGCGAAGGCAATGGATAGTATGTAACCAATACTGGTACCGATAGAAAGAATTAAAAACAATAGGAGAGCCAGAGAAAGTTGTATAACAATAAAACGTGTAACGCTTAATTCTACCCCTGCCTGTTCAAGATTTCTGTCAATCGCATGCATGCGCGGTATGCGATTTAAATAACGATTAAGCGTTGGTAAATCACTCATATTTTTTATATGTAATAAAGAGACGGCTTCTTTGGTATCTATGCCGCCAGCAGATAATGCCCTTAGTCGTCGATTGACTTTTACCGAACTTCCAACCTGAAGGCTGGCCCATAACATGTAGCCACCTTCTACCAGAAGCAATACCACTACAAAGATAAAGACCGATAAAATATACGTCATGTAATCGCCAGTGAATAGTTCGCTCATACTTGATAAACCTTCTCGGGATCAAAAATGGAATCATCGATTTTTACACCGCGTTCCTTGAATCGTTGCAGCATGAGCGGGCGAATTCCTGAGGCCCTGAATTCGCCTACCACCTGACCCTTATCGTTAACAGATTTTCTCTGGAAGCCAAAAATTTCCTGCATATTGACAACGGTTTCTTCCATGCCGGTAATTTCGTCTATGCTAGTAATAACACGACGACCATCGGACAAACGTTGTATGGAAATGACAAGCTGAATTGCAGCAGCGGTTTGTTGGCGAATAACATTGGATGGAATCAGCATGCCGCTTAAACCAATCATATGCTCCAGACGGGTCAAGGCATCGCGTGGTGAATTGGCATGGATGGTGGTCAGTGAACCATCATGGCCGGTGTTCATGGCTTGTAGCATGTCGAGAGCTTCTTCGCCACGCACTTCACCGATGATAATACGGTCAGGACGCATGCGCAGGGCATTTCTTACCAGTTCGCGTTGCCTAACCTCGCCTTTGCCTTCAATGTTTTCAGGGCGGGTTTCCAGTCTTACAGTATGAGGTTGTTGTAGTTGCAGTTCAGCGGAATCTTCAATAGTGATAATCCGTTCATTGGCGGGAATGTGTGCCGAGATTATGTTAAGTAATGTGGTTTTTCCGCTACCTGTACCGCCCACGATAATAATATTCACGCGTGCCTGAACAGCGGCCTCAATAAAGTGCAACATATCAGGGGTCAAGCTTTTGAATTCAACCAGATCCTTGCTCGTATAAGGATCAGTAGCAAATTTACGTATTGATAAAATTGGCCCATCAATTGAGAGTGGGGGAATAATGGCATTAACACGCGAACCATTGGCAAGACGGGCATCAACCATGGGTGATGATTCATCAATTCTGCGACCCACCGCTGCGGCAATCTTGTTAATGATGCGTAACAAGTGATCGTTATTCTGGAAGATAACGTCGGTTTTTTCGAGTTTACCAAACCGTTCAACATAAACAGCAGAGGCTGTATTAACCAGAATATCTGAAATGGTGTCATCCAGTATCAGGGGTTCAATCGGGCCAAGTCCCAATACTTCATCCTGCACTTCCTTGGTAATAAGGTCACGTTCTTGCTGGTTAAGGGGGAGGTTTTTTTCCTGAAAAATCGATTCCAGAAGTGCAGCTAATTGCTGACGGATTTCATCAGGCTCGAGTTGATCAAGTATGCGTAAATTGATGCGATCAATCACTTCTCGATGCGCCATCTGCTTAATCTTTTGTAATTCTTTTTTACGATCGCCGCTGAAAATAGTCATGTGTATTATCCTCTATCGTGAAATATCCGCGTGAAGAAGCCCATATGCTTTTCAGTGGATGAGTAACCGTTTTTTAAAGCTTTTGCGATGGATTCGATATCCCGATTAATGCCAGATGCCAAGGCGACTTTTTCAATCGGTTTTCCGGTTTCCTGGGCTTCAATTGCCACTTCATAATCATTTCTTACACTAAAGCATTCTTCCTTGCCCAGTAATTCCAGCATCTGTTTTTTACGGATCAATCCAGTATTTTTTGATTCGCGATTATTGATCAATTCAAATCGATTTTTGTCGATGCCATATTTATCCAGTTTATCTAACAGTAACTTGGCATCTTTCATGATGGATAAACAGCTTTGCACTACCAAAAAATTCCTGTCGCCTTTTCTAAGTGCTTCAATGCTCCATGGTAAAATGACATGTGGCATATCAATCAGAACATAATCATAATTTTCACTGATAGCATCTATCAGTAAGCCGACAGATTCCGGCGTAATTTCAGTAATATCATTCAGTGCGCCAGGTGCAGCCAATATATCAAGGCCACTAGGATGATGGGTGACGAGTGCTTTCATATAGATGGGGTCTATACGTTCAGGCTGCCTCAGGGCGCTCATGATATTTTCTGCAGGAATGGAATCCAGAAAAAGTGCAACTTTTCCAAATTGAATATCCAGATCCACAAGGCAGACGCTGGCATCAAATTTAGTTGCTAACATATACGCTGTATTGACTGCCAATGTGGTGCTGCCACTACCACCTTTGGCATTCAAAAAAGTAATGACTTGTGATTTAACACTATCAAGATGTTTCTGTTTCTCTTGTATAATAGCTTTTAAATCGGTAAGTAATTCTTTTTCATCGCAAGGGAGGGGTATTACATCATAAACATGGGTGCGCATCAGGCTTCTGACAATATCGGTATCACTGTTATTTAGAAGAATTAAAGTGGTTATCTTGCCATCATTGTCTTTAAGTACAGAGAGTATCTCATTCAAGGAATTCATGTCTCTTGCATCAAGCTCTATAATCAGGACGTCAGGCCTGGCTTGCAGGCTGCGAATGTCAACATCAGGATGCTCGGTGACTTTCAATTCCATATCAGAAAATTCAAGGGCATTGCCTGCATGTTTTAATTCATCGCAGACTTTACTGCTTTGTAAGAATCCCCTGATGCTGATTTTGCGTTTCATGCTATTATTTCCTGCAATAAACTGTTAGTTGGTATTTAAATCTTCAGCAGTGTGAGTGCTGGTAAATTCCGGCATGGTAATATTTAATCCTAAGCCGATAATTTGTGGAAAAATAAAATCATAAGTCAGATCCTGAATTGAAATTCTGATTTCAGGTGTTCTCATACTAATTGGCCTGTCAGGGTTACCGGTACGTGAGCACTCGTAAATGACATGGACATTGTCTCCACTCACTTCAGGCATAATTTTTTGCATTTCCAGAATCAGGTCAGTGCAATCATCCGAACCGCAATCGGCTTCAATGTTCGTTGATGTGCTGCCGTCAGAGCAGTCAAGGCCTGATAAGTCTACTGTCGGTGTACTCACTGAGGCATAACGTACGCCTTCCCTTGTCGCTTCTACACCTTTTGTCCAGGTGAATATTAAAAGCGAAAACTCAACGATACCTAATATGATAAGTATCATGAGTGGTAACGTCAGTGCCATCTCTATCATGGTGGCGCCTTTTTGTTTGCGCTTATTCGCCAATGTATCGCTGCTCCGAACTTGCTTTTAAGTTGAACACAGGAAAACCCAATAATGTATCACTAACAATGGGTGTAAATGGTGCCTCGGCTTTCATGATAATAATACATACATCCTTGTCAAAGTCTTCAAGGCTGCGCACTTCTATATCAATATCGGTGACGTTAAGCCCCACTAATAGTGGTGTGCCGCCACCATCAATATCGCCAAAAACCAGCAGGTTAGTGGCATCCGTTTTGGCAGCTTCCCAGTTAGCCAAAACCGCACAGTTATCAGCTGTGTCTATTCCAAGATGCGTCCTGCTAAGCATGCGTGTGGCATTTCCTACGGTTTTAACCAAAATACTTTGCTGGTACAAGGCACGACCCATTTCGGTAATGCCAAAAAACAGGATCAATAACAATGGCAATAAGAGTGCCAGTTCAACCATTGCTGCGCCGGTGTTTTGCTTTTGCTTATTCATAGAGCTGGATGTCAATATGAAGTTGCTCATCACTCTCTTCGCCCCAGCCGATATACTCACCCCAAATCCTGCCATCAGGTGGACCTTCAGCTTTTTTAATCAAGAATATTTTGGCAAAACCATCGGGATTAAATATCGGTGTTGTTGATTTTCCACCCGTTATGCCAGTATTTTTACAGCTTAGCACCGCGACATAGAGTAAACGTCTCTCCGGAATGGAGCGTGGTGGAGGATAGTTTCCTGTATTCAAATGACTGGGATTGGGTGTTGTCAGTATGTTGTTGCTGGCGATTTCCCAGTTATAAACTTCCCATCGCATCGGAGTATGCGTAGCCCATGCGACAGGCATGGTGGCTACAGATTTACCTGCATTGATCAGTGCTTGTTTATGCGCAGCAAAATCCCAGTTACCTGTGCCAAAACGGTTATCGATAGGCAGGGTTGAGGCGTCCAGACTGAATTCGGTAATGTCGGGTGCAGGTGGCCATTTGCTGGAAGCGTTGCCAGCATTAAAAGGTGCTGGAGGACCATATTCATCAAAACGGGTATTTAAGGCTGATTTGGTTTTGTTAGTCATGTTACCGGGTTTAGTGGTGATAACCGGCGGTGTGCATTGGGTCAGGCCTTCGTCGGCCAGATATAAAGATAAATCACTGGTTCCTGGTCCTCCTGCCATGGGCTCAAGAAAACCAAAATTACCACTGCTCCATTGGTTGGAACCTTGTTGTTTAAGTTCGATATGACCGCCGACAGGCATTGATTCCTTGAAGGTGGTACCGTGATTTTCAAAGGGATCACATAATGCCATTGGTGGGTAGTTGCAGCTATAGAAAGATCGGCCAGCTAACGCGTTTGCTGTGAGAGCAATAGTATCCAGGGTATTGATATTAAATAATTCCAGAATCGGCAGAAAAATCAGGTCGGCAGTGTATTGCTCGGTACCAGTAAGGGCTTTATCCAGAGTAATGCGAACATAATGTGCATCTATGTTGCTGGTTGCCAGATATTTGTTGTCTTCATCCGGAGCCTGATTACCAGAGCAAAAATCAGTAAAGCCATCGGCATCCGGTTCAATGTCGTAAGAAGAACCAATAACACAAAAGAAAGTAAAGGCTTCATCGGGAAGGCCATCTTCACCTAATAATTCGGTGATTTTTGCAAAGCGTGAATTCTCATTCAGTGTATGACGTGCTGCATCCATAGCGCGTGCCATCGCACCTTCATTTTGGTCAAGCTCTGCGGCAGCTGCTAAAGCTGCCGCATCTACCGCCTGCTGCATTTCTGCGCGCAAAACAAAAACACGCCCAATGTCCAATGCAAGCGAAGCAATACCTAACAATACTACAATTGTCAGTATGATCAGGATAAGAAAAGCACCCTTTTGTCGACGCTTGAACACTTGCATTGAATAACAGCCTTTTAGTTACTTGATGCATCTTTTAACAGGTTTTGACTGCTGGCTGCAGGTTTTTCCTTGTTATAGCCATCGATGACTTTTTGTGCTTTTTCGCCACTGAGCGTATGTACAACATCTTTTTTATAGGCTTCAGGGTTAACAGTCTGCTGGTCAATATTGTGTACATTGGCAACACCGAAATCCTTGTTTAAATGTGTGCGAGCGCAGCCGCTTACCGACATCACAGATACTGTCACACAAACGATAATAAATTTATTCAGCATTATTCTTCTCCTCTTCTAACTGATGTCCATAACGCCCTTCAAGCCCGGTAGGTGTAATACGTTTTCTGGATTTCTCACCTTTTCTTTTGGCGAAATTGGGGTGTGCCAATGTGCCTAACAGGTATTGATCAAGATCTGTGGGAGGAATGATATTGTCAGTGGGCAAATCAAGATTTTCCGGATTGGTCGGGTCTACCAGTCTGGGTGTTATGACAATGACCAGTTCAGTTTCTTTACGTTGATAGTCAGTGCTTCTGAATAACGCGCCTAATACCGGTATGCTACCTAAACCCGGTACCTGATTAATCGCATTGTTCATATCGCTTTGCATTAAACCGGCAATTGCAAAACCCTGGCCATCAGCCATTTCTATCGTTGTTCCTGCTTTACGGGTAAGAATAGTCGGCAAGTTGATGCCGGTTGAGGTGCTGTAGGTATTGCTGGTATCAATTGATGATACTTCTGTGGTTAATTTGATATTAATTTTATCATTGCTTAATACGGTAGGGGTAAATTTCAAGCCAATACCGAAGGTTTTGTAATCGACAGTAATTGCACCGGAAAAACTGCCTGATTGGGCAACCGGGATGGGAAATTCACCACCTGCAAGGAAACTCGCTTCCTGTCCGGTTAAAGCAACCAGATTAGGTTCAGCCAATGTTTTAGCCAAACCTTTCTGTTCTAACGCATCGATGGTTGATTTAAGGGTTTTTGTGCCAGCTGAATTAACATCAGTAATATCAAAGATGCTAAAGGCACTGGCATTGCCTGCACCAGTAACAGCATTAATGGCATCGCCACTGGTTTTTGCAAAATCGAGCTGAACACCCAGTTGTTTTAATGATTTTCTGGATACTTCAGCAATATGTACTTCCAGCATAACCTGCTGGCCGCCAGCTACTTCCATCATGTTGATAACTTTATCAGCAGGTGCATAACTTCTGGCGACATTCACGGCCTGAGCCATCGCATCAAGGCTATTCACCTGGCCAGAAAGAATCACTGAATGATTGGAATCCCTGACCTCGATATTTTTTTCAGTAGGCAGTAACTCGGATAATTTACGCTTTATGCCAGTAAGGTCGTAACCCACAATAACATCCATTACCGAGATGATGCTTTGGTTACTATCTCGCAAAACCAGATTAGTCCTGCCGGGGTTTATACCCAGAATGAGAACCTGGCGCGAACTCAATGCCTTGACGTCAGCGATGGTAGGGCTACCTATAACCACTTGTTCCACTGCTGCATAAGTATGAATAATTTGCGATTTTCCGATGGAAAGGTGAATTTCCGAGCTACTGTTATTGTCACTTACTTTGGTTTCTGTGGACTCTGCCGCATGAGCTGATAACGATACTGATAATGCCAGTATGGTTCCCCAGCTGACTAATGCATTAGCCCATTTATGATAGTGCTTCATGTTATATGTCCTATATAGGTTGCTATGGTTACTATGTTAGGTACGATTATTTCGGAGCCATGTTAGTTGCTGGTCTTTCTTCGGTTTTCGCTTCAGCTTTTACTTCTTCGGGTTTAGGTTGTTTGTCTTTATCGACGGTTTCTGTTGTTACTTCCAGACCACGAATAATCTCGACGTTGGTGTGAGTTGAAACAGGAGCAGGAGCAACCACAGTTGCAGGGCGTCGCGTAGCGCGTTTGAATACTTTAACCTCCGGCTCTATGATTTCCTTGATATCTTCAATTTTTAACAGTTCTTTATTGGTGACTACACTCTCTTCAAGAATGGACGCATCAAATTCATTACGTAAAACCAGATTGATGGTGCCTATCTCCTGTGCCAGTGTGAGGCGCTGGGTGTCATATAAGCTGACTAACAGTGTAACTGCATTGACTACTTTCGGGTCACTTTCATCCTGAGCTGAAATCTGGTCTATTCCCAGAACCTGAATGTTTTGCATTAAAACACGCGTTACAGGTTGTTTGTCGTCCTGTCCAGAAATAGTGGTGTGCAGAACGTCAACATAATCACCCGGTGTAATGAATCCAGCGACACCTGTTACTTCGTTAACGGCAATAGTGATTGCACGCCAGTTTTCAGGAATTCTTGCCGGCAAGCCACCGCGAGCACCGTGACTAGAGAGTTTGTAGGGGAGAATGGGTTCGCCGGTGCGTATTTCGCCAAGAAGAATCGGAGGTTTATCGCCTAACACATCCTCTATTTTGCTATAACTGTCTTCTGGTGCGGTTTTCTCGGGCCAATCCACTATTTTTAAATGCATTTTATCCAGACGCGTACCGGTTTTTACGTTCGCAGCAGCGACAACAATGGGTTTTGTATTGATAACTTTTGAGGCAGCGCGATAAGAAACTTCTTGCTGGAGATAGTGATTAATCAAGAAGACAGTGATGCCACCCATGATCAGAGCTATCGCTAAGGTAATAATGGCCCGTATGTGCATGGTATACTCCTAAAGTTTACTAATATTCAGCGTTAGTGCTAACCGTTGGATTTAGCTGGTTTTTATGCTGTGATCCTGGTTAATGATTCATGTAATCCGTTCGTTCACTCTGTCGATTAACCATTCAGGTTACATGCATTGCCGTGATTCAAGGCAGTGCAGATTTCCTGAAAATTATTGTCAATCTGTAACCCTATCGCTGTCACGGTTACGATAACGGCCAAGGAAATCAGAGCAATAATAAGCCCATATTCAACCATGGTTGCGCCTGTTTGTTTTTTTGATAATCGCTTATGCAGTAATTTCACTTCTGCCTCTCGTAACACGCGCCAACGGTTAAAAAATGGTATTCCCTAATGCATTTTGTTATTTACACAAGGTAAAAGCATGTGGATGTATTTCTGTAAATACCCCCACATGCGCCCACGCTTAAAGCAACAACAGCACTCAGTACGAAATACTGAATGCTAAAAGCAATAAAGGATTAATTGCCTAAATCACAAGCTGCACCATCGTTTAGTGCAGTACAAATTGCCTGGAACTTGGTGTCGAGTTGTAAGCCAACGGCTGTTACGGTCACAATAACTGCCAAAGCAATCAAAGCTACGATCAGTGCGTACTCAACCATAGTGGCGCCAGTTTGTGTCTTGATCAGTTTTTGATGAAGTTTTTTCATTTAAATGACTCCTGAAATTAAATTAATAGCCATTTGCTGGCTTGGTGGTTCAATCCTTATGCTCAATTGAACTTGGGTTAATTTTCCAAAATTTAGCGAGACTCGTTATTGATCTTGGTCAACAAACAGCATAGTTGTTAAAGCTTTTTAATAATGAAGTCAGAGGGAAGTGCGTTTTTTGTTTAAATAACTTGTTTATTGAACCAAAAAGCCCTTTTTAGTATTTAATACTGCTAACTGGACAGGAGTTTTATGAGTAATTAGTCTAAGTTTTTATTTTTTAATGGGTTTATTCCGGTTATTGCAGTCGTTTCATTTTGGAAAAATCAGGATTTAAAAGACGTGAAAAAGTGGCTTTACGTTTAATGGGTGATAATCTCAAAATTTAGCGTAGGGATGTTCTTATGATTTTTAATTCTGTTTTGAGGTATGGCTGGCTAGCTATACTTTTGCATTGGTTATCGGCGCTATTAATCAGCGGCCTGTTTTTTTCCGGCTTATGGATGGTTGGTCTCGATTATTATGATAGCTGGTACACAAAAGCACCCTTTTGGCATAAAAGTGTAGGGGTGATTTTTTTTATATTGGCTATATTTCGTTTGTCGTGGCGGTTAATGAATGTTTCGCCCGCAATGGAATTAGGGATGAGTAAGACTGAACGAAGAATCGCCAGACTTGTCCAATTTTTGTTGTACGGGTTAATGCTTTGTATACCGGTCTCCGGTTATTGGGTATCAACAGCGAAAGGTAATCCCGTTGATGTATTTGGGTGGTTTTTAGTGCCAGTCACTTTTCAGCTGGATAATTCAACGGATATCTGGAGTGAGATTCATGAAGTGATGGCCTGGTTAATCATTTTATTAGCGGTAATGCATGTGACGGCCGCCCTAAAACACCATTTTATTAATAAAGATAAAACCCTGTTAAAAATGCTGGGTTTGGAAAAAGGAGATGAAAATGCTTAAACCTCTACAATCTATACTGTTGGTCATCTTTTTGATGGGTGCTCCATTTCTGCAGGCGGCTGAATACAAAATTGATACTGAAGGTACCCATGCGTTTGTCCAGTTTCGAATCAAGCATCTGGGTTATAGCTGGCTTTATGGCAGGTTTGACAAATTTGAAGGTAATTTTAAATATGATGCCAAAAAGCCGGAAACGTCTTCGGTAGCAGTATCAATTGATATGAATAGTTTAAACACAAATCATGCCGAGCGTGATAAACACCTCAGGGACGAGCGTTTTTTTGATGTTACCAAGTTTCCTAAGGCAACTTTTGAGAGTAAGTCCTTTGTGCCGACAGCTGATGGAAAAGCCGGTAAATTGACCGGAGCGCTGACGCTTAAAGGCATTACCAAAGATGTGATTATTGATGTAGTCATGGTAGGCGGTGGGCCTGATCCCTGGGGAGGTATGCGGCAAGGTTTTTCAGGCAAGACACTGATTACATTGAAAGATTTTGGTATTAATTTTGATCTTGGTCCGGCTTCCACTACTGCAGAAGTGATGCTGGATGTTGAAGGTGTGAAAAAGTAGGCTAGTTGTGGAGTGACTTTTTGATGATTTTACAATGAGTTGGGGCTATACCTTAAAGTTCATACCTATTTCGGTGTTTTTTGCGTATAATGCTCGGCTCATTAAAATCTTATTTCGGAGATCACACTATGGCAGTGGAACGTACTTTTTCCATCATCAAGCCTGATGCAG
>CAZTZY010000064.1:0-19140 GCA_964617765.1 uncultured Spongiibacteraceae bacterium
TGAGGACAAAACCAGGCCTTATCGCGCATACGTTCAAACCAGAGTTTTTGATCCTCAGTCTGGAATGCTGAATGACGCCCCCCCCAAGAATGTGCATCCATACTCGGCACTGGTCCACGCATGGTTTCAGGGCAATTTATTTCCAGCCATTCACGTGTTTCTAAACGAAATTTCTCTAAAACGTCCAATCAACTCTCCTATCATCAATATTTACGATATGGATAAAAAACGCGGTGCATCATGCTACAAATTGACAAAAAATGCTATAAAAGTCTGTTTTCAATTGTCTGGCAATGCAAGATTAATTAAAGAAATCATGGAGTTAAAAATAGCCCCTATAAAAATAACAAAGTGTTCGTCTGTTAACAAATCAGGACAATATTGAAAAAAAACGCAATAAAAAAGGCCGAACAATACGGCCTTGTTAAAAATAAATGTAAGGTTTGCTAGCTCAATAAAATAATGTAACCCACTACCAATAGAGTCACTACACCAACTACGATCATAATAAGGCTAGCAGGCGAAGATTTCTTTTGAACAGGTGCTGACGGCGCGGTAGAGCTATTTGATGAATCAGGTTTATTGGACTGCTTAAGCATCTCAGGTGTTAATGCAGATCTCACAACTGTCTGATTTAAACTACCTGCACCCATGGCTTCACCGGTTGAACCGGTCGGTGCAATCACTGTAAATTCAAGTTTATCGAATGCGATAGTGTCACCACCACGCAGTTTAGCCTGCTTGATTTTTTCACCATTGACGAACGTTCCATTAGAAGAATCCAAATCCTTTACTATCAATACGTTATCCATAACTTTAAATTCTACATGTTTACGCGAAAGTCTTTCATAAGAAAAGTGCAGCTCACACTCCTGTGAACGCCCCAAATACATCGTTCCATCAATAGGGTAGCGCTTATTGCGTAAACTTTTATGTAAACCCTGCAACATCCAACCACTCGCTTCGCTTGCAGCTGGACCAACAACACTAACTGGCACACGAAAAACCGTGGCTTCTGAAGATACAGGCTGCTGCACAGGAATTGGAGGGGCAACCTTGCTTTGGGGATCTGAAACTGAAAATTCCTGACTGCCAATACGGGTTATATCACCCACTTTTAAAGCTGTTTTTTTCTTTAACAATAACTCGTTAATATACACTTCATTATTGCCAATTGGCTCGATTTCAATGAGGTTTTGATTTATATGTATATAACAATGAAGGGGCTCAATGCCTTCTTCTGTAAGGATCAGCTCATTGCTTTTAGATGATCCTACTTTCATTACAGGCCCAATAAGCCAAACACTTTTTGTAGATCCTACATATTGAAATTTCAGCATAACTCTCAAGCCTAAGCTATTATATTTATTAAAGATCAGGTAATCTTTATTAATGATAGATTACTATTTGGTTAATATTTACAACAATAAAAAATAATGATTATTAGTTCAACTGGTTTTTAGTCTATCTTAAATTCCATATGGATGCTGAAATATGTTTAATACGCTGGAATGCCTATTACCATCCAAATCTTTAATAGAGACTTTTTTCTATGGATTCTAAGTACGAATACGGTCAAGGCACTAATGTTGGCTTGGTAAGAAGCAACAATGAAGATTCATCCCTCTCTAATCCAGATAATGGATTATGGTTAATTGCAGATGGTATGGGTGGACACGATGCCGGAGAAGTTGCCAGTCAAATAGTGAAAGATTCTGTTTTGGAATCCATTAAAAATGGCAAAACATTAAAGGAAGCTATACACAAATCTCACGCCGATGTAAAAAATGCCGCTGCAAACAACATTGGCAGCCCCAATATGGGAACCACTATAGTTGCTCTTTTGAGTAAGGGCAGCTTCTTCCAAATTGGCTGGGTAGGCGATAGTCGTGCTTATCTTTGGGATTCATTAAAGAGCCAGTTATCACAAATCAGCAAAGACCATTCCTATGTTCAGGCACTCGTGGATGCAGGGACAATAACAGAAGCACAAATGCATAATCACCCTCAAAAAAATATCATCACTCAATCATTAGGTGTAAGTGATCTTGATCATGTTGTAGTCGATATAATGGAGAGGGATTGGGAACCGCAGCATAAAGTTCTCCTCTGCAGTGATGGACTCTCTGATTTAGTCACAGATGGTGAAATTGCCCATATTCTTCGCAAGAATAGAGGAAACACTAATCAGGAATTAGTCGATGCCCTTATTCAGGCAGCCCTGGATAAAGGTGGCGTTGACAATGTATCAGTACAAGTGATTTCCGCACCTGACAATCTGGACAACTTAACAAAACCCCTATGGCTACAAAATAAAAATTTAATTGCCATTGCTATTTTTTCTGCGATTCTCGGCTTAACTTTATTGTGGTTATTATTCAAAAAATCGTAGAAATAGAATATGTCATCACAAATTCCTGGTTATCAAGTCATACGTAAAGTGGGTGATGGTGGTATGTCCACTGTCTATCTCGCTATCCAGTTAAGTGTCGGCCGAGAAGTTGCCCTAAAAGCTCTATCACCTGAATTGCGTACAGACCCCACCTTTGGTGAACGTTTCTATCGTGAAGCAAATATTGTGGGCGGATTGAGTCACCCCAATATCATTTCCATTTATGATGTATTCAGGCATGGAAAGCATTATTACATGGCGATGGATTACTTGCCGGGAACATCTTGCAAGGATTTGATAAAAAAACAGGAACTTAGCCCACTGCACGCATTAAAAATATTAAAAGAAATAACAAGTGCACTGGATTACGTACATAGCCACAATTACCTGCATTGCGACATAAAACCGGATAATATCCTTTTCCGCGCCAATGGTACCGCTGTACTTACTGATTTTGGCATTGCCCGTGAATTACCTGACGAAAAAACCAATTCTGTAGCCGGCACACCCTATTATATGAGTCCCGAACAAGCTCAAGGACACAAACTTGAAAAGAGCTCTGATATTTACAGCTTAGGCGTTCTTTTATATGAAATGCTAACATATAAACTACCTTTTCATGGAAGGGATGCAATTGCCGTAGCAATAAAACACGTTTCAGCACCCATACCTGAACTGCCGAATGATCTACAGGCACTAACACCATTGATTAGCAAGATGATGGCGAAAAGGCCTGGTGCGCGCTTTCAAAACTGCAATGAACTCATTCACGCAATCGACTTTATAGAATCACAATATCTGAAGCAGAAAAATACCACCCTGCCCTTAAAATTAAAAATCTCTTTTGCCATACAAAAAATACAAGCGCGCATTAAAAATAATTTAAGTCTTTCAAAAAGACTTCATTTTTCATTTAAACACGGTTTAATCCTAAAGTTGAGTCAAGACGATGTTGCAATATCAGATATTAATGCCATTGCCAAAACGATGGAAAAAAATCATATGATTCAAGGAACGGCTACCACTATCAACATGTCTGGATTAACCAATGATTCACTAGCACTGGCGCTCGAAACAGAGCAAGCTAAAAAAATTCTTCCCGCCTGGGCAATGAATGCGCTGATTATAACAATCCTTGCTGGAATTCTTATTCCGCTTGTGAGTAATTTTATACTCGACACCATTAATGAAACAGGCAAACCTCTCATTATCTACATAGACTAAACAATACATTCATCAATATTGTTAGTATAAATTTTATGTTTTTTATTTGATTTCATTGAGCAATTTAATCACATTCTCATTATGTGATTTGGTATTGACCTTATCGATAATATATTTAAGTTTACCATCCAACCCGATAATAAAAGTGGTACGTAGAATCCCCATACTCTCTTTGCCCATAAATTTCTTTAAGCCCCAGACACCGTATTTTTCTGCAATTGCATGGTCTTCATCAGCCAATAAATCGAAGTTTAATGCCTGTTTTTCTTCAAAGCCTTGTAACTTTTTTACCGTATCAGGGCTCAAACCTAAAACGACAGTATTTAATTTTTCGAATTCATTTTTAAAATCACGAATACCACAAGCCTGTACAGTACAGCCCGGAGTATTGGCACGTGGGTAAAAATACACCACTACGTTTTTTTTACCTTTAAAATCCTTGAGACTAACCTTTTCACCCCGCTGATTTAACAACGAAAAAGCTGGAGCCATATATCCAATAATCGGTTTGGTCATTTAATTTTCCTCTGTATCATCTGTTAATGCATCAAGATCGTCTTCACCCAGAACAAAATGCTCGGGTAATTGTTTTTTGGTTTTCGCACCCAAACGCTTCATTTTATTAACCCGGCTCAACATACTGCCGCGTCCTGTTGATAATCGCTGTATGCTTTTTTCAAACGCATCCGTTGAACGATGAAGTTGTTTGCCAATTTCTTCAAGGGACTCCAGAAAAAGCACACATTGGTCATATAAGCCACCCGCTTGCCGCGCAATTTCTTCGGCATTTTTATTTTGCCTTTCGTAACGCCACAAATTTTCAACGGTCCGCAACGTTGCTAATAGTGTTGTAGGGCTAACTAAAATAATGTGTTTATCATACGCCTGCTGAAATAATCCTGGATCACTTTCCAACGCCAACAAAAATGCCGCTTCAATAGGTACAAATAACAATACAAAATCGAGACTATTAATACCTTCAAGTGCCTCATAATCCTTTACACTTAAGCCTTTTATATGTTGTTCAAGTGAACGCAAATGGCCTTTCAGGGCACGTTCTTTTTCTACTGGGTCAGTTGATTCACAGAAACGCTGATAATCCACCAATGAAACCTTCGCATCTATAATCAGGTCTTTTTTGTCCGGCAAATGTACGATCACATCAGGTAATCGCAAACGACCATCTTCACTGTAGCGCTTGGCCTGAATTTCATATTCAAAACCTTTACGTAATCCTGAATCCTCCAGAACACGGTCAAGGACAAACTCACCCCAGTTACCCTGAAATTTTTGATTACCCTTAAGTGCATTCGTAAGGTTTATAGCCTCACCGCTCATTTGCTGGTTCAAGGTTTTCAACTGGGTAATTTCACCTAACAGCTGCACCCTATCCTTGGCATCCATTTCGTGCACACTGTCAATACGCTGACGAAATTCACTTAATTGTTCTTTAAGCGGCTTAACTGTTTGGGCGAAAAAATTATCCTGCTGTTCTTTTAGGCGATCGGTTTTTTTATCCAGTAATTTATCAGCAAGTTGTTCAAATTCGATCGCCAATTGCTGCTTGGATTCCAAAAGCAAAACCAGTTTCTCTTCATGAGATTTAGCCTGTTGCTCTTGCTGGGTTTGTAAACGGGCGATTTGCGCGGCATATTCACTTTCTTTCGCCACCAAAGACGATAACTCCTGCTCCTTGGCGTGCAAATGCTGTTTAAAAATTGCCAGCTCACTGATTTGACCATCAAGAAAGGATTTTTCAGAACGCACTTTTTCATGCGCAGCTGTAAGGTCAACAAAAGCCTTTTCTTGCTGGCCCTTTAAACGGTAAAACACTATTGTCGCAACAATGAGCCCAACATTGGCAAGTAAACTGATAATCAGAAAGACAAATGAAAGAGTCATGAATACTTTTAACCATCAATAAAATGGATGAAGAGAAAGATTTTTATAACACAAAAATCTGGAAAAATGGCAATGTCTTAAACGGGCCAAACTTATTGCATTATAATAATTTGGCGCGATAGGTTGGCAAGCCGGATCTAACAGGGAATATTCCTGTTTTACGATCTGCAAAATATTCTTGCAGAACGTCATGGATAACCGGGAAAGCCAGATCTGACCAAGGGATTTCCTGTTCGGTGAACAAACGAACCTCCAGACTTTCTATGCCCGGGGAAAACTCTGGAGCAATTAATTCAGCACGGTAAAACAGATAAACCTGGTCGATAAAGGGGATATCAAAAAGGCGATAAAAAACAGGATTCTTGAATTTAGCGCCGGCTTCTTCAAACGTTTCGCGCTCTGCCCCGTCCAGCGTGCTTTCACCGTTTTCCATAAACCCGGCAGGTAATGTCCACAAACCATATTGGGGCTCTATGGCGCGCTTGCATAACAACACTTTATCTTCCCAAACTGGCAAGCTACCCACAACAACTTTGGGGTTTTGATAATGGATCACGCCACAGAAATCACAAACAAAACGCAAACGATCATCGGCTTCAGGTATTTTATGCGTTACCCTCGCACCACAATCACTGCAAAACTTTAATGGTAATTCGCTCAATTATTTCAACGAACGGTATTTACCGCTAAAAAATACCAGTGGCTCACGATGGGCTGGATGGCTATTCATTTCCAGAACACGACCAATAATAATAACGTGATCTCCACCTTCATGTATCGCTTCAAGGTTGCACTCAAAGCTGGTCATTGCATCTCGTAACACCACACAACCCGAACGACCCTGACGATAAGTACCTTCCAGTAAATCATGTTCATGCTTTTTGGCGTACTGATTGGAAATAGCCTGTTGATCTGAAGAGAGTACATTGACCGAGAATTGTTTGGCATTTTCAAACGCCGAAAAACAATCAGAGTTTTTTTGCAAACTCCATAAAACCAAAGGCGGGTCAAGCGAAACCGAAGCGAACGAATTGACAGTCATACCAAATGGCTTTTGATCAGGCGGATTAATCGCGATAACACAAACACCTGTCGCAAAACGCCCTAATGCATTACGAAATTCACGTGGATTCAAACTCATTATTTACCCTTAATACATCCGTTTTAATAACAAAAAGCGATTATAACGATATCCCCTTTAGGCTGTCACTCTCTCAATGACCATGACGATTTGGCCAGGATGTCACTCTCCTTTTGACCTACCCAACTGGCACTGGTATCGGTCACTTCCTTTTTCCATAACGGAACATCATTTTTTAGATAATCCATAATAAATTCAATGCATTGCAATCCATCACGGCGATGTGAAGTGGCCACGCCGACGTAGACAATTCGCTCACCTAAAGACAAAGTACCCACTCGATGAATGATCGTTATACCAATAATTGACCATCTGGACAGGGCCTCATCAACAATCTTCTGAATCGATTTTTCCGTCATTCCTGGATAATGCTCCAGATGAATAGCCGTTAAGTGGGCAACATTGGATTCCAGGGCACGAACATAACCAGTAAATTCCACTACAGCACCGATATGTGCCGATAAAGAAGCCAGATTCGCTTTTTCTGCCAGCACATCAAAATCGTCTATTTGAATTAGTATGTTAATCATCGATAACTCAGAGTAATTTTGTTTTTTGGCGTTGGCAGCGACTGCATTCATACAAGGTCACCAGTTTGCCGGCACGCGAATCAAATTGTTTATCCTGGACAATTTTCCACTTGTGATGCCCTTCCTTGCATAAGATATTGCCCTTACCTGCTTCAACCGATAGTTTTTTTACTGGCCGCTTGAACGGAACAACATTACTCATGAGCGTTCCCCATGCCTTTCACGATTGAGATTTTTGGCTGATTCACTCTTGCGCAGCAATACATACATAGCTCCCGTACCGCCATGCTGGGGTTGTGCACTATGGAATGCCATGACTTCAGGAATCTCCTCCAGCCAATGCTCACAATAACTTTTTAATATCGCTTTTTTATCCGGGGTTTTATCACCTTTACCATGCAATAACAGCACAGTGCGTAACTGATATTCCATACACTCATGGATAAAATCATAAATAGCCTTGCGGGCTTGCTCTACCGTCATACGATGCAAATCCAGGCGCGCATCACAATCATATTTACCCAGGCGTAATTTACGGAAAACGCCTTCCTGAATACCATCCCGTTTGAAACTAACGATATCGTAAGGCCCTACTTCCTGGATATGTGAAGTGGAAAGGTAATTTTCTGCTCTGGCTTCTATAACAGCTGCCTCACGGCGCAAAGGCAAACTGGCTGAAATATCGGTTTTTTTACCAACATCTGCTGTATCTTGTTTTAACGGTTTAACATCACCGAATTCTTCTAAAAATGGATTATCTTGAGCCATAAATGTTCTATTTATAAAGTTTTTTCAACATACTTTTTTAACGCATCGGCTTCACGCGTCATACCTTCTTCCAGGCTTTTTCCCAACAACCATTTTGCAAAAAAAGCCAATGGACCGACAATGGTTAACTCCACCTTATAAGCCGTGCCTTCTGCGACAGACTCCAGGGTTCTCAGGCGATCACCATATGCAAATATGGTAAACCAACCTTTATCACACCAGTGAAACAGATTAGGCCTGTCTATTTTCAGTATCTCGTGGTGATATTGCTGAATCTTTTTACCCAGAACGACATCAACAACAATATCCTCACCTACCTGGCATACACCCTGCGCCTTTATCAACCAGGGATTCCATAGGGAATAAGCATCAAAAGCTGTAATAGCATCATAGACTTGTTCCGGTTTTGCCTTGATTATAGCT
Organism: uncultured Spongiibacteraceae bacterium; assembly: GCA_964617765.1. GTDB lineage: Bacteria > Pseudomonadota > Gammaproteobacteria > Pseudomonadales > DT-91 > CAZTZY01. The sequence goes on from CAZTZY010000064.1 coordinate 8,381, forward strand.
GTTCTAACGATTTTCATTTTATTTCCCAATCCCATGCACAATGATCATCAAGAGCGATCAATACACAGTTTAATAGTAAGTTGAGCGCACAAAAATACCATTTACACAGTATTTATACGATGAAAAATCCCATCATCTAGGCAGCTAGAACTGAAAAACGCAGGAGTATCCTTTCTTTGACATACTATTTTCTGCTACGCTTGCCGCGATTTTATCAGAGAAACCAACATGCTTGATTTAAATACCCTTAGTCAATTAAAAGATCTCAAAAAACAGATTCAAGACTCCGTTCCACGCGGCACCGGCATTGTAAAAGGCACCAATAAACGCTTTGGTTTTGTTATCGCAGATAATGATTCGCAGCAATACTTACTGCCTCAAACCGAAATGGAAAAGGTATTGCCCGGCGACCATATTCAATACATTCTTGAACAAGGCGATAAAACCGATGAAAAACCCATCGCCAAGATCGAAAAACTGCTTAAATCCGATTTTTCCCGCTTTATTGGCAGTATCGTCACGAAAAAAGATCAAATGTATGTAGTTCCCGACCATCAACAATGTAATCGCTGGATATTTATTCCACCCAAATTCCGCAAAACCCTTAAAGAAGGCGATCTGGTTGCAGCAAAAATCAGCCAACACCCTTTTCAGCATGAAGGACGAGTGCAAGCGGAAATCACCGCTTTTATAGGTCAGCCTGCCGATCCTTATATTGAACATCGTTATGCTATCGTCAAAGAAGGTATTGAAGAAAAAATCTGGCAACCCGATGAACTTCAAGCCGTACGCCAAACCGCAGAAACGCTTCTGGATGCTACGATTCCCGAACGGTCTGATTATCGCTCTTCACTATTTTTCACCATCGATGGAGCATCAACGCAGGATCTTGACGATGCTTTGAATATTGAAAAAACGGCTGATGGCTGGAAATTGAACATAGCTATAGCCGATGTTTCGACTTTTATTGATGCTAACTCTCCACTCGATAAAATCGCTGTTAAACAGGCCAGCTCCATCTATATGCCTGGACAAAAAATCCCCATGTTACCGGATGTACTCTCATCCGATATTTGCTCGCTTAAACCTCATCAAGATCGTTTAGCATTGATTTGTCATTTAACCATTAATGCAGATGGAACAATCATCCACACCTCTTACACAGAAGCTGTCATTAACAGTAAAGCCAAACTGAGTTATGACGAGGTGGCACTCTTAATAGATGGCAAACACTCTTCTATTAATGAATCGATCAAACTCCAGTTACTGGAACTGAACAACCTTGCCTTACAACGTCATGAATGGCGCAAGAAGAATTCCCTGCTGATGGATGAATATGTGGACTATCGCTATACATTGAATGATAAAGGTAAAATCATTGCGATAGAAAAACAAGAGCGCAACAAGGCCCAACAGTTAGTTGAAGAATGTATGCTTGCCTGTAATGAATCTACAGCAAGATTTATTAACCAGCACCAGCATGATGGTTTATTTTTAGCCCATAACGGCTTTAAAGCAGACCAGTTATCTGGTTTGGAAAAACTGTTTGAAGCTTATTTACCCGATTTTGATAAAACTACCGCAAACACACTGGAAGGCTACAAAAACCTCCTTCGCCTTGTGGAAAATCTGGAATGCGATTTGGCGCTCAAGGAAATCTTGCGCAAAAAACTGGTTAAATCCGAATGGTCAATCAAACATTCTCCGCATTTTGGTTTGGGTTTTGATGCCTATACGACGTTCACATCACCTATTCGTAAATACAGTGACCTTTTAGTACATCGCATAATAAAAAGCATTATTCATCAACAAACAGCAGTGCCTCTCACTGAAAAAACCATTACCCATTTGAACGATGCCATTCAATCTGTGCGCAATGCCCAAAGAGATTGTGAACAAGCCCTTAAATGCCAATATCTTCAACAATTTAAGGGCCGTGCTTTTAATGGTGAAATATCAATGATAAACCATCGTGTTATTGGTGTGCATTTGCCAGATTTTGATATCCATGGGAAAATAGAAGTACGCTCGCTCAATACCCCATTTACTTTCAAACAGGATTCATTACAGCTGCTTTCTGACACATTGAATTTCAGATTAAAACAAAACGTTAGTGTCATTATAGACAGTATTGATGAAGCTCAGCGTAATATAAAACTGACCTTAGCAGAAAATGCGAGTGCCGCAGCATGAACAACTGGAATACCGCCAACTATTTAAGTATTTCCACCCAAAAACGCGATGGCACCTGGGTCAACACGCCCGTATGGTTTGCCAAAGAAAATGAGTGCTTTTATTTATTCTCGGAAGGCAAAGCCGGCAAAGTAAAACGCATCCGCAATTTCCATGAAGTGAAAATTTGCCCTTGCACCATGATGGGGAAATTAACAGGTGAATGGCAAAATGCACAAGCCGAGTTATTAAGTGATGCCTCAGCAACAATGCAAGCCCACACTGCCCTGCTAAAAAAATACCGCTGGCAAATGCGCATGCTGGATTTGGGCGCTACTCTGGGAGGTAAAATAAACAAGCGCGCCTTTATTAAAGTAACACTCAATTAAAGTGTCACTCATTCATTAATTCTTGGGAAATCTTTTCTCAATGTGTTTTTTAAAGCGATTAAACATCCATTGATTTGCCAGTCCCATAAAAGGGCCAAACATCGCCATTGAGATTTTTCCTATGCCCTTGGGCGTCATGCCCATAGTCCATACCACTTGTGTTTTGCCATCGGGTAAAACAGTAAGTTGGTAATCTTCAGCAAAACTTTCAATTAATGATTGCGATGAATGTGTAAAACAAAACGCCATACGTTTGGGATAATCCCAGGCGATAAAAGTTTCATCACCTATCAAATTACCCATCATTGAAACTCTGCGGGTTGTGGACAAACCAAAGGGTTTTGGAGAGGTCCATTCAACATTCAGTATTGGTGGTGCCCATTTAGGCCAATCCCCAGCATCTTCAAAACTGATAAAAATCTGTTCGGGCGTGGCATTAACTTCGATAGTTGATCGATATACACAAGGGGCATACGAAAAATAATCTACGGTAACTTCTTGGCATTTATGCATATTGGTACTTTCTTATAAAGATTGGGTAGGGTTAAATACCGCATTGATGCTATAGGTAACTCTTATTCAGGTAAAGTACTAGCCACATGAAACTCTTAACAATACTTTTACAACAGTTTGAAAAGTCCCGCGACCACTTCTTACCCCGTGAACTCGTACAAAATGGCAACATTGATGTGGCCTATCGCTTTCGTTTATTGGCCGACATGATCATTATCTGCATGATCGTGATAAGTTTTTTTGCCATTTATTACCCCTGTATAACCCATTTTTCCTGGCCGGGCAGCGTTTTCAGCTCTTCCTTCAGCGCTATTCTCCTGAGCTTTCATGCATTCTTGCTACTTCGTTTACGCCAACAAAAAAATCATGAAAAAACGGCCCAATGGCTTATCACCAGTGTTTTTCTGGCCATTAATTTTGGCATTATTATTACCGGCGGAGTTTTAAATAGCCTAACTCCGGTTTTCTTGCCTTTACCGATTATCATGGCATTTTTGTTGATCAATAAGCGCACTGGCTTAATATATTCTGCAGTGACTTTTTCTTTTTACATTACTTTGGCAGGGTTGAGTTTATCCGGGTTTGAATTTCCACAAACCATTCCCATCAGCAATACTGATGACGTTGAGATATTCTTATGGCTGTTTTTCTCTATAAGTATGCTGGCATTGATATTGGCCTATGACGGACTATCGGCCCGACTTATTCACCAATTGCGCTTTGAACAAGAAAAACAAACCTATCTTGCCACCCACGACTCTTTAACCGATTTAGCCAATCGGCAAAAATTCGATGAACAAATCAATGAAGCCATTCATCGTAGCAGTCGCCTGGGTAATAGCGTCACTCTCCTCATTATCGACCTGAACAAATTTAAACCTATTAATGATTCTTTTGGCCATGATGCCGGTGATGCCATTCTCATCCACGTAGCCAAACAAATATCATCCACTATTCGAACTGATGATTTGGCGGCACGCATTGGCGGTGATGAATTTGCGGTGATTTTACAAGGTGATAAAACGATAAAAGACATTACTGCACTGATGGGTCGTTTAACCCAACAAATCACATCACCTTTACGGTTTAAAAATAAAATACTGACCGTCACTGCCAGTATTGGCATTGCTTCATTTCCAGATCAGACAAAAACCGAAGAAGATTTGAGGAAAGCCGCTGATACAGCCATGTATGCAGCTAAAAAGAAGGGTAAGGACTGGGTGTTTTTTAACGAATCACTCGATAATGAGTGATCCGTTTTCATCATTAACGCAGTAACACAAGAAGAAACTACAGGCTTAAATCCCTCACACTGCCTTTGATAAATTCCTTTTTCAAATCTTCATAGGTTGTCACTGAAGGAAATTGTGGAAACTCGGCAATCACATTCGGCGGCGCCTTGAACAAAATACCCACCTCAGCCTGAGCCAACATTGTAGTATCGTTATAGGAATCACCGGCTGCAAGAACACGGTAATTCAAACCTTGAAAAGCGATGACAGAATGGCGCTTGGGATCAACCTGACGCAATTTGTAATCCACAACCCTACCCTTGTCATTAACTTCAAGCTTATGACAAAGCAGCGTTGGCCAGCCTAACTGCTTCATTAAAGGTGCCGAGAATTCATAGAAAGTATCAGAGAGAATGACCACCTGGAAACGTTCGCGTAACCAATCCACAAACTCAGGTGCTCCTTCCATCGGTTTCAATTTGGCAATAACTGCCTGAATATCTGGCAGGCCCAGATTATGCTCATCAAGAATGCGCAAACGCTGCTTCATCAACACATTGTAATCAGGAATATCCCTTGTAGTGGCTCTTAGCTCTTTAATGCCAGTCAATTCAGCAAAGGCGATCCAGATTTCTGGAACGAGAACTCCTTCAAGGTCAAGACATGCTATTTCCACAAGAAAACTCCAGTAGGCGAAAATGTGATGTGAGACTACAGATTTAGGTCTGAAATTTCAATAAAAAAGGCTGCCTGGGCAGCCTTAAAGAGGTGAATTCTTTGTTAATGCGTCGGTAATTCTATATTGGAGAATAATTCATCCAGCTCCAGCTTGCTTTGGCGGTTATAGGCTTCATTAATGATTTTTTTGGTTAAATGCGGGGCAAATAATTCAATAAAATCGTACATAAAACCGCGTAAGAATGTTCCTCTCCTGAAACCGATTTTAGTGATACTGGGTTTAAACAAATGGCTGGCATCCAGCGCAACCAGATCGGTATCCACTTCTGGATCATACGACATACTGGCAACAATCCCGATTCCCAGACCCAAACGCACATAGGTTTTAATCACATCGGCATCCGCAGCAGTAAAAACTACTTTTGGTGCTAATCCACGACTAAAAAACGCTTCATCCAGTTTGGAACGTCCGGTGAAACCAAATACATAGGTCACTATGGGATAACGGGCAACATCTTCCAGTGTTAATGGCGAGGCTTTGACCAATGGATGATTTTTGGGAACGATAATGGCACGATTCCATTTATAACAAGGCATCATGATCAAATCAGAAAAAAGCTCGAGTGCTTCCGTGGCAATCGCAAAATCCACAGTGCCATCAGCGGCTAACTCGGAAATTTGCATCGGTGTACCCTGATGCATATGCAAAGACACATCAGGATATTTTTCAATAAACGCTTTAATCACTGGAGGCAATGCATAACGCGCTTGAGTATGCGTTGTGGCTATCGACAAACTGCCCTTTTTTTCATTGCTGTATTCTTGCGCAACCTGTTTTACGCTATCCACCTTGCGCAAAATATCACCGGCAATATCCAGAATAGCCTCACCGGCTGGAGTAACCCGCGTTAAATGCTTGCCGCTACGGGCAAAAATCTCGACACCCAACTCATCTTCAAGCAGGCGTATTTGCTTGCTGATACCCGGTTGTGATGTATATAAACTTTGTGCGGTGGTCGATACATTGAGGTCGTTATGCGCAACTTCCCAAATATATCTTAACTGTTGTAATTTCATGCACGTCCCTTGGCAAAAGCCTTTTTTTATTTTTATTAGCGGGGATTAAAGTCATCAAGTATTGCTTTAAACTACTTTTACACATTGACTGCAGTCAATGTCGTAGTGATTTAGCAGCCATCCCATTTTCAAAGCATATACCCAAATAGTAATACCACAACTATTTTTTAGAACGAAACGAACAAATACTACTGAAATTTCATCTAAATACGCTCAAATATTGTACAAAAACTTATAAAAATCAACTGCCAAATAAAAACATCTCATCTACCTAACTTCCTGAAACTATGTACAATACTGAAAATAAACACTCCGGCAATTTATCACACAGCCTAAGATACACCTTATGAACTCACTGGCTTGGGCCGATATTTCCTTAACAGCCCTTAAATCCAATCTGGCGATTGCCAAGCAGGCTGCACCCAATGCCAAAATAATGGCAGTGATTAAAGCCGATGCTTATGGTCATGGCGCTGTAAATGCCGCCCAGGCCTTATCTGCCAGCGATGCTTTTGCAGTAGCCCGTATTGAAGAAGGTATACAGCTTAGAAATCATGGCATTAACCACGTCATTATCGTGCTAAGTGGCGCCAATACGCGTGATGATTTTGAAACCTGCCATCAACAACAATTACAAGCCGTTATTCACTCTACCCAATCGCTGGATATTGCCCTGCATCATCCGGGAAATCCTTTAAAAATCTGGCTAAAAATCGACACCGGCATGCACCGGCTTGGCTTGAATGGTGATGACTTTTTACAGGCCTTGAAAGCTATTCAAAGCAGCAAACATCTCGAATTGATGGGCGTTATGTCTCATCTTGCCAATGCCGAATTGCTGGATAATCCGGCCAATGACCAACAACAACGTTTGTTTGATCGGTTAAGCACCGGCCTTACCACGCGCAGCCTGGCAAATTCTGCTGGATTATTGTTCCATCCAGCCACGCACCATGAGTGGGTCCGCCCTGGCATCATGCTTTACGGCAGCAATCCTGCCGAAGAGGAAAACGCTTTTACACGGCAACTCAAGCCAGTGATGACATTAAAATCCCGTGTTATCCATTTAAAGACTATCGCCCAAGGAGAGCGTGTAGGCTACAACGGTATTTGGCAAGCTGATAAAGAAAGCCGAATTGCCACTATCGCCATAGGCTATGCGGATGGCTATCCACGCCATGCCAGCAATGGAACGCCTGTGCTGATTAACGGCAAAACCTACCCTTTGGCGGGTCGCGTATCAATGGATTTAATTACAGTCGATGTCAGTTCAGGCGGCGTTAACGTTGGCGATGAAGTGACTTTATGGGGCGAAGGTTTATCTGCTAACCAGATCGCCAAACACGCCAACACGATTTCTTACGAGCTATTTACCGGCATAACAAATCGAGTAAAAAAGATTTATATTCAATAGGTTATGCAGACAAGTTAAAGCTTTAAATTACGTAAGGATTGGCTCAACCAACGTCCTCATCATCAATCCAAACGAATAGTCATACGTTTTGTCTGGCACAAGAATTTTTACCTGATGACCAGAACCTGGCGCCACAGTCATAGGCTCATCTTTAGCGGATTGCAGTGATTGAAGCACAAACAACACATTCCCCTGCGGTGTCATCAACTCAATCTCATCCCCGATACCAAAACGGTTTTTAACATCCACCAGAATAAAATCATCGCCCGGCTGATAATTTAATACCTCTCCCACAAACTGCTGCCTGACAGACACTGAACTGCCGATATCATAACTTTGCATGTTTTGCGGTTTATGACGACGATAAAAGCCTTCGGTGTACCCCCTGTTCGCCAGGCTATCCAGTTGATGCATCAACGCCGGATCAAAACTCTCGCCCTTTGCCGCCAGATCAATCGCCCGCCGATAAGTTTGCGCCGTACGCGCCACATAGAAATGGGATTTGGTTCTGCCTTCTATCTTCAGCGAATGTACGCCCATTTGCGCCAAGCGCTCAACATGCTCAATTGCGCGCAAATCCTTGGAATTCATAATGTAAGTACCATGCTCATCTTCATAAGCCGGCATGTATTCACCTGGATTGGTTTTCTCTTGCAACAGGACAATGTCATCCACTGGGTGGTTATCCGAAGCAATGACAGAATTGATCGATACAGGATCGACCACCACAGGCTTATTAAGTGCAGGATTAACCGCCACCACATCACCTTCCGGAGTTTCTTTGGCATCATGCGCCTGATACTCCCAACGACAGGCATTGGTACACGTTCCCTGATTCGGATCACGATGATTCATATAACCGGAAAGCAGGCAACGGCCGGAATAAGCAATACACAAAGCGCCATGCACAAACACTTCCAGCTCCATATCCGGACAATGTTTGCGAATTTCCTCAATCTCTTCGAGTGACAATTCACGTGACAAGATCACACGCTCGAGACCCATGCGCTGCCAGAACTCTACTGTCTTGTAATTCACGGCATTGGCTTGCACCGAAAGATGTATAGGCATGTCCGGGAATTCATCCTGAACCATCATGATCAAGCCCGGATCAGACATGATCAACGCATCAGGCTTCAACGCCACCAGTGGCCGCATATCTTCCAGATAGGTTTTCAGCTTGGCATTGTGCGGCGCAATATTGGATACCACATAAAATTTCTTACCCAGCGCATGGGCATAATCAATACCCTCTTTCAGCGTTTCCAGCTTGCTGAATTCATTGTTACGCACCCGCAAGCTATAACGCGGCTGCCCGGCATACACGGCGTCGGCACCATAGGCAAAGGCGTACTGGATATGCTTCAAACTGCCCGCAGGCGCTAATAATTCCGGAGCTTTCATAATTTAATCATTCAATAATCGGTTTAAGGGTTCTTCATAGGCGTACAGACCAAAGATGCCGCCAGTATGAATAAAAACAATATCGGAACAGCCATCAAACCGGCCCTTGCGAATTTCCTGGCTTAATCCATAAAAGGCCTTGCCCGTATAAACCGGATCCAGCACCACACCTTCCAATCGCGCCAGTTCAGCAATACAGGCCAAAACTTCATCACTGGCTTGCGCATAACCCTTGCCGACATAACCATCGATGACATGAACAGGTATTGCATCAACATCAACTTCAGCGCCATAACGCGCTTTCCAGTCACGCATATCATGGCGAACCTTGTTCTGGAAATAGGCTTCGTCATCACAAACGTTAATTCCTGTCACTTTTGCCGACAATGAATGCAAATGGGCACCTAATGTCAACCCGGCTTGTGTTCCTCCAGAGCCGGTTGCATGAATGATATGAGTAGGCTGAATACCTGCGCGCAGGAAATCATTGCCCAACTCTTCAGCACAGGCAATATAACCCCAAATGCCTATGCCATCACTGGCACCAGTAGGGATAATATGTGATTTTATGTTTATATTTGAATAACTTAAACGATGTTCTTCAAGTAGATTTTCAAGTTCTTTATAATAGGTTTTTTCAGGATAAAAGTGTAAAGCGGCACCCGCAAGAGCATCCAGTAACAGATTGGCATTGAATGAATCCGGCTTTTCGCCCCGCAACACCAGTGTACATTGCATACCCAGTTGCGCTGCCAATAATGCCGTGGTTCGGCAATGATTGGATTGCAAACCACCACAAGTAATAACGGCAGTACAACCCTGGGATTTGGCATAAGCGAGAGTATATTCCAGCTTGCGAATCTTATTTCCTGAAGTGGTAGATCCCGAAAGATCATCACGCTTCAACCAGATTCTTGGACCATTTAAGGAAGTTGAATATCGATCAAGAGGTTGTAACGGCGTTGGCAACTGCGCAAGGGAAAGCTTCTCAGGATACGCAATTGCCATAACAGGAATTACTCAATAGCTTTCAGGGTGCCCTTAGGCAAAACCGCCAGAATCGCTACTTTTTGGAACTTAAGCTCAACATTGTCAGCGACTTTAACGATAACGTAATCACCATCAACCTTTCTCACCTTGCCCAGAATACCCGCATTGGTAGACACTTCATCACCGGTTGCCAGGTTGGCAATCAAGGAATCATGTTCTTTTTGGCGCTTGCGCTGCGGGCGGATAATTAAAAAATAAAAAACCGCAAAAAGAAAAACAATCATTCCCAACTGAATCAAGTCAGCACCGCGAGATGCGCCAGGGGTTGCTGCATTGGCAGCAGGAATTAACCAATTCATCATAAAAAACCTTCATAAAAAGCCAAAAAACGGGTGGCTATTATAGCTACTGCCTCTTTTTTGGGTAGTAGCCTTTCATGGGAATTTATGTGCCCTACTCATTAAGTGACAAAACATGTCGCCAAGCTGACAAAAATTGTCGGATATTAAGAAAATTGCCACTTTTTTTAGAAAACCCCAATAATCATTAACTTAGAAAAAATAGTTAATGTTAGGGTGGAAATCTTCATATATGCGAACTATTTTGAAAATACGACAGATTTCAGCAGGTTTTAGCTTATAAAATAAGCATAAAACTCACTGACAAGTAATGTGGCATTGATCTTGCTAACTTAATTGATTAACAAGGTTGTGTTACGCAACTTAGGGAAGAATTACTCAAAGAACCCACTTAAATAATAAAAGGTAACTATCATGAAAAAATCAACTCTACAACTCGCAATCGCCGCGGCAGCACTTGCCAGCACAGGCGCGATGGCGGCAACTAACCCTGCTGCTGCATCGGCACCTACCAGTGTCGGCGACTTTATTG
>CAZTZY010000065.1:0-18737 GCA_964617765.1 uncultured Spongiibacteraceae bacterium
GGAGATCACACTATGGCAGTGGAACGTACTTTTTCCATCATCAAGCCTGATGCAGTTGCAAAAAATGTTATTGGCGAAATATACAGCCGTTTCGAAAAGAATGGCTTAACGATAGTTGCTGCAAAAATGTTGCATCTTGATTCGGCAAAAGCTGGTGGTTTTTACCAAGAGCATAAAGCCCGACCTTTTTTCCCGGCGTTGATTGAGTTTATGACTTCTGGCCCTGTTCTGGTGCAAGTATTGGAAGGTGAAAATGCGGTCGCAAAAAACCGAGAATTGATGGGTGCAACTAACCCGAAAGAAGCCGCAGCAGGTACTATTCGTGCTGATTTTGCTGAAACGATTGATGCCAATGCGGTTCACGGCTCGGATTCTCCTGAATCAGCTGCGCGCGAAATTGCCTATTTTTTCGCTACCAGCGAAATTTGTTCTCGTTAACAGAGAGTAGTTTTCATGCATGATTAGCCTAGAAGTTCAAGAAAGCCTGAAACCTTTTGTGGATGCAGACACCGGCAAGGTTAACTTGTTGGGGCTATCTGCCGAACAAATGGAGGCTTTTTTTGCAATTTTGGGTGAAAAACGCTTTCGTGCACATCAAGTGATGAAATGGATACATCATTTGGGAGCTGCCCATGTCAACGATATGACCAATATCAGCAAGAAGTTGCGTGAGCAACTCGATCAAATCGTAGAGATTAAAGCGCCTGACATTGTCACTGTGTCTGATTCTGCTGATGGTACGCGCAAATGGGCGATGCGTGTCACAGGTGGTAGTTGCATTGAAACGGTTTTTATCCCTGATGGAGAGCGTGGCACACTGTGTGTTTCATCGCAGGTTGGTTGCTCTCTCGATTGTAGTTTTTGTGCTACTGGAAAACAGGGATTTCAGCGTGATTTAAAGGCCTCTGAAATTATTGGTCAGGTTTGGTTAGCGGCAAAGTCTTTTGATTCCTTGCAGGTTGGAGCGAAGCGCCGTGTGACCAATGTTGTCATGATGGGTATGGGTGAGCCCTTGCTTAATTTTGATAATGTCGTAACGGCAATGAACTTGATGATGAATGATTATGGTTACGGTATTTCCAAGCGCAGGGTCACGTTAAGTACTTCCGGTGTTGTGCCAGCACTCCGCAAATTAAGCAGTGTCACGGATGTTTCGCTGGCCATTTCCTTACATGCTCCTAATGATGCTTTAAGAAATGAACTGGTGCCCATCAATCGTAAATACCCTATTGCTGAATTATTGGATGCCTGTAGAAATTATATGGCAGATTTGCCTGATTCCCACCGGGTGACTACTATCGAATATACATTAATTGCGGGCGTTAATGACGCGATTGAGCAAGCACGGGAATTGGCTGTATTACTTAAAGACTTTCCCTGCAAAATCAATTTAATTCCATTTAATCCTTTTTCTCTAGTGGATTACAAACGTCCAAGCCAAAATGCTATTCGCCGTTTCCAGCAAATATTAATCGATGCAGGTTTTATTACGGTTGTTCGTACAACCCGTGGTGAGGATATAGATGCCGCATGTGGGCAGTTGGCAGGAAAAGTGTTAGATAAAACCCGTCGAAGTGAGCGTCATCAGTTGGCCGCTGCCGAAGCCATTAGATTTATTCAGTAGGAAATAATTATGAATTTTAAACGATTGTTGATAGCTGTTTTAGGGTTGATTTTGGTTGCCTGTGTAACAACTGAGCCGAAATTATTTTCCAAAAAAGTCTCTAAGGAAAAAGAATTGCAAAGTCGTTTGCAAATAGCATCGTCGTATTTGCAAGATAACCAGCCAGAGGCTGCAATGCGTCACCTGAAACTGGCAATGGAATTAAAGTCTGATTCAGCCCCTTTACATGAGATTTTGGCATTAACATTAGAAAAAATGGGTGACGACGAACAGGTTGAAAGTCATTTCAAAAAAATGCTGCGGTATGATAGTTCGTATTCGAGAGGGCGAGCTAATTATGGTTCATATTTGATCCGTCAAGGTAATTACAAGGAGGCTTACAAGCAATTTACAGTAGTGACCCAGGATATATATTATACGAATCGCCCTGTTGCATATCAGCAATTGGCAAAGTGTGCACAACAGCTTGGTAAGGATGATGAGATTGTGTCCTTTTACCAAAAAGCACTCGCTATTGATGAGGGATTTGTTCCTGCTCTTTATGAGTTGGCCGAATATAGCTTTTCTCAAGGAAATTATCCCCTCGCCAGTAAGTACTTTGAGCAATACAGGTCAAAAACAACAAAGTCATCAGCTAGAGCTTTATTGTTAGGAATAAAAATATCCAGAGTGTTCAAAGATGGCAATGCTGAAGCAAGTTATGCATTGGCTTTGGCGAATCTTTACCCGAAATCCCAGGAATATCTTGATTATATGGCTATGAAGGGCAAATAAGTAGAAAAGTGATGAGTGAATTGATTCAGATGCCAGCGAATGAAAAGTTAATAGCATGCAGAAATGCGCAGGATTTAACACTTGCCCAAGTTGCCAGTAAGTTAAATTTGCCCGTGTCTGTGATTCTGGCTATTGAAGAAGGTCGTTATGAATCTCTTCATGGCGAGGCATTTGTTTTTGGCGTTTTACGAGGATATGCTGGTTTGGTGGATATTGATCCAGAAGCTTTACTGGAGTCCTATAAAAAGGAATCAAGATCGCCAATAGAAACATCAAAAAATGTTGATAGTGTCGTTATCAATGCTCATTTATCCTGGAGGAATCTCATTAGTGTCAATACGATTGCCCAGCATATGAAATCTCGTACAGCGTATGGTATTGCCGCTGTTATTGTACTTGCATTGATTATAAAAGTTTGCAGTATTCGCAATGATATCTTTATTGAAAATCCTGTTGAGACATCAATTACTATTGATACATCTATGGGAACTACTATAGTTAGAACGTTAGATGTGATGCCAATAGTTAATCCAACCCAGGATTTTGTTCCTGATGTGTTGATGATTACTGCGGAGCAGCAAGAAAATACCGTAAATACAGTTTCAGGATTTGGACAGTCAATAAAGTCAGGTGATGACAAAAATATTGCGTCCCTCAGTTTTAATTTTGTGGCCGATTGCTGGGTAGAGGTTCTTGATGGCAATAATGAAAAAATCTTTGCTTCAATGCAAACCGCAAACAAAAAACTGGTGTTAACGGGTAAGCCGCCATTTCGAATTACTTTAGGATATGCTCCCGGTGTTAAGTTGAGTTATAACAGTCAAATTGTGCCAATAAACGCCGATAGTACCCATGTTGCGAAACTGTTCTTGGGAAACTCATAATCATGAAATTTGAATCGCCTATTGTACGCAGAAAATCTCGTCAAATTATGGTCGGTAAAGTACCCGTGGGTGGCGATGCACCTATTAGTGTACAAAGTATGACAAACACGGAAACCTGTGACGTCGATGCTACAGTTGCCCAAATCAGGGCTCTTGAAAATGTGGGGGCTGATATTGTTCGTGTTTCAGTACCTTCCATGGAAGCGGCTGAGGCATTTGGCAAAATAAAAAAACAGGTTAATGTGCCCTTGGTGGCAGATATTCATTTTGACTATAAAATTGCCTTGCGTGTAGCTGAGTTGGGTGTGGATTGTTTGCGCATTAATCCTGGTAATATCGGCAAGGAAGATCGTATCAAGGCTGTTATTGAAGCTGCTCGTTACAATGGTATTCCAATTCGTATTGGCGTTAATGCAGGGTCGTTAGAAAAAGACTTGCAAAAAAAATACGGTGAACCTACCCCTGATGCATTAGTTGAATCGGCTTTGCGCAATATTGAAATTCTCGATCGATATAACTTTTATGATTTTAAAGTCAGTGTTAAAGCATCGGATGTTTTTATGGCAGTTGCAGCTTATCGTAAATTGGCCACACTGATTGAACAGCCACTGCATTTGGGAATTACCGAGGCAGGTGGTTTGCGTTCCGGAACCGTAAAATCCTCTGTTGGATTAGGAATGTTGTTAATGGATGGTATTGGCGACACTATAAGGATTTCATTGGCTGCAGACCCCGTAGAAGAAATCAAGGTAGGGTACGATATTCTTAAATCACTACGATTAAGAAGTAATGGCATTAATTTGATAGCCTGTCCAAGTTGTTCTCGCCAGAATTTTGATGTGATAAAAACTGTCAATGCATTGGAAGCGCGTCTTGAAGATATAAGGACGCCGTTAGATATTGCTATTATTGGTTGTATCGTCAATGGTCCGGGAGAAGCAAAGGAAGTCGATATCGGTTTAACTGGAGGAACGCCTAGCAATCTTGTGTATATAGATGGTAAGCCCGATCATAAACTCGATGCAAGTGAATTGGTTGATCGTCTGGAAGTACTGGTTCGTCAAAAAGTGGCTGCAAAAGAAGCAGCAAATAAACTATTGATAATAAAATCCTGATACGGTTGCCTGTGAATTAAACTCTATGTCTATTGCGATTAAAAATATTAAAGGCATGCCAGATATTCTTCCGGATCAAACAGTGATTTGGCAATATGTCGAAAAAACCATCCAGCAAATATTAACCGCTTATGGTTATCGTGAGATTCGTATGCCTATAGTTGAGTATACTGACTTGTTCAAGCGTTCTATAGGTGAGGTAACCGATATTGTTGAAAAGGAAATGTATACATTTCCCGATCGGCATGATGAATTGTTGACATTACGGCCAGAGGGCACGGCAAGTTGCGTCAGGGCTTGCTTGCAAAATGGTTTGATTGCTAATGAAACTCAACAACGTTTGTGGTATTCAGGCCCTATGTTTCGTTATGAAAATCCACAAAAGGGTCGACAAAGACAATTCCATCAGTTGGGTGTAGAGACGTTCAATATGCCGACAGCTGATATTGATGCGGAACTCATCATGCTAGGGTTCAGGTTTTGGCAAGCTTTCCGCATCGATCATTTGGTAAAGCTTGAAATCAATAGTATTGGTTCGTTAGAGTCTCGCCAGAAATATAAAGCCGACCTGCTGAAATATTTATTACAATTTAAAGATCAACTTGATGCTGATAGTCAGCGTCGATTGGATACTAACCCATTGCGTATTTTGGATTCCAAGTGTCCTGAAACACAAGCATTGCTTGATAATGCGCCTGACTTGCATAATTATCTCGATGATGAGTCCCGTCGACATTTCTCAGATTTATGTTATTTGTTAGAAAGCCTGGGTGTTCCCTATATAATCAATAAAAGACTGGTTAGAGGCCTGGATTATTACAATAAAACGGTTTTCGAATGGGTTACTGATGCATTAGGCGCCCAAGGTACTGTTTGCGCTGGTGGACGATACGATGGTTTGGTTGAGCAATTGGGTGGTAAGTTGACATCCGCTTGCGGGTTTGCCATCGGATTGGAACGCTTGTGTTTATTGTTAACGGCGGCTAATCAACACCATGAAGCCCAGGAGAGTACATTAGATATTTATTTTGTCGTTGCGGGTGATTTAGAGCTCTATGTGCAAGCATTGGAGATATCCGAAAATCTAAGATTATCCATTCCTGGCTTAAAAATGATTGTTCACAGTGGTGGAGGCAGCTTTAAGAGTCAAATTAAAAAAGCTGATAAAAGTGGTGCTACCTTTGCCTTGATTCTTGGCAGTAATGAAATGGAATCAAAAATGATTGTTTTAAAACCATTACGTCAAGAATATGGTGCTGAGCAGCAGAACCTGTCATTAATAAATTTGTCAGAAAAAATTAAATCGTTGGTTAGTCATTAATACTGAATCTGAAGGAGATTGGTGTGGATATTCATCGTACAGAAGAAGAGCAAATAGAAGTTTTAAAGCGGTTTTTTAATGAGAATGGAACTAAATTACTTATCAGTATTGTAGCTGCAGTAGCAATATTTTTTGGTTATCAGGGATGGATGAGTAATCAACAACAGGCCAGTGAGGAAGCAAGCAGCTATTATAATGAATTGCGCGAATTGGCAGAAACTGCTGGCGATACCCAGTCTGAATCGCGGGTTAAATTTGATGGGGTATTCGCCAAGTTGTTAGCGGGTCATTCGGATTCGATATATTCCAGCTATGCATCATTATTGAAAGCAAAGTTAAATGTTGAAGCCGGAGAACTTGATAAGGCTGTCCAGGCGTTGCAATGGGTGATTGATGCTGCGGTTAATCCGGAAATTATAGCATTGGCCAATTTGCGTTTAGCACATGTTGTTTTCGCCAAAGGCGAAAATGAAAAAGCGTTAGAATTATTAAATCGCGAGTCTGCGCCATTCGCAAGTTCATATGAAGAATTGCGTGGTGATATTTATGTGGAAATGAACCAATCGGATAAAGCATTGGCTGCCTATAAAAAAGCGAAGGAATTGAAAGCTGACAAAAAATCTTTTGATGATCGACTCTTGGCTATGAAAATTGATAGCTTAACGGTTGTAGATACATCAACTTTACCTGTAGTTGAAACACCTACAGTTGAATCACCAACTGTTGAAATAGCTCCTGCAGCAGCCAGTGAACAGCCTAAGTGAAAATAAATACTAAAGAGTAGCTAATGAGATCATACCGCATTATATATTGCCTCTTATGCCTGTTAATTATTACAGGTATCAGTGCTTGTGGCTCTAACAAGAAAAAGGAACTGAAACCGGTTGAGCTTGAATCCTTTGAAGAGGAAATCGAGATTGATCGTTTATGGTCAAGAAAAATTGGCTGGGGCATGGGTGAATATTTTCACCAGTTTGTATTGGCCATGGATGCACAATCAGTTTTTGCTGCTGCAGAAAATGGTAAGGTCTTTAAAATTGATAAAGTTTCTGGAGCTAAATCCTGGAAGGTTTCGTTAGATACAACATTAACATCAGGTGTTGCGGTTGATGAAAAGAATGTCTATGTAGGTTCCATTGATGGTGCGTTGATCGCTCTGGATAAAGAAAATGGTCAACAAGTCTGGAGTAAAAAACTGACTAGCGAAGTCATTAGTGCTCCCGGCGTTAATGCAGAACATGTGGTTGTTCAAACAGCGAATGGCCAGGTTTTTGATTTGAATGTCGCCGATGGGGAGCAACGCTGGCGCTTTGACAGTGTCATGCCTGCATTGGCCTTGCGAGGAAATAGTCGGCCTCAGTTTTTTGCTAATTATGTCGTGATTGGCATGGCGAATGGTAAATTGGCAATTATTGATATTGAAACAGGCCAATTGCTTTGGGAGCCGAAAGTTGCAGATCCCAAAGGTGATACGGAAATAGAAAGGATCGTCGATGTAGATGGGTCCCCAATGTTTATCGGTGATAAATTGTATGCAGTCAGTTATCAAGGACAAGTCGTATCCTATGATTTAAAAACAGGTCATTTATTATGGGCTGAAGAAGAATCCAGCTATCGTGATCTGGCATCGGGGTTTGGAAATATATATGTATCCAGTTCTGATGGTGTGGTCACTGCTTATGATGAACAAACGGGCACAGTAAAATGGTCTAACGATGATTTCCTGCGCCGTCGATTAACAGCGCCATCGGTAATAAGCAGTTATGTTGTTGTTGCTGATTATGAAGGCTATGTCCATTTATTATCGCAAATCGATGGCCATATTATTGCGCGTAAACGTGTCAATGGCAGTGGTGTAAAAGCACCCATTTTAGTGGATGGTACTCGCTTCTATGTCATAGCCAATAATGGCAGATTGAAAGCCTATGAGCTGGGCGAAGAAATTAAGTAAAAATATGAGACGCATGTTGCATGTAACAAGCATGATGCATGGAAATAGTCTCTTAACATCAAAGTGAACACGCAATATGTTGCCTGTCGTAGCCCTTGTTGGGCGTCCCAATGTTGGTAAATCAACTCTTTTTAATCGAATAACGCATTCTCGTGATGCGTTAGTGGCTAATTTATCGGGTCTTACCCGCGATAGAAAATATGGTGAAGCGGTATATGAAGATAAGCGTTTTATGCTTATTGATACCGGCGGGATCACTGCTGAAAAACCGGAAGGTATTGAAAAAGAAATGGTTAGCCAATCTATGTTAGCTATTGAAGAGGCTGATATGGTGTTGTTGGTTGTTGATGCCAGAGCAGGTTTGATGCCTGATGATGAATGGATTATAAAGAATTTGAGAAGTCGGGAGAAAGCATTTTACCTTGTCGTTAATAAGGTGGATGGCATTGATATTGATACCGCATTGACAGAATTTTATAGCATAGGTGTTGATAAAATATTTCCCGTTACTGCATCACATGGTCATGGTGTAAAATCTTTGTTAGATTTTGTGATTGCGCTGTTGCCAGTATCAGAAGTCGAGGCAACCGAGACAGGGATTAAAATTGGTATTATCGGAAGACCTAATGTCGGTAAATCTACCCTGGTAAATCGTATGCTGGGTGAAGAAAGAGTTGTTGTTTATGATATGCCAGGTACGACAAGAGATAGTATATACATCAATTATGAACGACACGGCAAACCCTATACATTAATAGATACCGCAGGCATAAGACGTAAGAAAAGCGTTACGGAAACCGTCGAAAAATTCTCCATTGTCAAAACATTGCAGGCCATTGATGATGCCAATGTTATTATTTTACTGATTGATGCCCATGAAGATTTGGTTGATCAGGATTTACATTTGCTGGGTTTATGTATGGAAGCAGGTCGTGGATTGGTGATTGCCATTAATAAATGGGATGGTATTGATGTTGACCAAAAGAATCGTATCAAAAGTGAGCTGGACAGGCGTTTAAGTTTCATAGATTACGCCGAGATACATTTTATTTCTGCATTGCATGGTTCCGGTGTGGGTAAATTATATGAGTCTGTAGAGAAAGCCTATCATTCCGCCACTGTAAAACTGCAAACCAAACGCTTGACCGAAATACTTGAGGCGGCAGTTCATTTACATCAACCACCAATGATAGGTATGCGCCGAATTAAATTGCGTTATGCACATGCCGGTGGCTCCAATCCACCCATTATTGTTATTCATGGCAATCAAACTGATGCATTGCCTGACCACTATAAACGCTATCTTGAAAAAACCTTTCGTACACAATTGGGTTTATGGGGTACCCCGATACGCATGGAATTTCGTAGCGGCGAAAATCCATTTGATGAAAATAAGAAGCGTCTATTGGCACAGAGAACACCTGAAAAAAAACGCGTGAGATATGGTGCCGAGAAAAGCGAAAAGAGAGGAAGGTAATAATTTTTTTAATATAAAATCAATGTGGTGATATTGATAAAGATGAATATATTTTTTAACGGATATAAATTTTTTTCCTGTCTATTATATGTGGTTATCAATTTATTGCTGCTAACACAATACGCTTGCGCTGAATCTGCCAGTATTAAAAATTATCAGACTGAAAATAATCCAGAAGAGATTGCACAAAAAATTGAGATATATAATAACGAATCGATCGAATTGGATTTGAAAATAAAGCATGCAGAATTAGAAATAAAAAGACTGCGGGAAGTTAAATCCCCTGAAAACGAGTTTGATGCCAAAAATGAAGTTATTGGGCTCAAATATGAAATAACTGTTTGGCAGGAAGAATTAAAAAATATCAAGGCTACAATTTCAGGGTTAAAAAAAATCAATCAGGCTAATTCGGTAAGAGATAAAGCATCTGTGCAGAATTCACCCACCGAAAATTCTAACAATACTAATCAATCAATGAATAATCAAAGTGAAAATATTTCGCAGCCAAGCATTGATATTCTTAATAATATACGGAAGCAACAGCGTGCGCTCATTGAAGAAAGTTATACGCTGGAACCTGCTGCTGCTGCATTGAATCTTGCTAAGGCCAAAGCACTTGACCCACTCTCCACAGCACCACTATTTGGTGAGAAATCCCCATTAGGGAGTTATTTTCCTGCCAGCTCTAGTACTCGATATAATGGCATGATGATCCATATGGGTGGCAATCAATATATGCTGGAGGCTTATCTTCGGCCAGGAAAACAGGAATTTGTTATTGGCAATACACGTTTTATGAGGGTGGTGCCAGTGCAATATGATGGTGTTGTTTCGTTGATACTCGTGGATGCCCAGGATCCTAAAAAACCTACCCTGGAATATTTTACAAAATAAAATTAAGACCGCCTCTAAAAGCTGTCTTTCCCAGTGACAGCCACGTCAGCACCGTGCGCGAATCCTAATTGTCTTTGTGTAAATTGCAGATGCTTCCTTGCACTCCCTTAAAAATCTTGATTTTAGAGGAGCCATTAATAGCTATTGTGTTGAATAAAATCACAGACTGTTCCTTCAAAAATATCGGGATTATCTACCATCATTGCGTGACCAGCACGTGGAATGATTTTCAATTCTGCATTCTGCATAACATGATGCGCCATTTTTTCGGCAATATTTTTGGCTAGAATTGCCGAGGCTTGTCCTTTTAAAATCAGGCTGGGCGCAGTGATTTTTCCTAACGCCTGCCATAGCTCATCGGTTAGCGGATATTTTAAATCATTACTATCCCCTCGTTGCGAATCAGTTTTCCATAAGGCAGTGGTAAAGGCAGGGTCAGTTTTGGGTATCCATTTGCCGTTTCCATTCTTTTTTAGGCCATTTTCAGCCATTGCCCGTATGCGTTCCGGTTGAGCAAATAAATAAATAGTTGTCAGATAATTGTAAAACTCATCAACATTGGAAAATTCCGAAGGTGTATTTTGCGCATCCTGACGTACTTTGTTAACACCTACGGCACGTACTTCAGGTCCGGTATCAATAATCGTTAGTGTTGCCGGTTGTAATTTTTTTCTGGCAACTAATAATATGGCTACTCTGGCCCCTAATGAATGTCCGACAATATGATAGTGGGTATATTTCAGTTTTTTAAGTAATGAGTATACATCTTCAACCATTTGCGGGTGTGTGTAACTTGCGGAAGCATCCCATTCCGAATCGCCATGACCCCTCATGTCGACGGCTATAACATTGTGTGTAAGTTGTAGTTTTTTTGCCAAACCATCCCATACGTGTGCGTCATTGGTAAAACCATGAATTAACAGGCAGCAGCTTTTGCTTTGCGGATTTGGCCATAATAAATAATGCAGATTCAGGCCATCGTCAGCTTTATAAATGCAGGATTGTACTTTGTGGCTTTCAGGTTGACTTTGCATGGTTACTCGTTATTGTTGTAAAAAGTGTAAAAATTCATGTGTAGATTTTGCCAGTAAAGCCTAATTTTTAAATGTTTTTCCGTTTTACTGGAAGAAACACACATTATCCAGACAACCATTTTATTGCGTAGAAATTATGATACAAGAACAACGTGACATTCGATTACCAGAAAGTTGGCTACATCATTTGGCCAATGAATTTGATGAGGAATACATGATAAACCTTCGCGCATTTTTGAAAGCTGAAAAAGCGCATCGGAAAATCATTTATCCTGCCGGGGAGCGTATTTTTGCTGCATTTGACCATACCCCATTCGATAAAGTGAAAGTCGTTATTTTAGGGCAGGATCCTTACCATGGGCCAGAGCAGGCGCATGGCTTAAGTTTTTCTGTGCCTGAAGGGATAAAGCCGCCACCTTCCTTAATGAATATTTACAAAGAGTTACTCGCTGATATCGGTATGCCAATACCTAAACATGGTTGCCTGGAAAAATGGGCAGACCAGGGGGTTTTATTGTTGAACAGCGTTTTGACTGTAGAGCATTCGTTGGCAGCATCCCATCAAGGCAAGGGCTGGGAGCGATTTACTGACCAGGTTATCAAAACCCTCAATGAAAATCGTGAGCATATTGTGTTTATGTTGTGGGGTTCATATGCCCAACGAAAGGGGCAAATGATTGATCGCAGTAAGCATTGTGTGTTAGATGCACCACATCCATCGCCATTGTCAGCTCATCGCGGCTTTCTGGGTTGCAGGCATTTTTCTCAGGCAAATGCTTATCTGGAAATGCATGGCATAAAACCGGTTGATTGGCGTTTGTAGTATTCCATCATTTTATGCTTTGTAGAAATTAAGTGTGTAGCCCTTTCGCATTATGTTTAAGCTCAGGCACGGGAAGGTTTCATATGGACATTGAATCCCTATTACATGTTGTATTGTGTAGCTGTCGGCTATAATTTCAAAACTGTTAGATAGAAATCAGAATTAACATTTCAAATGAAACATCAGGAATTTGGGCCTCCTTGCCAGAACCTATCAAGTTCAAGGTAATAATACTTGTTATTGCTTAACATAATCTTAAACCCTCAAAAAATAAAATTTATCCGGCATTTAAGATTGCTTTAATTCTTGGCAGAGTAGATGATATTTTTATATTGGTAGATGACTAAAAGATATATCCGTAATGCTTAAATACTTCAGCTGAAGTGAAAGCTGATTGAGCGGATGTCGAATCATATTATTCAGCGAGTGAATAAGGCAATTGCACTTCCCTGATGTTATCGAGTGTATGAGAAACCATACCCAGTTTTGCAGTTGATGCTGTATCAGTCAGATTTATTAATAAATCCAATTCATTCGTAGAAGTTTTTACAGCACTAACGATATCCCCTATGCTCTGTTCGTTGTTATCGCTAAATACTGAATCGCCTGCATTGATTTGTCCTGGATATTCAACAATATAATGGCGCATATGGCGTTTTATTTTCCCCAGATAATGCATGCGTGCGACAATTTCCTGGCCAGTATAGCAACCTTTTTTGAAACTAATGGCTGGAGTTGCCTGATAATTGAACATTTGGGGAATAAATTTATCAAATGTTCCGGACTCAACAAATGCCAGGCCAAAATGATTTTCCAGTAAATGATGCTGGTCACTATTACATTGAGTTAAATCGGTAGACAAGGTTTGCCATAAGGCAATGGCTTTGTCGATAGGGGTATATATTTCAAAGCTGGGTTTTTGTGTGCCGGTACAAATCAAAATACAATCATTTTCTATATGTTGCTGGTAATCTTTGTCTGGAGTAATGGAAAAACAGCGATTCAAATTACGTTGCGCTTTTTCTCCATGCAAGCCAATTCCCACCCAATGATTATTGACGCTGATAGTTGCCTTGGAAAAAACAATGTACTTTGCCAAGGCATTCCTGGCTTGTTCCTGAATTGAATGGTGTACCCTGAGTAAAAATCCGTTTTCCTGATAGCGACAAATACGAAAAGAAGATTGCATGCGGCCTTTGGCATTACTGTGGCTGCCAAGGCTTGATTGAGTAAGGGTGATTTGCTGTACATCACAGCTTAACTGGCCTTGTAAAAACTTTGCTGCATCTATGCCGTTGATATCGATAAATCGGTGTGCAGACAAAGGATAAATGGCATTACACAAGAGCGGGGTAGGTTGCTTATTTAATCCTAGTGATTCAACAAACATTTGCCAGGTTTCAGACATGATAATTTCCTGAGTTTTTATAGGGGCTTTTTATCCAGGCAGGGATTTTCCCGTTATTGATTTAGCCCTTACAGATCGTTTCGCAGCTTATTGCGATGGCGTATAATAACGTGTTTTTCACTAAAATATGTAGAATATTATGACGGATAACAGTGCACATAATCGTGTCTTCTGGCACAGTCGCAGAGGCATGCTGGAGCTTGATCTGGCTTTAATGCCTTTTGTGAAGGAAGTGTATCCCCGGTTATCGCCAGAGGATCAGGCTATCTATCGTCGGCTGCTCGAATGTGAAGATACTGAATTGTTTGACTGGGTTTTACAAAAAAGCATTCCCGAGGATAAGGAATTGGCATATATCATGGATAAGATAATCACCTATGCAAAAACACCTAAGAATTAATTACTGCTCAAGTTATTCGCCTTATTGGTTTTCATTAATATTGTTATTTGTCATCAGTGCATCGCTATGGCTTTTAAATATCCATATCTTGTTGTTATGGGTGTTTTTGGCATTATTTCCGATGTTGATACTCTCGAATTTGGGCCATTTATATCGATATCCGTGTGTCATTGATTATGATGGGGAGTTTTGGCATATACATGAGCAGAAGCAATCAATAACGGTAGACTTATTACCGGAAAGTTTAGTCACCCGTTATTTTTTGGTGCTGGTTTTCAAGGCGCAGGGGAGAAACAAGCAGTTTCGTTATTATTTTTCGAAGGATAATTGCTCTCCTGCAGACTTCAGGGCCTTGTGTCGATTATCGTTGCATCAATAAAGCTTTTTTCTTGTGGCTGCAGTTTTAAAGTGTCCCGAGTGTAAAATCCGGCGGTATTAATACAGTATCTTTTGCTTCAGGCAACAAGCCCGGATAATTCAGTGTGTAATGCAAGCCCCGGCTTTCCTTGCGACTAATGGCTGAATGCACAATGAGTTCTGCAACCACAATCAGGTTGCGCAGTTCAACCAAATCACTGCTGACATGGTAATGTTTGTAATAATCCCGCACTTCTTTTTTGATCAGGGTGATCCGGTCTAACGCTCTTTGTAAGCGTTTATCACTTCTTACAATGCCAACATAATCCCACATTACTTGCCGTAATTCATGCCAGCAATGGGATATGGTGATATCTTCATCAGAGGTGGTTACGCGTGATTCATCCCAATTGGCGCTGTGTTTGGGTATCGCAACATTATTTATATTGCCCAGAATGAAATCGGCGGCAGAGCGGGCATAAACGAGACATTCCAGGAGGGAATTACTGGCCATGCGGTTAGCGCCGTGCAGGCCGGTAAAGGTGGTTTCACCTAAAGCCAATAATCCGGCAAGATCTGTGCAGCCATGATTATCAATAACAATTCCGCCGCAACTATAGTGGGCCGCAGGTACCACGGGTATGGCCTCTTTGGTGATATCAATGCCTAATTCAAGGCAGCGCTGGCTAACATTGGGAAAATGACTATGAATAAATTCGGCCGGTTTGTGGCTGATGTCGAGATACACACAATCCAGACCAAGGCGTTTCATTTCATGGTCAATGGCACGGGCGACAATGTCGCGGGGTGCCAGTTCTCCGCGTTCATCAAAGCGTTGCATAAAGCGCTCGCCATTGGGCAATTTTAATAATCCACCTTCGCCGCGCATGGCTTCGGTTATTAAAAACGATTTGGCTTTGGGGTGATATAGGCAGGTTGGGTGGAACTGGTTGAATTCCATATTGGCAATGCGGCAGCCGGCTCGCCAGGCCATGGCAATGCCATCGCCACTATTGCCTTCGGGATTCGTGCTATAAAGATAAACCCGGCTCGCACCGCCCGTAGCCAGCACCGTATATTTTGCCTGAAAGGTATCGACTTCATCGCGTTTGGTATCAAGGATATAGGCACCGGTACAACGCTGGTTTTCAGAAATTGAATCGATGGCAATGTGATGTTCAAAAAAGGTGATGTTGGGCTGGGCCGAAGCCTGGCCAATCAGTGTTGTGGAAACAGCTTTGCCAGTTGCATCCGCAGCATGGAGGATGCGGCGATGGCTGTGCCCACCTTCCTGAGTCAGATGAAAGTCATCGCGGTTTTTATCGGTGCGCCGGTCAAATTCAACACCCATATCGACCAGCCATTCAATAGCGGCTTTACTGTTTTCAACGGTAAAGCGCACAGCTTCCTCATTACATAACCCGCCGCCAGCAATCATGGTGTCTCGTACATGAGATTCAATGCTGTCCTTATCATCCAGAACTGCAGCAATACCCCCTTGGGCATAATAAGTACTGCCTTCGGTAACAGCATTTTTACAGATAATGGCCACTTTCAGTGTTTTGGCCAGGCTTAAGGCAAGGCATAAGCCGGATGCACCACTGCCAATAATAAGAACATCGTAAATATAGTGTCGATTCATGAGTTTCTGGCTAGGTCTGCTGGTTTAATAAGTGAATGAGGTAATTATAATGTGTGGCTATTATAGATGGTAATAGTAACAATAAAGATTGCCTTGAGTTTTGCAAAGGCAGGATTTTGATTTTTTTCATATTTTAAATCGTTTATGAACTTATCCGGGGTAATCGTGTCCTAAAAAGCATGTAGTAAATGCTGGATCCGGATTTTCATTTGGGAGTGTGTATGGCTGATGATTCAGCGCAGCGTGATTCAGACCAACAGTTGGTAAAGCGTGTACAGCAGGGTGATAAACGGGCTTTTGATCTTCTGGTGTTGAAATATCAACATAGAATCGCAGGATTGGTGAGTCGGTTTATTCATGATTCCCATGAGGTTCAGGATGTCACTCAAGAGGCATTTATCAAAGCCTATAGGGCATTGCCAGGGTTTCGAGGTGAAAGTCAGTTTTATACCTGGTTGTACCGCATTGCGATTAATACAGCCAAAAACTATCTGGTTGCGCGCAAACGTCGTCCGCCCAGTGGTGATATTGATATCGAAGATGCCATGTTTTTTGAAGATCAAAGCGCACTGAAGGATGTAGCTTCTCCTGAGCGTAATTTGATGAGTGAGCAATTAATGGCGGTAGTGAATGAGGCTATTAAATTGTTACCAGAAGATTTACGTACTGCTCTGACTTTGCGTGAATATGATGATTTAAGTTATGAAGAAATTGCTGAAGTCATGGAATGCCCGGTCGGAACAGTAAGATCACGTATTTTTCGGGCTCGTGAAATGGTTGATGAAAAAATTAAACCGCTGGTCGAAACATTGGGTATTTAGTGTGGAGAATATTATGAATGAACAACAGCAAGAAATCCTGTCAGCACTGTTTGATGGCGAGGCTAACGAATTTGAAACAAGGCGCCTGTTATCGGAGATTGATGCAGAATCTCTTGAGAAATGGCAACGGTTTCAATGGATTCGGGACACTGCCAAAAATAAAATGGTTGACTGCAATTTTACTGTTTCAGTGAGTGATGCTGTGGCTGCCCGGATTGCCAACGAACCTGATATAAAAATGAAAAAAACAGTAGTGTCAAAGGATCATTGGTTAAAACCCTTGTTGGGTTTTGCTACGGCAGCATCAGTCGCTTTTGTTGTTGTGTTAGGTGCGCAACAATTTGATCAGGGTGCGGTTTCAAATGATTCTGGTTTTATAGCGAATGGTAATGTCAGTGCCAGTCAATTGCCCATTTCCGGGGGCGTAGGTTTAAATACAGTGAGTGGTTCGGTTTCATCATCAGCACTGGATTATGAAATCGAAGCGATTGATAAGCAAAAAGCGCTTGATAAAGACCGTATAAAATATTATCTGCAGCAGCATGCGCAGCAGGCAAGCTTTAATAATGGCAGGGGACTTTTGCCAATGGCAAGGATGTCGGAAGAGGAAAATTGATCTAGATGAAGCGGCTATTTTCAGTCTTCAGGATGATGTGTTGTGGTTTTATATTTTTTGCTGCTCAAGCCTATTCTCTAACACCAGCACAAGATCTTGTTGTAAAAATGTCACGCAGTGCCAAAACACTCTCTTATAAAGGATATTTTAGTTACGAGCGAGGAAAACAAAGCACCAGCTATAAAATTGTGCATTGGGTTCATGATGATATAGAGAAGCAACGCCTGGTTTTTCTTGATGGCAAGCCATTTGAAATCATAAACGATGGCCATAGTGTGCAATGTATCCATGCCGGTGATGTGCAGGATGCAAATGCAATTCATTCTGTCAGTGCTAATCCTGTTGCTGTTTTGAGCACGTCTCTGGCTTCTATCTGGGAAAATTATAATGTAGAGATTGCGGGTACAACTCGCATTGCTGATCGTCAGGTAACCCGTGTGCAATTAACACCTAAAGACCAACATCGTTACCCCTTTGTATTTTTTGTTGATGATGAAACGGGATTGATGTTGAAAATGATCATATTAAATAGTCAGCAACAACCTTTGGAGCGTTTTCATTTTGTGACGGTGGAGTATAGCGGTGTTACTGAAAGTGATTTAATTCCACAGATCAAGGATTACAAAATAGCTAACCATGTCAATCCATTGACTGAAACGCATAATGCCAACGAAAAAGTGTGGGATATAAAATGGCGGCCCAAAGGTTTTGTTCAAGAAAAATCGAAAATGATGAATTGGGGTGTTGATGTTGTAGACCAGCAGGTTTATATGTTTTCCGATGGTTTGAGTGCATTTTCTATCTTTGTTGAACCTTTTGAGGGCGAAGTAAAAGGAGATATTTCAAGCCAGGTGGGCAGTACTTCTGCAATATCACATTACGTGCAATTTTCCGGAAAAATGTTTTTAGTGACGGTGGTAGGTGAGATTCCTATAATGACGGCCAAACAAATTGCATTATCAATGAGACCATTATTATGATTTGTGAGTCGGGTCGTGTTGTTTCCATAGAGAATAACTGGGTGTGGGTTGAGACTCATCAAACAACTACCTGTAAATCCTGTTCCGCTAAATCGGGTTGTGGCCAAGGTTTGATAAACAGTGTTTTTTCAGGCAAAAGGCATTATGTAAAAGTCTCAGCCAATGGCATTAAGGATACAGTTAATTTACATGATGAAGTTGAGATAGCGATTCCTGAAAATGTCATGTTGCGCAGCTCATTTTTGATGTATTTCTTGCCATTGATATTGCTGATTCTGGGTGCTATTGCTGGCGAACAATTTATCATTGGCCGGGGTGACTTGGGTGCCATATCGGGTTCATTCTTCGGTTTTTCCCTTGCGGTAATATTTATTCGCTGGCATTCCAATAAAAATAGCTCCAATCCCGCTTATCAACCTGTGCTGCACCGAATTGTTCGGTCTGCATCTTTGTCAGCCCAACCCTTTATTTTTCAGGGTTAATTTACCCATTAAATGGCTTTAATCCTCGCGTTTTGTCAGTTGAACTATCTCCAATTAGGGGTTTAATGTAGAATCCGCCCTTTATTGTTATTAGCTAGAGCCATCCTGTGTCTGAATTATCCCATATCCGAAAT
>CAZTZY010000066.1:0-18385 GCA_964617765.1 uncultured Spongiibacteraceae bacterium
CCTTTTAATGTTAGCAACCTTGCTACCCTTCGATTTCATTTGTCCCTTTCCCTTATTTCCTAAATCCCGTCGAAATCTGCGATGTCCCTGTATGCTCCTTGCATGGATTTAGTATCGTCAATCAGCGCAAAATTGAACAGGGCGATAACGCCTGACATTTTGTAAGAGATATCGCACACAGGTCATTTCATCAAAGTGATTTAAAAATACAGCCTGATTGCAGCAATCTTTTTTAATCCGCCATTAAATTCAAAAATGGCAACGCCTTCATGTGTTATCTCGCCGTCTTTTAAACTCATGCTGGCAGTTACTGTATCACCCGCTGACATCACCTTATTCAAGGTTAACTGACCGGCTTTCTCTTCCAGTAACCGTGATGGATTCACCGGTTTTTCACCGAATGGCCAATGAATCACATCCACATCGGAAGCAAAAACATGCATTAAATCAGGTAGTTTTCTGGCATTGAACGCTTGCTCAAATTCACGTACGGCTTTTTTTCCGGTATTACCAATATTCAGCGCCGCTTTGGAAAAACCCAGCATCCCACCAAAACCCTGGAGCTTGAGCATTCTTACCGTTAAAGCACCCAACACTCCAAAACAGGCAAAACCCTTACCCAAAAGCTGGAAAATCATAGGCAATAATTCCCAATGTGCTGCCAAACGGACAATTTTCCATTCTCCATTTTCCTGGATCAATTCATACAATAAATGCATGGGTACCTGTGCGTGAATGCGATCAGACATCTGGATATGTATGGTCAAATCACGCACAACATGATTACCGCAAACGATATCCTTGCGTACATCAAAAGAAATTTTGTTGGGGGCAATAAAGGTATCAAAGAAACGCGATAATGGGCCATTTCCGCGCTGACCAACGACGGGATCATAAATACCACTCACATGCGGCCTTGAGCCCACCGGGTCCTCCACAATGTGGTATTGGGCAAAAATAGACATCCACGACTCTTTATCATGAATGGTGACAGCAGCAGGTGATTTTTCAACCTGCGCCAACAGCGCAGCAGCATGAGGATTGGTCATTGCGATTTCCTTTTATAATTACGAAACGTCTAGTTTACTATTGTTTTGAATTACGCTTAAGCAGTTTAGCCGACTATTTGCCGACTGAAACAGCAACCAGCATCAAACAATCTAAACAGCCTTAATGTTTACGCTCAAAAACCAGGATCCAGGAAGTTTCCGCATTTTTGACTATCAAAGAATAAGGGTATGGAACATCCCAGTGCCAGGGGAAAACCAGATCGGTAGGCCGATACCCGGAAAAATCTGGATGCTCGACTAATGCATCTTCACCCACCCAATAACCTTTATGAAACCAAATCCCGTTCGCTCCAGGCTGGATGCGTGAATTCAAAATAATCAAATCAGGCTTATTATCCAGCACATACGCTGCATCAAATTTTTTATGCAACTGCCCTTCTGTCTTGGCAATGTGGGCATCGTTTAATCCCACCATATCAATGAAGCTATATTCAGGGAGCGCCCATGGCAAGGCTCCGGCATGATCAACAGCAATAAGCCTGCCATCTGGATAACGTTTTTTTATAGCAGCTGCAACTTCAATAGAAGCATGCGTCATAGTTCCTTCCTGATAATCCAGAAGAGGTAACTGCTCTCCACGCAACATTACACCGAGATACCTGGGAGGTACTGACAATAATATAAAAGGGATCAGCGCGATGACTAAAATCGATTTTTTGATAGCCGATACAGCTTGCCATTGGGAAACGATGACGGCCAACATAACACCATATATGGGGATAAGCAGGCGAAAATAAAACATCCAGTCGCCGCCGCCCAACAGCACTATAGCCAGTAACATGGATGCCATTCCTAAAGCCACCATCTGTGCCTGTTTTTTATCCTTCCACCAGATCAACCAGGATGCCAGCAAAGGCAACAATGCGGGCAATGAATAAACCATTCCCTTTAACAGTTGTTCTAACGAATGTCCCGTTGCCTTGGCATAATAAGTATTCGGCAAAATATCACCATACACATTCCATCGAAGTAATAACCACACCAAGGCAGGCAAGGCACACAGGAATATGGCTTTCAGGGACATCAATTGCCTTTTAACGATAAAGATGCTGACCATGATCGCCAGCAATAAAAACATCCCTTCTGGCCTTGCTATGCCAATTAATGCTGTAGGTAATAACCAGAATCGTTCGCGTATTATGCCAATGCAAGCACCGATAAATAATGCCGCATACAATGAAGTTTCCAAACCGGAAGAAGCCCAATAATGAAAGCCATGGTTCAATACCAACAATAAACAGGCAACCCCTGACGCAACAACTGAACCCTTGAATTGTCGACTTAAACTCCAGACCCCGCAAACTGTCAGGAAAGAAAAAAATACTCCCAAACAACGTGCTGCCATGGGCACCGATATTCCTGTCTTTGCTGTAAGCACCAATAATACATACCAGAGTGGTGATGAATATCCTTCGACAGGCGCAATGTGATCAGACCAACTCCACCATTTTCCTGCCAACGCACGCTCGACATAGCGAAAGTAAATATAAGAATCATCCCCAGTTTGCCAAAAGAAAAACCGGGCAAATACAGCAAAGAGCACCAGTGCCAATATCAAAGGAATATAACGAAAAAACTCTTTATTGGCTGTGTACATGGAATTAGCTCACCCGCGCCAAACAATGAATAGATAATTTAACATCGACTATGCTTTTTATAAATGCCGCTTCCATTACACCTGCACTCGACCCGATGAACACACTGCACATAGCGGATCTTTTTTTATTTTTAACTGGCGCCATTCACTCTGCTTTAAATCCATCATCAACAAATAACCCGAAGCAAAAACGCCATAGGATGCAATAAGCTTAATTGCCTCCACTGCCTGCAAACTACCGACCACACCGACCAAGGGTGCTAACACACCATTATTGGTGCAATCAACCACATCTTCCTGCACAGCATCATGATATAAACAACGATAACACGGACTTTCTCTATTACGCAGATCAAAAACAGCCAACTGCCCTTCAGCTCTCACAGCCGCACCAGAAACCAAAGGTTTTTCCTGGGCAACACAAACTTCATTAAGCAGAAAACGCGTAGCGAAATTATCAGAACAATCCAATACTACCGATACATTTTTCACCCATTGCAACAATTGCTCTTTATCCAGACGACAAGGCAGAACAGTCACCTTGACTGCAGGATTAATCGCCAACAGCGTTTGCCGCAATGAGTCGACTTTATTCATACCTATATTGTTATTGTTATGACCAATCTGCCTCTGCAAGTTAGAAACATCAACAATATCATCATCACAGATGACCAGATGACCAACACCGGCACTTGCCAGATACATGGCGGCTGGACAACCCAAGCCACCAGCACCAATAATCAAAACCGATGCAGCCAATAATGCTTCTTGCCCGGCAATATCAAAATTGCCAAGCATAACATGTCGGCTATAACGCAATAACTCTTCGTCGTTCATGCCGGACTTTTCACTCCATAAGTAAAACGATCACAACCCGCATAATCTTTAGAAGTCACAACATCCATAAATCCATGTGCAATAAAACACTGGTTTACCGCCGACCCCTGATCATAACCATGCTCAATATATAACCTGCCTTGCGGTTTTAATAAAGCCATAGCTTGCTGCACAAGGATGTTAATATCGGCAAGACCGGATTGTTCCGCCACAAGAGCGGATTTCGGCTCATAGGCCAGAGCAGTTAAATGCGGATCATTTTGGGCTATATATGGCGGATTACTGACAATGACATCAAATAGCTCGGGTTTTATCGCGGACAACCAGTCACTGCAAAAATACTGCACTCGCAGATGATGGTCACTGGCATTCTGTTGTGCCACTGCCAATGCAGCCAAACTATCATCGCAAGCAAAAACTTGCCATTGTGGCTTTTCCTTACTCAACGCCAATGCTATAGCGCCTGTCCCAGTACCGGCATCTAACACATAGATATTATGGTATGGCTGATGCTGTAAAACCGCATCAACCAGTTGCTCGGTTTCCGGACGCGGAATCAAGGTATCGGGAGTTACCTTCAAAGATAAGGACCAGAACTCCTGATTGCCAACGATATAGGCAACCGGCTTCCCTTGCAGGCGATCCTGTATCAATAACGCATATTGTTGGAGTTGCTGATGTTGCAATTCCACATCAGGCCAGGCATATAAATAGCTGCGCTGTTTGCCCAATACATGAGCAAGGATTATTTCAGCATCCAGTGCAGCACCCTCATTGGCAAGGGTTGTTGTTGCCCATATCAATTGCTGTTTTATGGAATTACTCATTGGCCATGGCAGCAAGCTGGTCTGCCTGATACTCTTGATTGAGTGGTTCGATGACTGAATTCAGATCACCTTCCATGATTTCATCCAGTTTATACAGCGTGAGATTGATACGATGATCAGTCACACGTCCTTGCGAATAATTATAGGTGCGAATACGTTCTGATCGATCACCGGAACCTACCAGGCTTTTACGTTCATCGGCTACTGCTTTTGCAGCACTATCCTGCGCCGCCTGCAATAATTTCGCCTGCAATAAAGACATCGCGCGCGAACGGTTTTTATGTTGCGAACGCTCATCCTGACATTCCACGACTAATCCGGTAGGAATATGCACAATACGAATCGCGGAATCCGTTTTGTTAACGTGCTGACCTCCGGCACCTGAAGCACGGAAGGTATCAATACGCAAATCTGCCTTATTGATATCAATTTCATCAACCTCTTCAGGTTCTGGCATTACTGCTACTGTACAGGCAGACGTGTGAACACGACCTTGAGATTCTGTTTCAGGTACGCGTTGCACTCTATGGGCACCCGATTCAAATTTTAAATTACCATAAACATCCTGCCCGGCAACACGTGAAATGATTTCCTTATAACCTCCATGCTCACCATCACGAGCACTGATGACTTCAATTTTCCAACCCTGTTTTTCTGCATAGCGGGAATACATTCTGAATAAATCACCGGCAAAAATAGCCGCCTCATCACCACCCGTCCCTGCACGAACTTCAAGGAATATGTTATGGCTATCGTTGGGATCTTTAGGGATCAATAATTTTTCAAGAACCCTTTCCTGAGTCTCACTCGCAGCCTGCGCAGCGAAATACTCTTCCTTGCCCATGCTACGCATTTCAGGATCTGTATCTTCAGAAAGGGCTTTTGCCTCTTCAATATCATCAAGAATACCCTTATACACCATGAATGCCTTGGCAACAGGCTCCAACTCTGCATACTCTTTTGATAATGGACGAAAGCGATTTTGATCACCGATAGTTTCTGCGTCACTTAACAAGTGACTCACTTCATCATAACGCTCGAGCAATGCCTGTAATTTATTCTCAATCGACGCTTTCATTCATCTGTCTCAATTTCACTGCTATTTGGCAAGTTTAACCATTGCGCAAAATCGGCAATGATTTTTTTATCTCCGGCTTCACTGGCCTGCTTTAAACCGACCACTGGCGCATGAATTAATTTATTCGTTAAACCACGCGCCAAATTTTCTAACACCTTTTCAGGATTAACACCCACTGCCAATTGCTTTAATGCCTTATTCAATTCGTCATCGCGGACATTTTCAGCCATTTCCCTATAAGCTCGAATAATAGGTACAACATCATTGATTCGCTGTACGGCATTAAATGCCTCAACACCTTCCGCAAGGATCATGTCAGCCTTGACGACTTCACTTAATCGGGCTTTTTTGTTTTCATCGATGATATCGCGCAAATCATCTACGGTATAAAGATAAACATCCTTGAGCTCGCTGACTTCCGGCTCAATATCCCTGGGTACTGCAATATCCATCATAAACATCGGGCGTCGCTTGCGTTTACGAATCGCCTGTTCAACAGCACCTTTACCCAATATCGGCAATTGGCTGGCCGTTGAAGAAAATACCATATCCACCTCGGCAAGCCGCGCAGGAATATCAGATAACAGAATGGCTTCAGCGCCATATTCCTGGGCAAGCTCCTGAGCATGTGTGAGTGTACGATTTGCTACAATAATTTTTTTGACTTTCTTTTCCAGTAAATGTCTGGCGACCAGATTAATGGTATCACCCGCACCGACTAACAATACCGATGTACTGGCCAAATCAGAAAAAATGCGCTGTGACAAATGCACTGCGGCATATGCCACTGAAACCGGATTTTCACCAATAGCCGTTTGTGTACGTACTTTTTTCGCGTAATTAAAAGTATGCTGCATGGCATAATTCAACACACCGGAAATAGTGCCGGCTTCCTGCGCTACAGCATAAGCCGATTTCATCTGACCTAAAATTTGCGGCTCACCCAATATCATCGAGTCCAGACCACTGGCCACTTTCATCATGTGATGTAACGCCGCATCACCCATGTAACAATAATGATTACTGCGAAAAGCGGAGACCTGCAGGGAATGAAAACTGGCCAACCAATGTAAAATGGCATCAACCTGTTCGACCCTGCCCTCAGTAAAAATTTCAGTACGGTTACACGTTGATAAAATAATCACTTCATCCAGTTGCAATGTGTCGCAAAAAGAATGCAAGGCATCGAGCATCTGCTCTGGGGCAAATGCTACCTTTTCACGCACATCAACTGATGCCGTATCATGATTTATTCCGAGCGCAATTAAGGCCATTGGAGAAAAAGACCAAGCAAAATCAGCATTTTAACAAGTGATCGATATTCTGCGAAGCAAAGTCGCAAAAAAGCTCGATTTAACCCCAAAATAAACCGATTCTTGTTTCAATTTTGCTCAAATCATTTTAATTTCAATTTTTAACACGTTTTTAATGTGGTTTTTTGCTGTAATTTTCATTCTTTAACCTTAAGGATGCTAAACTGAAAACAGACGATTTTTTTTGCCCACCTATTTTTTTAAAAAAGACTTTTATGTTTAAACAGTGTTTTTGTATCGGGTTCATCTTCTTTGCCTTGAACGCATATGCGGAATCAAAGGACACCCCCATACCTGCAAAAACCACTAACTCTCCATCAACCCTTAATAAAGACGACTTGTTAAATATTCTTGCTGCGGAATTCTCGATTCAACGCAATCAATACGATCAGGCATTAGGCTTTTATCTGGCTGAAGCCAAATTGCATCAGGATGCTTATTTGGCCGAACGCGCCACTCAACTAGCCCTGCACGAGAAAAAATATCCCGACATGCTAGATGCCGCCTTGATTTGGCAAAAAAGCGAAACCAAAAATGAAATGGCGCATTTTTTTGTCAGTTTAGCTTATGCCTTTAACATGCAACCTAATATCGCCCTTGAAAATATGCGCAAAGTACTGAATTTAGAAGGCGAAACGGACTTTACCCGATTAGTCAATGTCATCCCGCAAGGGGATGCAGCAGAAGATTTTTACATTCAGGAACTTATTCAGGCAAACCTGTTGTACCCTGAAAATTACGATGTTTGTCTGGCACTGGCCTTACTCTACCAACGCCAAAACAAGAACGAACTTGCACTCGAATATACCGATAAAACAGTAAAATATGCCGGGGACAATTCCGTCGTCGTTGAATACGCCATCCGTCTTTACAACAAATATAACCAGACTGAAAAAGCTCTGGATACATATCGTGCAAGCCTTGCAAAACATCCCGACAATCTGGAATTACGCCAACATTTTGCCCAATATGCTATTCAACACGACCTGCCAACCGCAAAAGAACAATTTATCTATTTACTGCAACAACAGCCTGACGACGACTTTGCCATGCTGAATCTCGGCCTTATCTACCTTGAACAAGGTGATATGCCCAATGCAGAAGCACAATTCATACACTTAAAGGCATCAAAACAACGCTTGAGTGCAGCCAATTTCTATCTCGGGGAAATTTACAAATACCAGAACGATTTTACCAAGGCTTTAGCGGCATTCTCCGCTGTGACCGATCGTGATGAAGCAGAGCGCGCCAGCGAACAAATCATCAGCATTTATATAGACCAAAAACGCTATACAGAAGCTTTAACATTGATCGATACCGGCCTGGCTAAATCAACCCATGATGAACATACCGAACATTTACATGTACTTAAGGCTTCAACCCTGGAGAAACAAGGCCAGGTTAAAGAAGCGTATCAATTACTGACCCAGTTGCTCGATCACAATCCCGATTCATTTGATTTGCGTTATACCCGCGCCATGCTGGCAGAAACCAAAAATGAATTAAGCCAGATGGAATCAGACCTGCGACATATCATCCAGCTTTACCCTGATAGCGCACTGGCCCTAAACGCACTTGGATATACGTTAGCCGATAAAACAGATCGTTATCGTGAAGCCCTGGAGTTAATTGAACAAGCCCAAAAACTGGTGCCTGATGACCCTGCAATTCTTGATAGTCTCGGCTGGGTTTTATTCCGCATGGGCAGGCTCACTGAATCAGTTGATTATTTGAAACACGCACTGACATTACTTCCTGATGCGGAAGTGGCGGCACATTTAGGCGAAGCGTTATGGGTATCCGGAAAGAAAGAAGATGCCAAAAAAGTATTTCAGGATGCCTTGCATACTGCACCCGACCATTCACTTCTCACTGAAACCATCAAGCGTCTGGATATAGGCTTATAATTTATGCTCCGCCACTTTTTGTTGACGGCATTGTGTTGCCTTATTACCGCCTGTGCCACCCCTCAATTTGATAGTCACATGGATAATCCTGACTGGGAAATTTCAGGCAAGATTGGCATTCGTGACAACACTCAGGCGACTTCCAGTATTTTCCAGTGGCGTCAAAAAGATGATCATTACGCTATTTTTTTACTTAACCATTTAGGACAAATTCAACTGACCATCACCGGCAACAAAAAAATTGCCATCGCCCAACAACCTGATGGCAAAACTGAAAAAGCCAAAACGCCGGAAGAATTACTCAAAAAACTGACTGGCTGGTATTTCCCTGTTACCTCCGCCCGATTCTGGCTTCAGGGCATTCCTCAAGGCGGGGAATCCGATATTCAACGTTCTAATGAAGGGTTCCTGACCCAATTCAATACCAGGGAATGGCATGCCGACCTAAGTAATTACAAAGCTGTTGATGGCGTATTTTTACCCCACAAAATTAAACTCGAACAAGCAAAACTCAGCATCACTCTTATAGTAAAACAACATGCCCACTTCACTCCTTAAACTTCCTGCCCCCGCGAAATTTAACCATTTTTTACACATTTGCGGACAAAGGACCGACGGGTATCACAATTTACAGACCGTTTTCCAGTTTCTGGAAATCGCCGATGAGCTGACTTTTCAATTACGCACCGATGGCCTTCTGCAACTCGCCAATACTATTGATAACATTCCCAATGAAGACAACCTGATCCTGAAGGCCGCGAAAGCTTTAAAACAAGCCAGCAAAACCTCTCTGGGTGCCACAATCACTATCGAGAAAAATCTGCCCATGGGAGCCGGCATTGGCGGCGGATCATCAGATGCAGCCACTACCTTGGTTGCTCTCAATAAACTCTGGAATCTGGACTGGAAACATGAGCAGTTAAAAAGCATTGGTGTTACTTTGGGAGCCGATGTACCTATCTTCATTCATGGCCACAGTGCCTGGGCTGAAGGCATCGGTGAACAGCTCACTGACCTGACCCTGGAAGAGCGATGGTATCTCCTGCTTTTCCCTTCTTGCCATGTCTCTACAGCCACAATTTTTTCGCATTCGGATTTGACACGCGATAGTAAAATGATGAAAATAGCCGCCTTTCTTGAGCAGGGTAATACCACAAATTTTCGAAACGATTGTGAAAATTTGGTGCGAAAACTCTATCCTGAAGTTGATGAAGCTCTCGCTTGTTTATCAACCTTCAGCCATGCTCGGATGACGGGTACAGGTGCGTGTGTATTTGCAAGTTTTACCACACAAGAAGAAGCCCAAAAAATTGGCGCAAAAATTCCTGGAAAATTCAGGGTCGTGGTAAGCAAAAGTGTCAACATGTCACCGTTATATACTGCATTAAAGTCCGTCAATTAGGTTTTTAGGGGCGTCGCCAAGCGGTAAGGCACTGGGTTTTGATCCCAGCATGCGTTGGTTCGAATCCAGCCGCCCCTGCCACATCCCTCGCATAATAAAAAACAGTAACCTCATATAATCAGGTGGCAACATGTCGAAAATGATGGTTTTCACGGGTAATGCCAATCCGGAACTGGCAAAAAAAGTCGTTGCGCAACTTCACCTCACTATTGGCGATGCCACTGTTGGTAAATTCTCCGATGGTGAAATAACCGTTGAAATTAATGAAAATGTGCGCGGTAAAGATGTTTTCGTTTTCCAGTCCACGTGCAATCCTACCAACGACAACCTGATGGAACTGATCGTCATGGTTGATGCCTTACATCGCGCATCCGCAGGAAGAATTACCGCAGTTGTTCCTTATTTTGGCTATGCACGCCAGGATCGTCGTGTACGTTCTGCACGCGTACCGATTACCGCCAAGGTGGTTGCGGATATGATGGTCGGCGTAGGTGTTAACCGCGTACTGACCGTTGATCTTCATGCCGAGCAAATCCAGGGCTTTTTCGATGTCCCGGTGGATAACGTTTATGGCTCCCCCGTTCTGATCAGCGATATCCTTGCTCAAAATTATGAAAACCTGATGATCGTGTCGCCTGATATTGGCGGCGTTGTTCGTGCGCGTGCTGTAGCTAAACAACTGAATGATCTCGATTTGGCGATTATTGATAAACGCCGCCCTAAAGCCAATGTTTCACAAGTCATGCACATTATTGGTGATGTCAAAGACCGTACCTGTATATTAGTCGATGATATGGTGGATACCGCAGGCACTCTATGTAAAGCCGCCGAAGCACTAAAAGTGCATGGAGCCGGTCGAGTCATCGCTTATTGCACACATCCTGTTCTCTCTGGCGCAGCTATTGATAACATCAATAACTCACAACTGGACGAATTAGTAGTTACCGATACTATTCCTTTATCCAAAGAAGCTGCTGCCTGTAGCCGTATCCGTCAACTCAGCATGGCCAACCTTTTGGCGGAATCGATTCGCCGCGTCAATAACGAAGAATCACTGAGCGCCTTATTCAACTAGACAACTGCTCATAATTTCAGCAAAAAGCATTGAGAATTTCATCAAGGGCTGCGATAATCGCCGCCCTTAATTTAAAGCCCTTTCAAACTCTGGTCGCGGGGATGAAAGGATAAACCTCCAAGGAGACAATTATGTCTAATAAAGTAGAATTAAAAGCAGAAAGCCGTAGCGATTTGGGGAAAGGTGCGAGCCGCCGCCTACGTCGCTCTGGCAAAACCCCTGCTATCGTATATGGCATCAATGAACCAGCCTCAATCACGCTAACTCACAACGATTTGTGGAAAGCGCAAGAATCTGAAGCTTTCTATTCTTCAATTATCAATATCAATATTGATGGCAAGGCTAATGATGTGGTTGTAAAAAGCCTGCAACGTCATCCTGCAAAAAGCCTGATCATGCATATCGATTTCCAGCGCATTGATGCTACTCACGCTATTATCGTTAATGTACCTTTGCACTTTATCAACGGTGATCTTTCTCCTGCGGTGAAATTGCAAGGTGGTCAAATCCAGATCGTTGATAACTCTATCAAAGTTGAATGTTTACCTAGCAAATTGCCAGAATACATTGAAATTGATCTTGGCAATGTCAATGTTGACGATATCATCCATATCTCCAACATCAAACTGCCAGAAGGCGTAAACTCTGTTGATTTGGCTCACGGACACGATTTGGCCCTGGTGCAAATTGTTGCCACTCGCGAATCAGCACCTGGTAAAGTATAATCGTTAGCTGGAAGCACCGAAGAGAATCATCAGGTGAGTAACCTGAAGCTCATTGTAGGCCTGGGAAATCCCGGGCCTTCTTATATTGAAACCCGGCATAATGCGGGGCAAATTTTCGTTGAGGAAATTGCCCGTGCTTTTCAAGTTTCCCTTAATATCGAAAAAAAATTCTTTGGCCTGACCGGAACCGGAATCATTAACGGTAAAGAAATTAAATTACTGATACCCACTACATTCATGAACAGAAGCGGACAATCGGTAGCGGCCATTTGCCAATTCTATAAAATAACACCTGAACAAATGCTGGTTGCGCACGATGAACTGGATTTTGAACCTGGTATTGCCCGCATCAAGTTTGGCGGAGGCCACGGTGGCCATAATGGTTTGCGTGACATCATCAGCTCAAGCGGCAACAACAAGGATTTTTACCGTTTACGCATAGGCATAGGCCATCCCGGCAACCCCGGAGAAGTATCCAACTACGTATTAAACAAAGCACCACAAACAGAACACGAGAAAATTCTCGCCAGCATTGATGAGGCCATTCGTCACCTACCCAAAATGGTAATGGGCGATTGGCAAACAGCAATGAATCAATTACACAGTTATAAAGCTTAATCATTTAAAGCATACCAGAGGAATTACCATGGGATTTAATTGCGGCATCGTCGGTTTACCTAATGTAGGGAAATCCACCCTGTTTAACGCCCTGACCAAATCCGGCATTGCTGCAGAAAATTTCCCATTCTGCACTATTGAACCGAATTCAGGCATTGTTGCAGTGCCCGATCCACGCCTGGAAAAACTCGCAGCCATTGTTAACCCGGAACGCATTCTTCCCACCACTATGGAATTTGTCGATATAGCCGGTTTAGTAGCAGGCGCCTCCAAAGGTGAAGGATTAGGCAATAAATTTCTAGCCAACATTCGTGAAACCGATGCCATTGCCCATGTAGTTCGCTGCTTCGATGATGACAACATTATCCATGTTGCTTCTAAAGTAAATCCTGCCAATGATATTGATGTAATTAACACCGAACTTGCACTCGCCGACCTTGAAAGCGTTGAAAAACAATTATTCAAAGTAGCAAAAACTGCCAAAGGTGGCGACAAGGATTCCATCGCCATGAAATCCTTGTTAGAGAGAATCCAGCCCATACTCAATGAAGGCAAACCGATCAGATCTTTAGACCTGAGTGATACAGAACAGGTACTCATCCAACAACTACATTTATTGACCACCAAACCGACCATGTATATTGCCAACGTCGCCGAAGATGGTTTTGAAAATAATCCCCATCTGGATACCGTCAAAAAAATTGCAGCGGCAGAAGGTGCTATTGTCGTCGCCATTTGCAACAAACTCGAATCTGAAATAGCTGAACTCGATGATGATGAACGCGCTGAATTTCTCGCGGATTTAGGCATGGAAGAACCCGGTCTTGATCGTGTTATCCGTGCCGGCTATCAATTATTAAACCTGCACACCTACTTCACCGCCGGTGTAAAAGAAGTGCGTGCATGGACAATTCCCGTAGGTGCAAGCGCACCACAAGCAGCTGGCGTTATCCACAGTGATTTCGAAAAGGGCTTTATCCGCGCTGAAATCATCAGCTATGACGAATTTATCCAGTTCAAAGGTGAACAAGGCGCAAAAGATGCCGGCAAATGGCGCCTGGAAGGCAAAACCTATGTAGTGCAAGACGGCGACGTCATCCACTTCAGGTTCAACGTCTAATCGCCTTTTGGCTTGACAAAAACAGCGCAAATCCTCAGAATTGCGCCTCCCAAATTAATGGCTAATCGAATATTTTGATAAGCCGAAGAATGATGGCTAGGTAGCTCAGTTGGTTAGAGCACAACACTCATAATGTTGGGGTCGGTGGTTCGATTCCACTCCTAGCTACCAAATAAACAAGCCCTGAGCAGCAAAACTGCCCAGGGCTTTTTTATTACTGCTACCCTAGACCAGAATGACGACTATGAGTTTTCGGCAGGAATCCTCAACAATACATTCATGCCGGGCTCAACATTTTTAGCGTCGATATAACCAATTGCACCCGTTTGTTTAAGGTGTTTTTTCAAGGCGTCAATGGTTTGTACCTGCGTAGGCTGGCTGGTTATTTTACCTACTACTTTGGCGCGCGCCCAGTAGGCATAAACCTGCGTACTGTCTTTGCCAACTACCTTCTCATAAAACTGCCATTTCACAGTGTTATCATCTGTCAGATCAATGGGGATGGCCGGTGTACCATCAGCGAATGTGCTTGAACGTTTCAGAAAAATTTGCCTGGCTTCCATC
This sequence comes from uncultured Spongiibacteraceae bacterium, assembly GCA_964617765.1. Classification (GTDB taxonomy): domain Bacteria; phylum Pseudomonadota; class Gammaproteobacteria; order Pseudomonadales; family DT-91; genus CAZTZY01. The sequence continues at coordinate 14,134 of CAZTZY010000066.1, forward strand.
GCTGATAATTCCGGCAAGCCAGAACTTCCGACTATGGCAATATCTGCGTAGGTGTAAATACTGGGGGTTAATGCAATAAACAACATAGTGGTTTTAATGATGGGGAACTTCATAATCCTGTCTCCTTTTCTCGATCCGTTTTTTTGTAACTCCAACTTACACCATATATCTTTCAATAATGGCATATCCCTTCCGCTGTTAAATTCAATCTAAACTGCGGTTTTGCTTTTTAAGTTTTGTCCAAGAAACGAATAAGCGCCAACTTCAAAAGATTAAATATCGTTAATATAAGAGGCGCAGATGGAATAGGCTGCTAAAACCACAATAAGTTTAAGGACACCTTAATACTCATTATTCTTGTCTTTCAATAACAGCAAACTATCTAACAATAATACTTAGCTATCAATAAGCACGGAAAGAAGGTATCAAATACCATCAAGAATGCGTTGTCGTTGTGCTTCGTAGGTTTTTTGATCAATCTCGCCTGCTTCATGCAACTCTTTCAAAACCCGCAAACGATCCTCAACAGAACGACCCAGGTCGGCACCCGATTGTGATTGCGGTGATGGTACAGCTTGAGGTGTTACAACTTGTGGCGAAACAACGGGGGGGTTAACCTGCCGGGTTTGTGGCTGCGCCGATCTCGGTGTAATGATAGGCTCAGGTGTTAGAATCGCATCAGAAATATCCACCGGTTTTGAATATGTTGTTGTACTTTCTTTCACAACATTACTCAACGTTGCCGAAGGTTCCATCAATTCGCCCTTCAACGCGACTTCTGCCGCAACAAGGCCGAGGGCACACTGATATTTATCCTTACTCAGAATAACGTTGTTTTTATAGTTGGAGGCAATGTTTACCACATAATGGCTATTACGTTCGATGGCCTCTTCTTTTAACTTCAGGAGTGACGATAAAAATGCCCAATGACAGGCGTTTTCCTTGTCACGCATGGTTTTACGACGCACCTTGGATACTACAATAGCGCGTCCGGAAAGATTGGCAGGCTTCTCGCCAAAATAGAATTTAACCGAATCCCCCAAACGCAACCTGGCATCTTCAGTATTCATGGCTTCCTTTATTGAATACTCCAGCAACTGGTTCGCTGCCAATGTTAACGATGAAAAAACACTCAGCAAAATAGCTATTACCCACTTCTGTGTTTTATGCATTTTCACTACCTCAACATTGATCATTGCTTGATTAGAACCTGTTACAGCATAAAGTTCGCCAGTTTCATCATCTTTTGCGCGTCATACGGAATGATTTTATCCGGCGTGAACTTCAACACCACATTCGATGCGTTATTCATGGATGACGACATCATTTTGGCAGAGATTCGGCTTTTATACAGAACCCTTTTTGAAAATCTCGGGAAAAACCAGTCTCGTGTTTTTTCATCCCGTAAAATCTCGCAGGTACCGCGCATCGAAACACACCGTGTATCGCCCACTTTACTCCCTGCGCCACTGACTACAACGGCCACTCGACCATCGCGACTAATGGCAATATCACGCGCACAACCACTGATTGCAGTCATCCACAAACAACCATCTTCAACAATAAAACTGACTACGGTAGCTGCCGGAGAACCGTCTTTCGTCACCCAGCACAAGGTACATTCATTTTGTGCAGCGAGTATTTTTTGTGACAAGGTATCAAACACGGATATTTCCTTTTAACAAAAACACAATAAGGGCAGTTTGTGCCACCCCGATAAAATACTATGCCGGAAAATAACGTGAAATAGTATCTGCAACGCACGCAGGGCGTTCTTGCCCTTCTATTTCAACGGTAACACGCACTACCGATTGAATGGCACCCTTGATTTCTTCTACCCCCACAATTTCACCCACACCACGGATTTTTGAACCTGCGACAACATGCATGGGGAAACGTACACGATCAAGCCCTACATTCACACCCATTTTAATACCTTGCACATCAATCAATTGCGGTAAAAAATAATTAACCAGTGAAAGTGTTAGATAGCCATGTGCAATACAGGCTCCGAAAGGTCCATCCTTGGCTTTTTCAGGATCAACGTGTATCCATTGATGATCGCCCGTCGCATCGGCAAACAAATTGATACGGCTTTGGTCTATCAACAGCCAGTCAGTAGTACCTAAAGATTGCCCTTCTTTGACTTTGAGATCATGCGGAGATTTGAAAACAGTTGTCATATCGACTATCCACTTATTGATAAAAGCTGCTATTTTAACCACTATAAGCTATTGATTAAAGTAAACTTGCCCAGATGACACAATTGAAGCCAAAACAGGAAGCCACCATGAAATATTTCAGCCTGATATTCACTGCACTCATCCTCCTTTGGCAGAACCCTGCCATGGCACTAGGACTCGGCACTCCCAGTTCGAATACCCTGTTGGGACAACCTTTACACATCGAAATACCCATTCTTGGGATCGGTAATTTAACGGATGAAGACATTAAAGTTGCCATCGCCAAACAGGCAACCTATCAAAAAATGGGTATCGACTTTGAGGCTTTTCACTCAACCTTACAATTTTCCATAATACGGGATGAAAAAGGAGCCACATTGGCCATTGATAGCCCGAAAAACATTAATGAGCCCTACGCGCATTTCCTGGTGGAAATCATCTCGCCGACAGGAAGCGTCATAAAAGAAGTTTCTGTGTTACTGGATGCTCCTCAATAAAACGATCGATCATTCCGGTTTATTCGAAATGCCCTTTCAAAAACGCCATTAAAGGGCAATGAGAGTATAACCCGGCAATCCATTCAGGGATAAATAACTCCACTGGCAACTTCTGCAGGCACTCCCATAGACACACCAATAGGCACACCAATAGGCACTTATTTGACATGGATAATGTGCTAACATTTGAAAATTTATCACCATAAAAATCTGCACTCAGGAACCCAACATGAATTCATTTGATTATATCGTCGTCGGTGCTGGTTCTGCCGGTGCTGTTGTTGCCAACCGCCTGGTCAAGAGTGGCCATTCCGTATTGTTGCTGGAAGCCGGCCCGCAAGACAACAACCCGATGATTGATATGCCGGGCGGCACCCAGGAAATGATAAAAAGCAAAAGAAACAACTGGTACCTCGATTCCGAACCTCAAACCGAACTGAACAACCGCCGCCTGATGCAGCATCGCGGCAAAATGCTGGGCGGCAGCAGCAACCTGAACGGCATGGTCGCCATTCGTGGCAATGCTGTTGATTACGACCACTGGGCATCACTGGGCAACGAAGGGTGGAGCTACAAGGATGTACTGAACAACTTCAAATCCATCGAAAACTATGATTTTACCGATAACGAATACCACAGCAGCAAGGGCGAACTGCCCATCATGAAAACCCTGGGCGACAGCCCGTTGTTCGACAAATTTATCGCCGCCGGCCGCGAGCTGGGCTTGCCCGCCAACAGCGACTTTAATGGCGCAGTACAGGAAGGTGTTGGGCGCTATCACGCCAATGTTTACCAGGGCCAGCGCTGGGGCTCCTCCAAAACCTTTATCCGCCCGATCAAGAAAGCCGCTAACTTCACCATTGAAACCGGTGTACTGGCCGAAAAAGTGCTGTTCGATGGCAAACGTGCCACAGGCGTTATCGCCAGCCGCGGCAGCAAGCAGCTGACCTTCAAGGCCAATAAAGAAGTTATCCTCTGTGGTGGTGCTTTCAACAGCCCGCAACTGCTGTTGCTCTCCGGTATCGGCGATGAAAACAAACTGCAAAAACTTGGCATCCCGGTGGTGCAGCATTTACCCGGTGTCGGTGAAAACCTGCAAGACCACATCAGCCTGTTGCTGAACTACCCCTGCTCATTGCCTATCACCATGAATGGCCCGGCCAACAGCCTGATCCAACAGATGGGTATTGCCTGGAATTATTTTGTGCACAAGAAAGGCGTAGGCAGCCTGAACATGATCGAGGCCGGTGCCTTCTGCCATTCACAACCCGGATTACCCGCTCCGGATATCCAGCTGCATTTTGTACCGTGCATGATGTATAACATGCTCGATAAGCCGCCCAAGCAACACGGCGTCAGTATCCGCGCCTGCAACCTCACGCCACACAGCCGTGGTTATGTCGATATCATCAGCAGCGACCCGAAAGTAAAACCGCGAATCGACTTCAAGTTTTTTACCGACAAACGCGATATTCCGGTATTGCTGGAAACCTTCCGCCTGGTAGAACGCTGGATGAAAGCCAAAGCCTGGGAAGGCATCATGGGCGAAGAAACCAAGGGCGGCTCCAAAGC
>CAZTZY010000067.1:0-17101 GCA_964617765.1 uncultured Spongiibacteraceae bacterium
CGTTACCACCGTTGGCAATACTGGTTTCATCCATACCACGCACTTTCATCAACATCGACATATTGGATAAGCACTTACCCTCCTGAATACTTGGAAACAAAAAAGAATTTCCAGACAAATAGTTCATGCTTTTTAACATCTCTATCAAGTGCTTTGACAGTGGTACACGATGCTCTTTTTCAGCTTTCATACGGATAGCTGGAATAACCCAAATACCCGTTTGTAAATCAAATTCCTTCCATGATGCTTCCAGAACCTCACTGGTTCGACACGCCGTTAATATAGTCAACTGCAATGCTTTGGCACTCATATCTTCTTGTTTTAAAATCACAGACATAAATTGTGGCATTCTTTGCCATGTTAATGATGGATGATTTACCACTGCTTTTACCTTTGATCTTTCAGGTAGCAATAAGGATAAATGTCCACGCCAACGAGCAGGGTTTTCGCCAGAGCGTAATTTTCTTGATTTAGCGGCATCAAGTATTAACTCAATTCGGTTGCGAACTCGACTGGCTGTTTCAGGCTTTACTTTCCATATTGGATTTAAAACATTCAACACATCTTCGGTTGTAATATCAGCTGGAGAAATCTCACCGAGAATGGGATGAGCATAAGTTGCCAATGATGTACGCCATTGCATTTCAGTCTTGCTCGGTTTTTCGCTTTTGACTTTCCACTTGATTTTGTGGGTGTCGATATAATCGTCTGCCACTGCTTTAAATGTTATGTGTTCGGCTATTTTTGACTTTTTGTCTGCCAATTTTTGCTTAGCTTCATCTGCCCTTTTGTTCATAGGGTCAAGTCCATCCATCAATAGCCTACGACTTTCAATAGACTTTTTTCTTGCATCAGAAAGCCCTAATTCAGGATAACTTCCCAAGCCCATATCACGCCTTTTTCCCGCTAGTTGGAATCGTAAAGCCCACGACTTGCGTCCTGAAACTTTCACAATAAGCCGCAATCCATCACCATCTTCATAGGTGCCAGCTTCTTTAATACTTTCAATCTGTTTTGAGGTTAATTTGCCCATTTAAAAACACACCGCCATTAGTTTGTTCCCACACTTGTTCCCACACTTGGCTGTGGATATTAACATTCGTAGTTGGACGACAATGGAATTATGGTACAATTAAAACCATATAAAATAAAGACTTACGAGGATACTTGGAAGATTAAAGGACTTTAAAGAATTATAATAAAACGGTCTGGCCCACCGCCACTTAAAATATCAATGACTGCCTACAGTAATTTTCCTGCTTATCCATGTAAAATCCATCATTGAACTTTATAAAAACAACTCCATCTAATTAATTGCACAGAAAGTCATTTGCCTTGCATTTAAAAGCAGCCTTTGACATATTGAATAACGTATTCATTTATCAGGAAATAAATATGCAACACGACCATATATTATCGCCAAGCCAAAATTCCGCTTTGGAAATTAACAAGGTTCTGAAAAATACCTATATGCTACTCAGCGCCACTTTATTTTTCAGTGCATTGATGGCTAGTTTAGCCATGGTTTTAAACATTGGGCATGGCATTTCATTAGTATGCTCAATTGCTGCCATCGCTATCATCTGGTTTGTTATACCGCGCACTGCCAATTCCGAAAAAGGCATTCTGGCCGTATTTGCATTCACAGGTTTATTGGGCTTTGGATTAGGCCCAATCATTAACCATTACCTTAATACTGCCAATGGCACAGCTATTGTGATGCAGGCGTTGGCGGGTACAGCGATTATCTTCCTGAGTCTTTCTGCTTATGTCATGACCACCAAAAAAGATTTTTCCTATTTGGGCGGTTTCCTCATGATCGGCATGATTCTGGTGATGGTGGCATCGATTGCCAATATATTCCTGCACATTCCTGTGCTCAGTCTGGCTGTATCAGCTGCTGTAGTGTTTATTATGTCGGCTTATATCCTGTTTGAAACCAGTCAAATCATAAATGGTGGCCAACGCAATTACATTTTAGCGACTGCCGATTTATACCTCAGCGTTTACAACATCTTTGTTAGCTTGTTGCACATTCTTGGCGTAATGAACGACGATTAATCAACAGCCAAACACTGTCAAAAGCCTCGCATTGCGGGGCTTTTTTATTTAACCTACACATTCATTTTCATATTTGACCTAATTAAGCCATGAGCAAATCCATTGCCATCATGATTCTGGGCAGCCCGACTGCCAATAGCAGCTCTCATACCGCGCTCAACTTTGCAAAAACCGTTATTGCATCAGGGCACAGGATTGAGCGCCTGTTTTTTTATCATGAAGCCGCAAGCATAGGCTCAGAACTTGGCATCAGCGCGCAAGACGAACAAAATCTTCCTGCAAGCTGGCAAACATTCATCACGGAAAACCATATTGAAGCCGTTATATGCATCGCCTCCGGACTAAAACGCGGCATCATCAATGCAGTTGAAGCCAAACGTTATGATAAAAGCCAGCACAACCTGCATACATGCTTTGAGCTTTCAGGCCTTGGCCAATGGATTGACGCTGTAAACAATGCCGATAAATATATCGTGTTTGGAGCTTGAACTGATGCGTTATTTATTCCTCTTGCGACAAACCCCTTATGGCAGCACTCTCGCCAGGGAAGCGCTGGATATGGCACTGGCAACAGCCGCTTTTGACCAACACGTACAGCTCGCCTTCATCAATGATGGTGTGTATCAATTAATGAATGATCAAAAATCCGAGATCAAACAACGTAAAAACATCAGCAAGACACTGGCAGCTTTAAGCCTTTATGACATCAATGATATCTATGCGGATGCAGAATCCATCAAGGAACGCGGGCTTGATAGTGCAAACCTTTTTCAACAAGCACAGATTGTTGACACCCAAACCATCAAACAGCTGATCCAGAAAGCTGATACAGTAATAACGTTATAACATGATCTTGCATATTATTAACAAGTCACCATTACAACATTCAGCCTTGAATGATGCCCTGCCATTTATCAATGAAAATGACCAGGTCATCCTTATCGATGATGGTGTATATGCCGCTATTAATGCTACGAACAGCATTAATAAAATCAAGGCCATTAACTGCCAATGCCTGGCATTGCATGACGATGTAGAAATGCGTGGCATCCCGAATATCGACACCTCCGTGCAAATGATTTCCATGAACGATTTTGTCGAGCGAGTATTTAACGCCAGCAAAAATATCAGCTGGTATTGATCATGTACGATAGTGAAGGTTTTCTCACCGATTTAAAACAGTGGAACGAAGACATTGCCAAAAGCATTGCAATACAGGAAGACATAACCTTAACAGCCGCACACTGGGAGCTGATTTACAGCGCGAGAAAATATCACAACCAGTTTGATATATCCCCGGAAATGCGCCCCTTTGTAAAATGGATAGGCAAGGAACTTGGCACTGAAAAAGGTCGTAGCATTTATCTATTAAGTTTATTTCCGCAAAGCCCGGCAAAAATTATCAGCAAAATTGCCGGGCTGCCAAAACCACCTAACTGCTTATAAAATTATGACGACACTGATTAACGAACATCCATTCGCACAATACATCCGCATTCTCGGTAAAGGCAAAACTGGCTCGCGCTCCCTCACCCAGGAAGAAGCCTACTCTGCATTCAGCGCCATCCTGAAAGGCGAAGTAGAAGATGTCCAGGTTGGCGCCTTCCTGATGTTATTACGCGTTAAGGAAGAAAGCGCAGAAGAAATCGCCGGCTTTGTGCAAGCCTGTAAAGATTATATCTCTGCACCTAAAAACATTACGATAGATATTGACTGGTCATCCTACGCCGGCAAACGCAAACACCTGCCATGGTTTATCGCTACCCTGTTGATTCTTGCGCAAAATGGCTACCGCATATTTATTCACGGCGCCAAAGGCCATACTGCGGGGCGCTTATACACAGAAGATGTATTTACCGAATTAGGTTTACCCATAGCAAACAACTGGCAGGAAGTTGAAGCTCAACTCAACCAACAACATCTATGTTTTATGCCATTAAATGCACTATGCCCGCCACTGGCAAAGCTGATTGACCTGCGTAGCCTGTTTGGTTTGCGCTCACCCGTACATACCTTGTGCCGATTGATTAATCCGTTAGAAGCTTCCTACTCATTCCAGAGTATCTTCCACCCCGCTTATGCCGATACGCACCAACAGGCTGCGCATTTGTTAGGGCAAAAGAATATGGTGGTATTTAAAGGTGAAGGTGGCGAAATTGAAAGGAAATCTGAAGCAACCTGCCTGGTAAAATCGATTCAAAATGGCATCTTGCATGAAGAAAAATGGCCACGCCTGCTCGAAGGCCGGCAAGAGGAAGCCGAAGAACTGGATCTTGTACACTTCAAGGCGGTATGGAATGGCAATGTAACTGACATCTACGCCGAGAATGCCATTACCGGCACTTTGGCTATAGTGTTAAACAGTATCCAGCATTTAAATAATATGGAAGCAGCCCAACAACAAGCCAATACTTTGTGGCTGCAACGCAACAAACACTTTTTTGATTAAGAACTATCATGCCTCTTTCCAGCTTTAAACCTGAACAGTATTCAACACTTTTACATGAAAAAACTTTACGCCTGGGCGAGTTGCTTGCCCCATTCCATGCGCCTGCTTTAAACGTACATGCTTCGCCTGTTGCAGGCTTTCGTATGCGCGCCGAGTTTCGCTTCTGGCATTCTAACGAAGGTGCTTATTTTGCCATGTTCCCCAAAGGCGATGCTTATAACCCGATACGAATAAATCAATTGCCCATCGCCCATGACAACATCAACAAACTGATGTTGCAACTGCGAGAGATTTTATTAGTCTCCCCTGCACTTTCGGAAAAATTATTCCAGGTGGAATTTTTAAGTACATTGAATGGCGATAACCTGATCACCTTGATTTACCATCGCAAACTGGATGACACCTGGACAGTTGCAGCACAGCAACTTGAGCAACAAATTTCAACCTCAATTATTGGCCGCAGTCGTCAGCAACGCATTGTGATTTCCAAAGATTATGTTGATGAAATACTCAGCGTGAATGGCAAAAGCTTGCATTATCGCCAAATGGAAGGTGGTTTTACTCAGCCCAATGCTGTTGTGAATCAACACATGCTGGCATGGGCAAAAACACAACTCGCCAATTCAACAGGCGATCTTCTTGAACTGTATTGTGGCAATGGCAATTTCACCGTCGCACTGGCTGAACATTTTGATAAGGTGTTAGCCACTGAAATCAGTAAACCTTCGGTAAAATCTGCGCAGTATAATTTTTCCACCAATGGCATTGAAAATGTCAAAGTCTGTCGTATGTCGAGCGAGGATATCAGCGCCGCATTAAATCATGTGCGCGAATTCAGGCGACTGGAAGAAAACGGCATTGCACTGGATGATTATCAATTTTCTACTGTACTGGTAGATCCACCTCGCGCCGGCCTTGATGATGCTACGTTAGCATTAATTCAGCGCTTTGATCACATCCTGTATATTTCCTGCAATCCGCAAACACTGACCAACAACCTCAATAGCTTGTGTAAAACCCATACTATTGAAAAAGCAGCGCTGTTTGACCAGTTCCCCTATACCGAACACATTGAAACCGGCGTTTTCCTGAAAAGAAAATAAGATTTGTAAACAGTGTGGATCAAGATGCCGGCTTCATAAAGCCAGCATCGGCAAATAGCAGGCGTTTATTGGCGCTCGATCAATTCAATCATGTAGCCATCAGGATCTTTCACAAAGGCAATAACGGATGTACCGTGTTTCATTGGCCCAGCCTCACGCACCACTTCGCCGCCCTTAGCCTTGATATCAGTACAGGCTTTATAGACATCTTCAACAGCAATGGCGATATGGCCAAATCCATTACCTAACTCGTAACTGGCAGTATCCCAATTATGCGTAAGCTCCAGCACGGCATTTTCGCTTTCATCACCATAACCCACAAACGCCAGTGTAAAACGACCTTCCTGATAATCCTTTTTACGCAGTAATTTCATACCAAAAATATCCGTGTAAAAAACGATGGATTTATCCAGGTCACCCACACGAATCATGGTATGCAACAGTCGCATATTATTCATCCACCAGCATCAATGTGGATAACAAATCATCTACTGAACCATCATCCATATTCTTGTTGGAAACATCACATCCGTGACTGATCACCAGCACAAAATTTTTGGCATTGCAGTGCCATTCACGCCAGAACATCTCATCTTCTTCAAACTCGCGATAATACGCTTCAAGTTCTGCCAACTCGGTTTTTTTGGCATCTACACCCACCAGCTGCTGCAGTAATGCTTTGGCTGTTACGCCTTTTTCCGGCAGCAACGGGGTAATTTCAATAATACTGACTTCATCTTCATCAACGATATATACCGTTTCATCTTCCTGCTCGGCATCCCATTCTTCCGGCAACAGGATTGACCATAAATCAGTTGTTAGTTCTTGCATACATCTCTCCTTACATCGAGTTGCATAATAATGGCGTCTATTTTGCCTTGTGCCGTATCATAATAATTTTTTCGTAAACCAACCTGCTCAAATCCCAGGCGCGTATATAACGCAACAGCTGCAAGATTATTGACAGCAACCTCAAGAAAACAACGCTCAATATTTTGTGCATTATAGATTTTTAAAGCGTATAACAATAACGCTTTACCAATACCCTGGCCTTGTTGCGCCGGCGAAACCACAATATTCAACAATTCAACTTCATCAATAATATTCTGGAAGATAGCAAAACCTGATAACTCACCGCACTCTTCAACCACATAAATAGTATGGTTTTGCAGGCTTTCTTCGAGTTGCGATGCACTCCAGTGATTGAAACCCGCAGCATTTTCAATATTCACTAAAGCCGTTAAATCCTCTGCAACAGCCAATCGAATACTAGGCATTGCCGGCCAGCGATTTCTTCACAACCTGTAACTGTTGCCAGAGAATCCGCTTCCTGGAAGGTTCACGCCAATAATCCTGGTAATTTTCGACAACCAGCACCGGCAAATGCCCCAAAAATTCCATTTCACCGGCAGCTAATGTTTTACCCAATAATGACTGCGTAACTCCCTGCCCCCAAAGTATCACCCACTTGCAAGAAGGTTGCTGTACTTGTTCGTCAACGAATGCTTGCAACGTTTGTTGTGCTATAGATACATCATTGGCATAAGGGAAATTTTTTACCGGCGGCCAATCAAATTGCACATCAGACCAGTATTCAAATTTTTTACCCGTCAAGGAAAAATAAATATCAGAGAAGAAAGCTTTGCAATCTTCATTTTCATGCCATTGGAGGGTCGGTTGATCTAACAACATTAATAATTCGCCAATACGCACCAGGCGATGGCGATATTTAATGGCATTCACAAGAGACGGCGAAACATCTGCCGTTTTTTTAACGACACGTACATCAGATTCCTGGTCAATCCATACTGATGGCCTGACCACTGTTGGCGTATCAAACCCAACATCCACTTTAGCAATAACTGCTGACTCAGCAACAACATGCGCAACTACATGCGCAACTACATGCGCAACACCAGAAGACCGGGGAATTTCTTCTATAGGAGAATTTTCAACCATTAATTGCAGAGAGGGTTTAGCCGCAGGCAACCGGAAACGGGGCCGAAGTATTCTCAACCCCATGCTTTCCAATAAACTGCGGCGCTGCCCTTCCTGCATCAAACACCTTCTTTTTGCGGATGCTCTTTCAAAGCGCCCGAGTTAAGGATATTAATCGCATTGATATAAGCCTTGGCCGATGCCACGATAATATCAGTGTCTGCGCCAGAGCCATTCACAATCGCACTATCCTGCTGCAAGCGAACTGTTACCTCACCTTGAGAATCGCTGCCCTTGGTAATAGCATTAACTGAATACAACTTAAGCTCGGCATTGGAATGGATAATTGCTTCTATGGCCCTGAATACTGCATCTACAGGGCCATCACCTTCAGCACTCGCTTGTTTACTTTCACCATTGATGCTCAGCGTTACTGTCGCCTTGGGTTTTTTGCCCGTACTGGAAACTGCCTCAATACTTTCATATTGATAAATTTCATTACGGTCTTCATCCTGTGCATTGGTTACCAGCGCCTGCAAATCCTCATCGAAGATTTCATGTTTTTTATCGGCTAAATCCTTGAATCTAACAAACAAGGCATTGGTTTCTTCATCAGAATGAAACTTGTAACCCAACGCTTCAAGACGTGATTTAAATGCTGCCCGACCAGAATGCTTACCCAACACAAGACGGTTTTCACTCCAACCTACATCTTGTGCACGCATGATTTCGTAAGTTTCGCGATGTTTCAATACGCCATCCTGGTGAATGCCGGCTTCATGCGCAAACGCATTGGCACCCACAATAGCCTTGTTAGGCTGCACTGGGAAACCGGTAATGCTCGACACTAAACGCGATGCAGGAACGATATATTGCGCTTCAATAGTCGTTTCCACCGGAAAGATATCATGGCGTGTACGCACCGCCATCACAATTTCCTCCAGGGAAGCATTGCCCGCACGTTCGCCCAAACCGTTGATGGTACATTCCACCTGGCGCGCACCGTGCATCACTGCCGATAAAGAATTGGCTACCGCCAAACCTAAATCGTTATGGCAATGCACCGAGAATATCGCCTTGTCGGAATTCGGGATATTCTTGATCAGCCTTTCAATCAACAAGCCATATTGCGCAGGCTCGCCATAACCTACTGTATCGGGAATATTGATGGTCGTGGCACCCGCATTGATCACCTGCTCAATAATACGGCACATAAACTCAAATTCAGAACGGCTGGCATCTTCGCAGGAAAATTCCACATCATCAGTAAACTGGCGCGCGAACTTCACTGAATCAATCGCCCGCTCAAGTACTGCATCGGGCTCCATCTTCAACTTGTATTGCATATGGATAGGCGATGTGGCAATAAAGGTATGTATACGGCTGGCATTGGCGTTTTTCAACGCTTCCCCGGCTCGCTCTATATCTTTACGATTGGCACGCGACAGGCTGCAAATGCGGCTGTCCTTGATAATCTCGGCTACCGCTTTCACCGCTTCAAAATCACCGACACTGGCAATGGCAAAACCGGCTTCGATAACATCAACTTTCATTTTCTCCAGAACGGAGGCAATACGGATTTTTTCATCTTTGGTCATCGACGCGCCGGGGCTTTGCTCGCCATCACGCAAGGTCGTGTCGAAAATGACTAATTTTTGTTTGCTCATAATGAGTACTCCACGCTATCGGCGTAGTTTATCGTGAATAGGGATAGAAAAAAAATTTTGTGGAAAAAGAATTATGCTGCCCTGGGGGGCAGGAGGAGGAGCTTGCCAACAAAACACACACAGGCAAATACCGCAGTGATGAACACCGAGGCAGGCTTGCACTGTGAATTGCTGACTGTTTTCATGATATTTTCTAAAAGGATTTAAAAGAATACTAAACTGCCATCAGGATTTTGCCAAGTTTTTGCCCGATAAAAGCAAAAACTCAATGCAGGGTCAATGCTGGGTCAATGCAGGATAGCAGCCAGAATAATAGTGAATATCACAGATACCCCTGCCGCACCCAATGCCCAGGCTTTGACAACACTGGTAAACTCAGCTTTTAACTGCGCACCGATTTTCTGCACATCTTCATCCACTTTTTCGCTCAGTCCATTCACTATACGCAGCTCCCTGTCTACCTTGGCATCAAGGCGGCGCTGCTGATCCAAAGTATCAGCCATCATTTTTTCACTGGAAGCTTTTATGAAATACTTCAGCTCCTGGATTTCCTGATCCGCATTTCTTAATTGCTTATTGATAGCCATCGGATCAAGCCCTTTGGGCATCATTTTCACTTGCGCACTAATGGAGTCAATCTGCGTACTCATAGTGAGGAAATTACGTTTTATTTCATTAATCGACACGCTCAATTCGCCAATACGTTCTTTCAGCGCTTCAATTTCTACCATATCCATTGTATTAGTAGCCGGCATCACATGGGCGGCAAGAATTTCATCCGTATATTCTACGGTAGTAGCTGCCCGCAAAGGTGCTACTGCCTTACCTGCAACAATGTCCTTGGCCTGATCAATCAGCTGGGTAAAATTCACACCCGAAAGTGCTGCAGCCTGTTTATTCCTGAAAGCCTTCAACATAGCTGGAACAGCAGCGCGGGTTTCTTTTACCACTTCAAAAACCGCGGGCTGAACTTTCAGGGTATTATCTATAACGCGGTTTAACATACTCTCTACCGACCACGCCAATTCACCAATATCCAGAGCCTGCACCATACGGCCACTGCCCTTCAGGGTATGAAAAGCCCGGCGCACTTCTTTCAAAGCGACTTCATTAGCCACATTGGCTTCCCAAATAGGCAAATTGTCATCAATTTGCGATAACACCTCGCCCACTTCCTCAACGAAAATCTCTACAATTTCATCATCAAATGCATCATCTGAACTCATGCGGATTCCTTCTTACAGCCTCTTGAACTTTTTATTATTGTTTTATCCAGGAAAGATTACAGGGATATAAAGTAAAAAATAACCACTATTGCGCAACTATTCAAGAAAAGAGCACTTTTTCTCTTAAAAAGGTCACCTCCCTGGCCAGGATATCAGTAAAAAAATAGCCGTGATAAACATCAAAATGCTCACCGGCAAAGGTAAACAACTCACATTGCGCCATTTTTTGCGCCGTCTGTTTAACCGCCTCTACAGGCACGCCAGAATCGCCTTCAGCCGCCACCAATAAGGCCGGGCATTGAATGTTCTGCGCCACCATCAACGGCCGGTAATCACCGCCCTTGGCCAAAGAACGTGCCGGAATAGCATTCACCCAGGTTTTGCTGTGAGCCGCCAGTGCCAAATAATGCTCTTTCCAGTGCGGATGATTCATCACGCCATAAGCATCAGGCTCCGCCACTATCGGAATGGTTATCACCGGTCTGCCCAACAATCCACCGATGGCATCAACCATCGACAAACCCATGCCTTTAAAAATCGCTGAAAGTTTCACCCGCTTCATCGCCGCACGGCTGCAACAATGTGGCACCTGCGCAATCAAGGCTTTTGCCTGTGGAAATTCCGCCGCCATCGAAATAGCATGGCCACCCCCCAAAGAACTGCCCCAAATCACCAGACGCGTTTTATCCACCCACGGTTGCGCCAGCGCATGATTTATCGCTCCACGACAATCGTCTAACTGCGCTGGTATATCGACCATTTGCCGTGGCTGTGCTTCTCTTTGACCACTCTCGCTTTCACCGCCCTCACTTTCACCAAAGTAGCGATAATCGATATTCAGCGTCACAAAACCCAATGCCGTAAAAGCCTCGATAAATGGCGCAGTGCCAAAACTCCACTCCGTGCCATAACCATTAAACATCACCACCATCGGCAACGTTTTTCTCTCGCCTTCGGGAAAATGGAAATAACCGTTCACCTGCAAACCGTGAACCGTAAAATGTGTTTTTTCTTTTAACATGCCATACTCCAAAAAACGAACAACACCGTATATACGATAATCAAACCCATTTGTATTTATCAACAATATGCCATGAAAAGTCAAAGCCAGCTATTCAGCCGCTATGTAAAAAACCTGCCCGCAGGCAAACTCACCTGGATAGGCGTGCGCCCCGAACACAAACAACCCATGCTCGCCTTATCCAGCGCCATGGCGCTACAAGAACTCGGCCTTGAAGGTGACCACCGTTGCGGCAAAACGCCCGGCTCCGGCAGGCAAATAACGCTGATTTCCGAAGAATATATCCAGCAGATAATACACTTCAGCGGTAATGCCCATATCACCCCCGATATGCTGCGGCGTAACCTGGTGGTCAGCGGCATCAACCTCACGGCCATGCGCTACCAGACGTTCAAAATTGGCGATGCCGAATTTGAAGCCACCGCACTGTGCCATCCCTGTTCACGTATGGAAACCGCCATCGGCAAAGGAGGCTTGGCAGCGATGTTAGGGCATGGCGGCTTGTGTGCAAAAA
Organism: uncultured Spongiibacteraceae bacterium; assembly: GCA_964617765.1. Lineage (GTDB taxonomy): Bacteria > Pseudomonadota > Gammaproteobacteria > Pseudomonadales > DT-91 > CAZTZY01. The sequence continues at coordinate 11,980 of CAZTZY010000067.1, forward strand.
TTACAAAATCGGGGATGATTAGCGTGGGTGATGTTGTGGAAGTTGTATCGGCGCAGGGCGACTTGTTTTAAAGGCTACATTGATTGATAAAAAAATCAGCCCAACCCCTCATGAGTTGTCGCTCAGCCTTCAGCCTGACTTGTCGAACAGAAGTTCAACTTTCAACCCGTTTTATCATTGGCTTGAGTCATCTTTTTTCGTTAAATCAGTAAGCATTTTATCAAAATCGGAATTGAACAAACGATCCTGCACTACCCTGTATTTTTCAAATTCAGAGAGTGCAAAGGCTTTAGCCATTTCAGCGGTCGCATTGCCAGAATTATCGAGAATATCCTGTTCATTGAATTGCAAAAATGCATCCAGTTTTGTTGCCCAATCCTCCATCGTCATCGGCATTTTTCGCAATGCCATATTTTCCGCATAATCCAGATACATACTCACAATACGGCTTAATGCTTCCAGCTCTTCCTGCTGCAAGTAATTCTTCGCCACCACCACATCGGCTCGGAGTATCTTGCCTTCCGGTACTTTTTCCCAGCTAGTTAGCCCCATGTGCGTTTTATCGGCATCAGACCGCCCCATAATCAATTCGGCAGCCGTACACCCATGAATTGCAAAATGTAATTTATTCTACACCTTGGCAAAAAAAACCTGGGTGGCATCTGCTTCTTTGTTGTAATCCATGCTAGTGGCATAAATATCAGTGATCTTCTGGTAGAACCTGCGTTCGCTAAGCCGTATCTCACGAATTTCTTCCAGCAGTCGTTCAAAATAATCCTCACCCAAAAAACTACCGTTTTCCAGACGCTTTCTGTCCAGCACAAAACCCTTGATCGCAAATTCACGCAAAATGCCGGTTGCCCATTGGCGGAACTGGGTAGCCCTCGAAGAGTTAACCCTATAACCCACAGAGATAATGGCATCCAGGCTATAGAACTGAGTGTTGTATTGCTTGCCGTCTGCGGCAGTTATCCGGAATTTCCGGATAACTGCATTCTCCTGTAGCTCTTTGCTTTCAAAAATATTCCGTAGATGTTCACTGATGGTTCTAACATCCACAGCAAACAACTCAGCCATCAACTTTTGGCTAAGCCATACCGTATCACTCTCTACCCTCACCTCAATACTGCCTTGCCCAGCCTGGGCAGAAAACATCAAAAACTCAGCGGTGCTGTTGCGGATTTGCAGGGTTTGCGGTGGTGTCTTTTGGGTCATTGATTAACTCCTCTTTGTAACGCTACAACATTGCATCGGGCGACATGATATGCAATGGCAGTTGTTGTTTCTAAAATGAAAAAATCGCTCAATGTTGAGTTCGAGCAAAGCATCCTTGATATCAATAGTGGTTAGTACTGTTCAAAATTATAGTGGTTTGGTTTTGATGTCAATACTTTACGGGGGCCCGATTGTATTATACCGGGCAAAGGCCATAGACCAGAAAGTTATGTCCCTTAGGCTACGCTCAGGGAACAGAAGCCAAACTTCAATCGAGACTGACCCTATGATTATTTATCAATTGGAAAATTGATAAAATTATCTGTTCCGCCCCTATTAACTCTCACAAACAACCTGAACGATATCTCGCACCCGTAGGAGCGGGCTTGACCGCGACAACCCCCAAAAACTCATCGCCGCAAAAACAACCCGCCTTTACCCGAAAATTCAGGAAAACAAACTTCAAATCTGGCGCAGGCCAAATTAACCACCTTAAATAGAATTTCTCCTGCCTTTAACTTTATGCCATATAAAAAACAGCAGGATGCCTATTAACAATAAAGGCAAACCAATAACCAATATCATAAAGTTGGATGTGCTTAATAAAGGTTCATTTACCACCAGAATTTTTTGCGCCCTCAAATTCTTCTTATAAAAATTATTCACATCATCAATAGTGACTGCCTTAAACTGCTCTTCCATATCCAGATATTTACCGTGCCGTTCAAACTCATCCAGGTCATCAATAAAATAATCAGCCATTGAACTATTGGGATTATCATCCATGGATTCAGCAATAAGGATCTGTTTTTTGATCCTGTCAAAATCCTTTTGTGTAACAGGTTTGCTGATCACATCACGCTCAAAATCCTTTAATGCATGAATGCCTTTTTCAATATCTTCATTATTCACATCAATGAGAGTGTTTAGTGCTCTATAGAATTCTATATAATTAAATCCCGCTATTGGAGAATAAGATAAACCCTGCCGCGTACGTATATACTCATAGATTTTTTCTGAAAGGTAGGTTTCATAAATCATCATCGCGTAGTAAAGCTTATAATCATCGTCATTAATAATCAGGTACTTGTAATTCAAGTGACTTTCATCACCATAGATTTCATTCAAATGATTGTGGTATTCATTACTCGCATACGGTAATGGCTTTTTATTCAGGCGTACTGGCACAGATTTTTTCAGCATCGGTGAAAAAGTTTTTTCTATATCCGCTTTTATATCCGGGCTTAACTTGCCCACAATAAACAAGTGCATATTATTGGGCACATACCAGGTATTATAAGCCGCAATAATATGTGGGCGCGAAATGGCATCCGCCATTTCCCATTCACGGCAATGCTCCTGATCCTGGTCTTCACGCATAAAATCACCCGCCGAATGCTGCATACCGTGCCGATAAGACCAGCGCTTTATAAGCGATGGCTTGCCGCCACTTTCACGATGAATAATATCGCGCGAGGTATTCACATTCTTCTCGCTGATTTGAGAATCAGTGAGAATATGATGCAAAAGCGATAAAGCCTCTTGTTGATAAATAGAGTGAATATCCATTTCGTAAACCGTTTTATCATCGTACGTAGCCGCATTCCATGAAGCGCCCCAGGCACTAACCTTTTCATCCAATTGCGTTTCGGTGAATTGACTGGTGCCGGTAAATATCAAATGCTCCAGGAAGTGCGCTGTTTCACGCTGGCCACAATGCTCATCATAGCTGCCATAATCCACCTTCATGCGAATGGACACATTGTTAGCCTTGTCAGTGGCTTTAAGCGTTACCTTCATGCCATTGGGCAGCACATAATAATCAACAACAAACAAATCATCTGGCATGTAATTGACAGCATCCAGATTGTCGGCTTGAGCATGGGTCATCAGCAGTGCAAACAACACAACTAAAGTGGCTGTAAACAGGGATTTATACATGGCATTCCTTTTTTATTGTTATAGGTTCCGGTGGAATCTTCAGGCAGCCTGACTTTATAAAGCAAAATAGACATCTATTGGATAAAATATATCCGATCCGACCACCTTAACTAGCAGTCAGCTGCAACCGAAACCGGAAATCCATTGTAAATACGTTATAAGTTTACTCTGACCCCAATTATTGTAAATATATTTTCGTTGCAGTATCAAACCTTTCCCCAATTTTTTGACGAAGGAACATGACAATGAACACGAACGAAGGCATTCAACATTTGTACGATGTAGTGAACGACTTTGATGTGGTAATGCTGGTAACGCATACGGATAATGAGATGCACGCACGGCCGATGGCGATTGCGCTTTTGGACGAGGGCATAGGCGCTTACCTTGTCACTAATACTAACTCAATCAAGGTCAACGAAATCAATGTCAATCCAAATGCGTTACTCACTTTTCAAAATGCGAGAAAATTCGCTTCGGTGCGCGGCGAAGTGACCGTATTGCAGGATCGGCTGCTAATTGAGAAGATGTGGAAAGAAACCTGGAAGGTATGGTTTCCAAATGGGAAGTCAGACCCAAACATCGCCTTGCTAAAATTTACAGCGTACGAAGGTGAATACTGGGATAACGCCGGCATGCAGGGGTTGAAATACGTCTACGATGTCGCTAAAGCATATGTTGCCGGGGAAGTGCCGAAGACTACAGATGCACAGCACGCCAAAGTGCGTTTGTAATCGCTGGCAAGCCTGATAGGTTCCGTGCCTCTGAAGTGTCGGCATTATATGAATGAAGTAAAGGAATTTTAATTCGATGAACACACATGACTGGTATTCGCAATTACTCAAACCGACATGGGCGCCACCAAGCTGGGTTTTTGGGCCGGTGTGGACGGTGTTGTATGTCATTATTGCCGTGACATATTGCACCGTGTTTTATAGAGCTTTTACAGGAAAAATTTCGTGGCTGGTCGCGTTACCTTTTGCTCTGAATCTTATTTTCAATTTCGCATTTACGCCGATACAATTCAGGCTTAAAAACAATCTGCTCGCAACTCTGGATATTTTACTTGTCGTGGGCACACTCATTTGGGCGTTGATCGTTGTTTGGCAGGCATCCCCTGATTTTCGTTGGGTAGTCTATGCCAATATCCCCTACCTTTTTTGGGGACTATTTGCGACGATATTACAAATATCGATAACCTATCTGAATGGCTAAAATGACGTCACCCTTCTCTATGATTATCAAACTATATGCAATCGCGCTTCCTGTTTTCTTCGCCATTGATATGTTATGGCTTGGGCTGGTGGCCAAAAATTTCTATCGCAATCAAATTGGTTTTTTGATGCGAGATGACCTTAATTGGATAGCCGCGCTTGTTTTCTATCTCTTGTTTATTATCGGGCTTGTGCTTTTCGTTATTGCTCCTGCATTCGAGAAAAAATCCTGGATGGACGCTCTCTTATTTGGCGCACTGTTCGGGCTTGTCACTTATGCTACGTATGACCTCAGCAATCTGGCGACGATCAAAGATTGGCCACTGCTAATGACGATGGTTGATTTAGTATGGGGTGCAACGCTGGCCGCGTCAGTCGCAACTTTCACCTATTTCATCGCACGCAAGCTCAGCCTTTAACTAAACAAAACCAATCAAACAAAAATGGGGTCAGAGTAGAATGGCACTTACTTAACATTTTTGGCATGGCCATATTTCCTTACATCTTCTCTGGCCTGAGGCCGTGGTTTCATCAATAACAATAACGAGTGGGTGTCCTGCATTTTACTTACTGTCAATTATTCAGGCAAACTGATGAGTGACATATCACTGGAAAAGCAGCGGAAGGCGAAGCATGAAGTTAAAGCGGATACATGGATATATTAAATACGTTAGAATTTTACTCTGACCCTAATATTCATTGCGGCAACCCATACAGCGCACGCTTCACGGCCATGTCATTGACGATCTTCT
>CAZTZY010000068.1:0-15885 GCA_964617765.1 uncultured Spongiibacteraceae bacterium
CTGCGATCAATCAGGTATTGGGTCAGCAGGCTAACAGGGCGACCTGTCGACCCTTTTGCGCCGCCGCTATCCCATGCAGAGCCTGCGATATCCAGATGTGCCCAGTCATATTTTTTGGTGAAGCGTGAAAGGAAACACGCTGCCGTGACACTGCCACCTTCAGGGCCGCCAATATTGGCAATATCCGCAAAATTACTGTGTAATTGCTGGTTATATTCTTCCCATAAAGGCATTGGCCAGACGCGGTCGTATGTGCTTTCTCCGGCATTAACGAGTTGTTGCGAAAGTTCGGTTTTATTGCTGTATAGGCCTGACGCGTGTTTGCCTAACGCCACCACACAAGCGCCAGTGAGTGTGGCAATATCAATCACCGTTGCCGGATTGAAACGCTCGACATAGGTGAGGGCATCACACAGTATCAAGCGGCCTTCCGCATCGGTATTCAATACTTCAATGGTTTGCCCCGACATACTGGTAATCACATCACCCGGTTTGGTCGCTTTGCCGCTAGGCAAGTTCTCCACCGCTGGGATAACAGCAATGACGTTGATTTTTAAGGCAAGTTCGGCCACAGCCTGAACAGTACCGAGCACACTTGCGGCTCCGCACATATCGTATTTCATTTCATCCATTTTCGGGCCAGGTTTTAACGAGATGCCGCCACTGTCAAAAGTGACACCCTTGCCGACCAGTACATAGGGTTTATCGCCAGCCTTACCACCCTTGTAGTCAATAATAATAAATTTCGCGGGCTCTTCCGTGCCGGCGGTAACGGAAAGCAGTGAAAACATTTTCAGTTTTTTCATATCGCTTTCGTTCAATATTTTGGTGGTCAGCGATTTATATTTTTTGGCTAATGCAACGGCTTCATTGGCCAGAAAAGTCGGCGTACAGATATTCGCCGGCAAATTGCCCAGATGTTTGGCAAGGTTGATGCCATTACCCATGGCCACACCCTGGGCAACCGCTTTTTTATTCGCGGTATTATTTTCCTGGCAGAACAGCGTAATTTTTTTAATCGGGTGTTTTGACGCTTTTTTAGACAGCGTTTCATCGTATTTGTAGGTGAGGCTTTCGAGAATATTAGCCGTTTGTTGTAACAACTGTGGAGTGGAACAACCCTCAACGTGGAATCCATCAAATAACAGATGTACGGTTGTTACTTTGGTGTGATGCAGTTCTTTGGCCAATGCCTTTATCACATCCCTGAAACCGGCAATATTCAGGGTTTTGCCACAACCGATAAATAACAACCGAGGAAAATTGGCTTCTACCGGGTTATGAACGAGAGTGATTTTACTCTTGCCGAGACGTATATCCTGAGCTTTATGCAAGCGTGAAATTAAACCACTGGAATGGGCATCCAGTTGTTTTAATACATCGGATGGATTTTTATTCTCAAAAACAGGAATAATCAAACAATCGGTTTTTGTATTTTCCCAGGTGCTGGCTTGTTTGATCAGAAATTCCATAAAGTCTCCCAAAAGAAAAAATAATCGGTGATAATGCAAAATGATTAAAAGCGAATACTAGCCGAATGTTCAGAAGAACAGAAGAAGGCGAGCTACTCCTTTTATTAATGTCATCGCACAATTACCAACGGAACATGATCTTTGCGCATTTACCGCTATTTATTTAAAGAAGTCAGCAGCAATTTTGTCGCAGTGGCCATTGTGCTTTTGCTGATTTTTGTCAGTGGTCGATTTGTCAGCTATTTGGCCCAGGTAGCCTCCGGTGTTATTTCCAGCAAAGTCCTTTTTTCCATTCTGTTATTTCGTATCCCCGGATTCATGGAATTGATTTTGCCATTGGCGCTGTTTTTGGGCGTTATGCTGGGCTATGGACGTTTGTATGTTGAGAGTGAAATGGTGGTCTTGCAGGCTTGCGGTATCAGCAAGCGTCGCCTGCTGGTTTATACACAGGGCCCTGCACTGATTGTCATGCTAATTACGGCAATGTTTACCACCTGGCTTACCCCGTTGGGCTGGAAGCATTTTCATGTTATCTGGAATGATCCTGAAACGTATAGTGGCCTGGGAACGCTGGTAGCAGGTAATTTCAAACAGTTTGATGATCAGGGCATTGTGGTTTATACCGCTGAGATGAATAGTTCAAAAACAAAATTGCGCGATGTTTTTTTTGTAAGAAGCAGTAAAGACACCAAAGATAATGAACTGGTGATTATAAAAGCCAAAACTGCCGGAGTGGTAGCGACAGCAGATCGCGACCAAAGCCAGCCCTACATTGAATTGTATGATGGCTTTCAATACAGCGGTTCTCCCGGACAAATGGATTTTACCGCGTCGCGGTATAGTGTATATGGCCAACTTTTGGGAAAATCAAAGCAGATCATCATTCCCAAAGACAGTGTTGATGGTAAAGACACGCTGAGTTTAATTAACTCAACGGTCAAAAGGGATCAGGCAGCATTTTATTGGCGTATGACGATGCCATTCATCGTTCCCATTATTGCCATCATCGCTTTGGCACTAAGCGAAACGACCCATCGTAAAGGCCGTTATGTGAAGCTGTTGCCAGGCATTATTATCTATATCGTTTATTTGGCAGTGCTTTTGGCAGTGCGCAGCAGGATAGAAAAGGGGATTGCATTACCCGCACCCCTGGCGTTTGGCCTGGTGCATACACTGTTTTTGCTACTGGCATTTCTACTTTTATATTTCAGGGAAATCCGGTTACGGTTCATGCGGAAGGTATCACGATAATGAGGAGATTAAATCGATATATTGCCCGTACCGTTGCCGCTGCGATTGCCGTGGTATTGATTGCCTTCATGGGGCTGGATCTGGTGTTTCGTATCGTTGAAGAAATTAGCAATATTGAATACGACTATACCTTTGGCAAAGTCATCGTCTATGAAGGGTTGCGCACTTTTTCGCGGTTGTATGAAGTCATGCCCATTGTCGGCCTGATAGGATGCCTGACAGGATTGGGTGCATTGGCAAATAACAGTGAAATCATTGTGATGCGTACAGCCGGTGTTTCCATTCTGCGGTTGGTTTGGATGTCTTTGCGACCCGCTTTACTCTTTATGTTAGTGGCTATGTTTATTGGTGAAGAAGTAGCCCCGAAAACCGAGCAAATTGCACTTTCCTACAGGGCTTTAGCCCGCCACAGGAGTGCTACCCTGGATGTTAACCAGGGTTTATGGTTGCGTGACGGTAATGACTTTGTTTTTGCCAGTGTCGTTCAGCCCAACGGAGATATGTTTGGTCTTAACGTTTTCCGTTTCGATGATGATCAATCATTGAAAGGCATTCTTCGTGCAGAGAGAGCCAGCTTTAAGGAATCACACTGGATGCTGGAAACGGTCGACAATACGGTTTTTGAAAACAAAAATGGCATGCCTGAAAAAATCACACAAAGCAAAGTTAAACTGTTATGGTGGGAAAGCCAGTTAAAACCGGAATTATTAAGCATCGCTTCGGTTGCGCCTGATGATCTGAAGGTAACAGCCCTGGTAGACTATGTGGATTACCTGAAAGAACAAAACCTCAATAGCACGGAATATGAACTGGCTTTCTGGGAAAAAATCTTTTTTCCGCTGGTGATGATCAGCCTGGTACTGGTAGGTATATCGTTTGTATTTGGCCCATTGCGGCAGGTATCGATGGGTTATCGCGTATTCTGGGGTATCCTGATTGGCGTTATCTTTAAAACCTTTCAGGATATGTTAGGGCCATTAAGTATGGTGTTTGGTTTTTCACCGATGCTCGCTATGCTGGCACCTGCAGTGGTTTGCAGCCTTTTAGGCTTCTTGCTGATATCCAGGGTTCGTTAGCGATTTACTTGGACGTTGTTGCAATATACTTCATGGGTTTCTCGGCAGGATACGCTCCGCCAATTGGATAAATAATGGCCTTGGCCGTATAAGATGCGCTGCATACGTCATTGTGAGAATCAATACCTCCATCAGGGGATTCATAGCCCAGACATCCCAGGATGCTGTCAAATAATACCTTGTGTGAAATAATCGCGTCAGAGTTTTTAAGGGCTTTCAATTGATTAAACGCTGCAGCATGCGCCGGCGAGCTATTCAAAAAAGCATCGGAAGCCCAGAATATCATAGGTACCCTGAATTGTTCAGGAGGCGCAACCTTGCGTGGTGTGGCATGGAAATGTTCGTTTTCACTAATGGATTCACCATGGTCAGAAGCAAAATACACCACTGCTTTTTTATCGCGCAATATATCGAAAATGTTTTTCATGATGGTATCGATATATAACACACTATTATCAAAGGCATTGATCATCTGGTCGGCTGAACAATCACCATCAATACTTCTGCATTCCGGCGTGAATTTGGCAAATGCATGAGGATAACGCTCGCTGTAAAGATAATGCGAACCCTTAGTGTGCAGGATAATCAAATGTTTGCCTTTGGGATGGTTGGCGACCGATTTCTTCAGTTCTTTAACCAGCAACATGTCATCAATGGCCTGTTCGGTGTCGGGATATTCAGCAGCAATAATTTCCCTGAATTTGTAGCTATCGGTTAACAGGCTGTTATAAAACCATATTTCACTTTGCATGGCGAACAGCTCGGAGGTGAACCCCAGATGTTTCAACACGGCAAAAATGTTATATTCTTTCAGCGTACGTTGTTCATTTTCTTCTGTACCATTTTCACGCACAAACATACATCTTAATGAGAGTTTTGTAGCGGTATCGCAGGAAACCCCGCGAAACGCCACCAGGTTTTTTTCCTTAGACATTAAAGGTGTGGTGTCACGTTCGTAACCCAGCATGCCCATATGGTCGGCACGTGTGGTTTCACCAATCACTACCACAACATAAGTGTCTTCCAGTGGTGTAGAAGCGTTATAGCTAAAATGTTTTGCCGGGTTATACAGTTTTTCAATGCTTTTTTCGCCATAACCTTTTTCCCACGCAAACAATGCGGTGGCGGTAATCCAGTTTAGCGGTAAATAGGTATGGGCAAGCCGACCACTGGGGCTGGGAGAGAAGGTGTTGCTTTCAGCTGCAATTTCCCTTTTAACGGTATCCACATAATCCAGCAGATTGTGTACTGCAATAAGGCTGACGATGCAGGCAATAACCGGCTTGGCGACCGATTTTAGTGAAAAAGGGTTATAGACATCATTACTGATTTTGGTGCGCCATATCCACACCACTGGCAGCACGGCTGACATCAAGAACCAGCCAATGAATTTATAACCTAAAGACTCCTTGGATAAATCGGTATCGGTTGTCAGTACCGATACGATAACGCCATAACCAATAACGACATTAAAGAAAATCATGTAGTAGCTGGCGGCACCGGAAAACAACACCATCAAGCTGGCTAAAAGGCGATAAATAAACTTGCCAAACAGCGCAAAGATATTCAGTAAAAAATAAACCAATGCAGTGATGGCAGCAGCAGAAGCGCCAATGGCAATATAATCAGGAAGGCTGTCCCCGGCATTTCTATAATAGGTGACAAGATTTAATAACAGGCCAACATAAGCAGATAAAATCAGGGTAATAGTGTGTTGCGAAAGGGCTTTCATGATAGTTTTAATTTGTTCTCCGGAATCAATAAAGGGCACCTCTAAAAACCGTCTTTTCCCATGATAGCTGCGTCAGCTCCGTGCTCAAATCCTCATTTACTGCTTGTAAACTGCGGTTCTGCGCGCGGTGCTTTCTTGCTATCCCGAAAAAAACCTGGTTTTTAGAGATGCCCTAAAAGCAGTATATCATCTAAATATGTGGGCAAATCAGAATAATCAAAGGCAAGTTATCAAAATATTCTTAAAGCCAGCTTAATTAGAGCGGCGATGTTGATAAAAATGCACTATTCAGAAAGTTGGGGCGTGGGAGTTTGACTTTGGCCTGCAAGTGAACAGGCCGAAGGTTTTAGCGGTATGAGAAAGCATACCGCAACCGGAATCAGGTATTTTTTTGCGGATGCGATAACAAGACAATCACAGTGCAACCCACCAAAGCCAGCATGACCGCAAACAGGTTACCAACTGCAAGACCGTTAGTCATGTTTTCCACATCCAGGGTGAAAAACAGGTCTATCTTTGCGATATACATATAGGCATGCCCAACCAGATACAGGAACGGGAACGCCATCAACAGTGCATCACGTTCTGCGGTGGGTTTGCGCCATTGCATCAGGAAATGCCAGCCTGCCATTGAAAAAGTTATTACATGCACCAAAGCCGCCAGTTCAAAATTGGCATCCCACGGCAGCATGTTGTACGGCGGAGTGCTTTTTGAAAACAGGTTGTAGGGGAAAAAGAACAGCGTGCCAAGCAGGATGGTGCCAATGGGTTGCAGGGCATGGGCGGCAATCATCTTGCCTTTTCCGGTCGGTTTTTCCAGCCAGTTCCAGCTGATTACGCGGTTGATCAGCGAGAAAGCAATAGTGAAAGTGAAGAACCAGTGATAGCTGGTGAGTGGCACGCTATCCACATAAGGCCAGGTTGTCACATCCGAAGTATCCCATATCCACCAGCCCAGCATAGGGCCCAGGTTGTCAAAAATCAGGTACATGAAACCCGCAAAAAATCCGACGGAAATGGCTTCAGTCAGTGGCGTAAAGTTATAGCGCTTTATCGTCATGTAAGCGTGATACATAAACGCCGGATAAAAACAGGCGATATATAAGGGCAGCTTGTTATATAAAAACATCACCGAAAATTCACCATGCCAGAAATTTTCCACGGTGTAGTACGACAGGATATCCATGGTCAGGCCATAGAGGAAACAGCCTAACAGCGTCAGTAAAGCGCCATTGGAGCCGGTTTGCTTTTTATAACGCAGGGCATGTACCAGCGCTAAAATTACACCGGCAAAAATAATGCCCTGAATCGCCAGGAAGCTCCAGTCGAGCAAGGCAGAAGGTGCATTGAAATAAATCAGTGATTGCGTAGCCTCTTCATTACGCATTGCATAGGCAATATGTTCGGTCATCTATTTGCTCCTTGGTTTCTTAGTATTGCTGGCAACTTTTTGTTCGGTAAACGGGGTGGAATAATCTACCCATGGGCCAATGGCATTATTGCCCAGTTCGTTCAGTTTGACGCGGCCTTTGCCTTTGGTAAAGGAATCTTCAGTATAGTGATGAGCCTCACGACGCACCGTATCGTGCAGGCGATCAAACAATGGCGTCAAAAAGCCATAATTCACATGGAAATACTTGTGATGGTCATCGTGGAACTGGTTGGTGCCGTGGAAGGGCAGGTTATACTTCAGCTTGATACCGCAGTGATCCCAGAAGCCGTAGAAAAAAGTTGTCATCATTACGATCAAATACAATGACCAGTGCATCGGAAACAAAAATACCGGTGCCAGGATATAGCTGGAATGAATCACCCATTCCAGCGGATGCATCGACGATATAGTGAAATAGGTAGGGGTGCTGTAATAATGATGGATGCTATGAATATGCTTGTACATCCACGGTGTATGAATCGCCATATGAATATAATAGGCAGCGGCTTCGATAAACAAAAAGGCGAGAAATACACTTAAACCTGCCCAGCCATAACCATAATCACCGATATCGTAATAAATTTGCCCCCAGCCTTTTTCCACAACGCCCCAGGCGATAAAACCGAAAGTACCCGCCGCCACGTTCAGGTTAAAAGTACCTAACAGTGCAGCATGTTTGGCCAGACGTGGCGATAAAAAACGTCCGGGCTGGATTTTCCATTCCGCATTTTTATCGCGGTTCATGTGGTAATAATAGTAATGCACGGCGCCAGCTAAACCGAGGAAAAACACATTGCCGCCCACCAGCGTAATGAGTACATATTGATACCACTCTAATCCAAACATGATGCACCTCTTTTTATGTTTGACTGCCGTCGTTTAGAAAATAACTTACATGCGTGTAAATTATCCATACAATTAACTTACATGCAAGTAAATTATTCTTGAGGTATAGTTACATCTCATTAATGGAGGCAGGAATGAAAGAAACTAAACGAGCCGGCAGGCCCAAAGGCAGCAATAAAGAAGATACGCTGGCCAAAATCATGCCTGTCGCCCGGCGCATTTTTGCCGACAAGGGTTTTGCGCAAACCACTTTCAAGGATATCGGCACCGAGCTGGGTATCAGCCATGCCGCCCTGTATTCCTATTTTCCGTCGAAAAAAGAACTGTATATCGCCACCGTTGCCGATGCCCAAAGCCTGTTGCTGCCTTTCTACATGGAAGCCCTGGAAAATGGCAAAACCCTGAAAGAACGCATAAGCTATATTCTGCTGGCCACCGCCAAAGAGCATGATAAAGACAGCTCGATAACCGGTTTGCTGGCCGCCGTGCCGATAGAATTGCACCGGCATCCCGAGTTGTTTGATGAACTGCAGGATGCCAATAATGTCATTATGAAAACCTTGCACGATATCTTTATCGAAGCGCAAAAAAATGGCGAGATTGTTTCCATTGCGCCGGCAGAAGATCTGGTGGCAGCATTATTGGGTGGTGGAGTGGGTGTGGCATTATTCCAGTACGGCATGAAAAAACCCAACCTGAGCGCCACCATGCAAGTGTTTGTGGATTTGATAGAATCGAAACTGTTCGCTAAATAACACTACAGTGAGAATGTATGGCCTTTATTTGTAAAGATTGTGGTAATAAATCCAGCACAAAATTCCCTGGTGGCAAATGCCCGGCATGTAACTCCTATAACATCAGGAATACCAATAGCACCCGGGAAGCCATCCGCGAAAAAGAACCTAAAACCCTGATTGAAATCGTTATCATGTTCCTGGTTTGGGGCTTGCTGGCTTACGGTGTGTGGGATCGTTTTATCAAGCCAGAGCCTGTTAAAACTGCCACAAAACCGGTAGAGACTATTCGGGCCACCAGCGAAGACCTGGGTTATTAATCAAGAAGCCGTTACCGGGGGAAGCCTGCATGTGGGATGAAAGATACAGCGTAAAAGAATACGTTTACGGCAAACAGCCCAATACTTTCCTTGCTGCCAACAGCCATTATCTGCACACTTATCTACCTAAGGGCAAAGTGTTATGCCTGGCCGAAGGCGAAGGCAGGAATGGGGTTTATCTCGCCAAACAGGGTTATCAAGTGGAAGCTGTCGATGGCTCAAAAGTAGGCATGCAAAAAGCCCAGGCTTTGGCCAAAGCCGAGAATGTGGCCATACATACCACCGTCGCCGATCTTGCTGAATATACAATTCAGCCGAATAACTACAGTGGCATCGTTTCTATCTCCTGCCATCTACCGAAAAGCCTGCGTGTTAAAATCCATCAGCAAGTGGTGGCCGGCTTGCAGCAAGGCGGCGTATTTATCCTGGAAGCCTACACGCCCGCACAATTGGCATTTAGTACCGGCGGCCCGAAAGATGTCGACATGTTGATGACCCTGGCTGATTTAAAAAATGAACTGCAAGGCCTCGATGTTATCCTCGGGCAAGAAATAGAACGTGACGTGATTGAAGGCACGTTCCATACCGGCAAGGCAGCGGTAGTGCAGGTGATTGCCATCAAACGCTGACATGAAAATCTTCTCAACTTCCGACCTTCACGTAGATTATCGCCCCAACCTCGATTGGGTGCTGAATCTTCCGCGTGATGAATATAACAACGATGTACTGATTGTTGCCGGTGATATCTCCGACAAACTCGACCGCGTTGAGCAATGCTTCAGGCATTTATCGCAGTGTTTTAAACAAGTGCTGTATGTGCCCGGCAATCACGATTTATGGGTGACAAAAAAAGATCACATCACATCACTCGATAAATTCAATACGCTGATGGAACTGGCTGCAGGTTATAACATCCTCACCAAGCCTTATCATGTGGATAGCCTTACGGTAGTGCCATTTTTCGGCTGGTACGATTTTTCGTTTGGTCCGTGCTGTGAATATCTGCAAGAACGCTGGATGGATTTTTACATGTGCCGCTGGGGCGAAGGTTTTGCGCATCTGCCCGATTATTCTGCCAAAGAAAAAGCCATCACCGATTATTTCCATAGCATCAATGAACCGTGGCTGGGATTGCATAACGAAACCGTGATTTCGTTTTCGCACTTTATGCCGCGTATTGATGTGATGCCCGATTATATTCCTGAAATTCACCAGAAACTGTACCCGATACTCGGCAGTTGGGAACTCGATAAACAGGTGAGGGCGCTTGGGTCTTCATTGCATGTCTATGGCCACAGCCACGTTAACCGGCATGAAAAGATAGAAGGTGTTACCTATGTGAATAATGCGTTTGGTAATCCCGGTGAAGAACGCATCACCGCCAAAAAACTCAAGTGTCTTATAGAAATATCCTCGTAGGGGCGCAATTTATTGCGCCCTTAAGCTGACCATTTTAGATATTTATTGGTGTACCATTTTGACCAGGGCTCAATAAATTGAGCCCCTACACTATATTCTCTGCCCACTTGGCAGGAATATGTTTTTCCTCGGCTAACCATTTAATCGTATCAAGAAAATTGAAGGTTTTACCTCGCCAAAAAAACTCAAGTGTCTGCTGGAAATATCCTCGTAGGGGCACAATTTATTGCGCCCTTAACCTGACCATTCTTGATATTTGTTGATATACCATTTTGTTCAGGGATCAATAAATTGAGCCCCTACGATATATTGTTTGCCCATTTAACAGGAATATGTTTTTCATCTGTTAATCATTTAATGGTATCGCGAAAATTTAAGGCGTTACCTCGCCAAAAAAAACTCAAGTGCCTGCTGGAAATATCCTCGTAGGGGCGCAATTTATTGCGCCCTTAACCTGACCATTCTTGATATTTGTTGATATACCATTTTGACCAGGGCTCAATAAATTGAGCCCCTACGATATATTGTTTGCCCATTTAACAGGAATATTTTTTTCCTCGGGTAACCATTTAATGGTATCGCTAAAATTGAAGGTGTTACCTCTATGAATAATGCGTTTGGTAATCCGGGGGAAGAGCGCATCACCGCCAAAAACTCGAGTGTCTTATAGAAATATCCTCGTAGGGGCGCAATTTATTGCGCCCTTAACCTGACCATTTTAGATATTTATTGGTGTACCATTTTGACCAGGGCTCAATAAATTGAGCCCCTACACTATATTCTCAGCCCACTTCGCAGGAATATGTTTTTCCTCGGCTAACCATTTAATCGTATCGCGCATGGTGTCTTCAACGGGACGGTAGGTAATGCCCAGCTCCTTGCGAACTTTGGCATCATCGGCATACACCCATTCGGTCGCGAAAGTTGCCGCTTCACGGGTAATGGGAAGATCCAGTTTGTGAAACTTATTGATAAAATCAACAATGTGGCCAGTAACGCGCAGCAACCAGCGCGGCATGGGCAGCTTCAACAAGGTTTTGCCTGTTACTTTATCAAACACCAAACCCAATTCGCGCCATGGCACGTAATGCCCCGTTACCAGATATCTGCCCGATTTTTTTTGCTCCAGCAACTTTACCTGTGCATTGGCCAGTTCGCGTACATCAATAATCTGTTGCCCGGTGGTAGTATTCACAAAACACAACTTCAGGATAAACGCCACGCCCTGGTTGCCTTCACTCATTGCTGGGTCGTTAGGTCCAATCACCGCAGAAGGGTAAGTGATGGCAATTGAAGCGCCTTCTTCAATCAGGCTGCGCACATACAATTCACATTCCAGTTTCGATTTGGCATAGGCACTGGTCGGTTCCACTAGCGGCGTTTCCTCATTCAGCACCTTGGCATGGCGATCAAAAATCGCCGCCACACTCGATACATACACAATCGATTTGATGCCTTTTCTAACAGCGCCACCCACAACCAGCTTGGTGCCGGTAAGGTTGGTGTGGCGCATTATGGCTTCCTTGTTCGCATCCAGGCTTACCATGGCCGCGGTATGCACCACGGCATCGCAATTATCCAGCGCTTTATCAATCGCCTCGGCATCCGTAATTTCACCCACGGCAAAATCAGTAATATCAACGCCATAAGATGCATACAACTTGCGCATTTTATCCGGGCTGCGCACACCCAGGCGAACCGTGTGGCCAGCGGCATGCAAAGCCATTACCGTATGAAACCCAACAAAACCCGTAGCGCCAGTAACAAAGACATGCATAAGATCATCCTTCTTTATGTGTGTTCAGGGCTACTATAAAAGAATACAGGGTGAGCGTCACGTTACGGTATGCGTTCTGTTTGACATAATGTGGCTGCTCTGTCATACAGAAGAGCAGATATTGATATTTTGATATATTAACTTTTTAATTAAAGTAAATTCGGTTTTTTGAAATTGATGAATGGAAGGGTAAAGAATATGAGATTTTTTTCATTTGTAGGAATTATTTTATCGATTTTAGCTATTTACCCAAGTGTTTTGTTGGCCGATGAAGAAGGAATGTTGAAGTATCGTAATTATACTCCAGAGCAGTTTAAAAGCATTTCAGAGAAAGAGCTCTATAGTTCAGTGCCTATGTCTTATTCAGAGGCGGCGCAAAAAGGACTTAGTAAGGGAGCTGAATTGTTATTTGGTATGCAGTTAAATACTTTGATGTATTCGGGTGTTAGTAATTATCAAGAAGCAATTAAAAAATTCCAATATGATCTTGGTGACAAACCAACAGGGATACTCACTGTTTGGCAGATATATAATTTAGAAAAGCGTTCAGATATGCAGAAATTAAATTATATTGGTTTTCCAGATGATTTTTTAAATAATAAAAATGATGATATTGCGAGTGTCCAAGGCACAATGATGATTCATGATGAAAAAAGTGCTTGGCCAATAAATCATGTTAAATTCCTATGTTATAAAAATGATAAATATTGTGAGTACAGTCAATTAATTCTAGATATTCCTCGTGGAAATAATTGGTCTCAGAACTATGTTATTATCGAAATGGAGCATGAGTTCTATACAATTACGAATTGGGATGAAAATACTATTGATGCGATATCTAGTACTAACAAAACTGATTGTCGAGTAATTACTTTCAGTCTAAATTTTAAAACAAAAGAGTTCTATCAGATAGCAAGAAATGGAGATAAGCAATGTGAGGCTTTGATGGGAGAAAAATTGCCATTTCTTGCTAAGCCTAGAATATCTCAAATTGTTGACGGTCAGGAAATAATCAATGAAGAGTTTAAGAAAATCAAACAAGCCTCTTATGATGTTTTGTCTAGTGATTTTAAGCGAAAAGTAGAATCGTTAGTTAAGAGTAATGATGAAGAAAAAAATAAATAGTTAGTATGTAAATAGTTCGATTGAAAAATTTTTAATTTTTTATAAGCATAAAGATTTGGTGTATATATGAAAGGGCAATGGCTTGGTCTTTATCAAGGTAGTGTAGATGGATCGATAATGGTGAATATTGATGAAGTTGATGATCATTATGAGGCGATGGCATATATTAATCCGCATAATAGAAATATCCCATCATCAATAGCATGGATGAAAACAATTAATAAAGATTCGGAGCAAGTTATAATAGCTTATTTTTATCCGGTGGATCCTAGAACTGGATTTGGAGGAAAATGGGAGGACATAAAAGAATTATATTCTGAAGATGTTAATCATTCAGACGAGGCTCATGTAAATTTAAAATATGTTGAAGAAAAATTACACATAGAGTCGAACTCGAATTTGGGAACAAAAATTAATTGTGTGTTAGAGAAATCAGCGAGGACAGATAGCTCTAAAATTAAAGGAAAAAAGATGTCATGGATTGATTTTAAAAATTATGTTTCAACATTTTCTAAGTCTAAATATTTATTTCGAGGTCAAAAGGAACCTTGGCGTTTAAGGACGACTTTTCATCGAAGAGAAAGATATAGAATTAGCGAGTTTACTAATAAGGATGTAAGACAGCTACACCAAAAACTTAACGCTATAACTTCTCATTATTTTGATTTAAGTGTCCCTGATCAGAATGGAGCATTTTTTAATCTTTTACAGCATCATGGCTATCCAACGCCATTATTGGATTGGTCGTACTCTCCATATGTCGCAGCTTTTTTTGCCTTTAGAAATTGGCCAATTGAACATAATGAAAATGGGGAGATTCGAATATATTTATTTGACAATGAGTCATGGCAGAAAAAATATCCGCAAATAGAAAATCTTGATCCTTCATTTCCTCATTTTTCGGTTATGGATTTCATCGCAATAGATAACCCAAGGCTCGTTCCACAACAAGCGGTTACAACTGTAACTAATATTGATGATATTGAAGCATATATTATTTCCAAAGAGAGTGAAGGTGGAAAAGAATGTAAATATATAACAGCTATAGATATACCTGCGAAAGAAAGGAAAAGCGTAATGCATGATTTAAGATTTATGGGTATTACTGCCGGATCAATGTTTCCAGGTATAGATGGAGTATGCGAGGAAATAAGAGAAAGGAACTTTGATAAATAAACAATCACAATAGAGGCCGGACGAATATTTTTTAACCGGCATCAGTCAGTAGGGCAGGAAAAACGCAATTTGCCCACCTTATTAATTAGCCTTGTATTTAGGCTTTTACTTGTGGGATATTTTGCTTTATATCAATTGTTATCGGGAGTTTCCCATTATGCTGATCAATATTGTATACATGCTTGCTGGCCTGGTGGTATTAACCCTGGGAGCTGATGTTTTGGTGCGCGGTGCATCGCGTCTGGCGCTGGCTTTGGGTATTTCGCCGCTGGTGGTGGGGCTGACGATTGTGGCCTTTGGCACCAGTGCGCCGGAGATGGCGGTGAGTATTATCTCTGCTTTCAACGGTTCGAACGATATCGCGGTGGCGAATGTGGTGGGTTCGAATATCTTCAATGTGCTGTTTATTCTTGGTATCTCTGCCATGGTGGCGCCGTTGGTGGTACACCAGCAGCTGGTGCGTATGGATGTGCCTATTATGCTTGGCACTTCGCTGTTACTGTATTCGTTGTCACTGGATGGCAAGCTTGGCATGTGGGATAGCGGCCTGCTGTTCGCGCTGGTGGTGGCTTATACGGTTTTCCTGATTGTGGAATCCCGCCGTGAAAAGAAAGCCGATGTGCTGGGCGAATATGATGCAGCAATGGAAGATATCACTAATGGCAAGAAAGGCACGTTGCCAATCGACCTGATGCTGATTGTTGTGGGTTTGGTGATGCTGGTGTTTGGTTCGAAATATTTTGTCGATGCGGCGATCGATGTGGCGCGGCTGCTGGGTGTGAGTGAAGTGATTATCGGTTTGACCATTATTGCGGCGGGCACTTCGTTGCCGGAACTGGCTACCAGTGTCATTGCGGCGTGGAAGGGTGAGCGTGATATAGCTATCGGCAATGTGGTGGGCAGCAACATCTTCAATATCTGTGCAGTACTGGGTTTGTCGGGTATGGTGTCGTTGGGCACACTAACGGTGTCACCTGGAATGATGCTGGTGGATATTCCGTTTATGATCGGCGTGGCTTTGTTGTGTTTGCCTTTCTTTCGCGCTGATTACACATTAACCCGTGCCAATGGTGCGCTTTTTCTCGGTATTTATGTGATCTATTTGCTCTACCTGATCTGGCAGCAGCAACATGCCCAGGCCTTGCCGACATTACAAACAGTGTCGTTCAGCGTATTGTTGCCGGCCCTGATTATAGGTAGCGTTGTCTATGTGGTTGCTGCCCTGCGCCAGGAATCCTGAATAAATATAAGAAGTAGGGTGGGCAAAGCAAAGCGTGCCCACCTTATTAACCCGCTATAATTGGTGGGCACACAGCGTTTTACCCGCACTGCTGAAGTACAATAATGCCAAAGTGAGTTAGATTGTTCGCTTAACCGATAATCTTCACCGGCCTGCGCTGGTTGCCCCAATTTCTTGGTTCATCGCAAACACGCCACTGATCGCCGTATCACAATGCTTGCAGCTACCTACATGCGTTAGGTTCCAGTCAACAATGCTGTAACCCTGTAACGCGCACGTTCAATC
>CAZTZY010000069.1:0-15724 GCA_964617765.1 uncultured Spongiibacteraceae bacterium
TGATTGCCGATGTGATTACCGATAACCACGCTTTTTTATGGAGCAGAACGCAGCCTGATTTCCGATTATTAGCATTGCTGAGCGATGAGCAATACGCGCCCATTATTATCTTCCCACATCAATATGCCGAAGCAGGGCGCTGCATCGATCATCCCAATGAAGTGCCGATAGTGCGCAGAGGTAAAAAACCGTTGTTTATCATGCTCGATGGCACCTGGCGCGAAGCCAAGAAAATGTTCAAGAGCCCTTATCTTTCTACATTGCCGGTGTTAGGTATCCAACCTGAAAAAGCTTCTACATATTTGCTACGCGAAGCTGCCCATTTGCACCAATTATGTACTGTAGAAGTCGCAATTGAAGTATTAAAATTAGCCGGGGATAACGCCTTGGCAGAGGCGCTGGCAGAATATTTTGCAGTGTTTTGTAAAAATTACATGGTATTGAAACCGCATTTACTCGATAAGAAGCGTGAAGTTTCTGTTTGATAGGCGTGATGAATCACGCCCCTACAATTTGTGCTTCGATAATACCGTTAATTCCTGTATTTCATCATTATTTAGCTTGAACGATAAAGCCCCAAGATTTTCCTGCACTTGCGATACTTTCGAGGCGCCCGGTATCGCCACCACGGTATCGCCATGGACATTGATCAAATAATTCAGGGCAACTTGTGAAATGCTGGCCTGATATTTTTCGCCCAGTTCAGCCATGCGGTTTATTAGTGGCTGAGTTCTTACAATCACTTTGCCCTGGCTTTTGATCAGGTTCTTGCGCGCCCAGCTGATGGTATCCGGCAGTGCTTTTTGTGCATGGAAACGGCCGGTGAGAATACCTTGTTCCAGTGGAGACCACGCAATAATGGAAATGCCCAGTTCCTTGGCGGCATCGAGAATGCCGTTGCTTTCGATGCCACGGGTAATCATGCTATAACGGTATTGGTTAGCAGCAAGGCTGTAACCACGGCTTTGCAAAACCTTATGCGATTTACGCATGGCTTTCGCCGAGAAATTGGATACGCCTACCGAACGGATTTTGCCGGCATCCATTAAATCAGCCATGGCATGCATTTGCTGGTCGATCGAAGAAATCGACAGTGGCTGGTGGATAATATGATGCGCAATGGGATAGCCACCCAGACACTCAAGCCGTTCATCAATAGTCGATTTCAGGTTATTGGCAGTTTTCAGCACGGGCCACCATTTAGTGGCGATATGGATATTATCTTTGGTGATACCGTTAGCCTTCAGGGCTTTGGCGAGATTCCTTTCCGATTCACCATTGCCATAAGCCTGTGCGGTATCAAACCAGTTGATGCCGCCGGCAACAGCAGCCTGCACGATGTTTTTGGTGGTTTCATCATCCAGCGCTTGCCAGTAACCGCCCACCAGGCCCTTGCCGCCGGAAAATTGCCAGGTGCCAAGGCCCAGTGCGCTGATTTCTATATCGGTTTGTCCCAGTTTTCTTAAAGGTAACATCGGTTTTTCCTTCTGTTTGGCCAAGATTTTCATGTATTTCAATCACTTGATACGGTCTGTAGGCATAGTGACACAAGTTGTATCTGCAAGGTGAATATCATAGCCAGATAATGTTGTCTGTGAAAATGAGAAATGTTTGCATGATGATTATAAATAAGGCTAAAGTTGACGCGGTTTTTTAATGAACTATCGAAAATAGGAGTATCAACACGATGTCTACAACTAAAGAAGCATTGGCTATAGAGCTTATCGAGAAGGCAAAAGCCCTCGTGCCAGCCATCAAAGCCCGTGCTCAAGAAGCCGAAAAAAACGGCCACGTACACGACGAGACTATGGCAGCCATATCCAAAGCGGGTTTACTGCGTGTTATCCAATCAAAAAATTACGGTGGATATGAATTATCACCCGATGTTTTTTATGAAATCCAGAGCATATTGGCTGAAGGCGACATGTCTGTAGCCTGGCTTTATGGTGTTTTGGGTGTACATCCATGGCAAATCGCCCTGTTTGATAAAGAAGCCCAGGATGAAATTTATGGTGTCAATGGCAGCAAGGCCGATACGCTGGTAGCTTCAACCTATATGCCGACAGGTTTGGCAACACCGGTGGAAGGTGGTGTTAAATTGTCAGGGAGCTGGGGTTTTTCCAGCGGTTCAAAACATTGTGAATGGGTAATACTGGGAGGTATTGTACCCAAGCCGAAAGATGCCCCACCTGGCCCACCAGACATGCGTAATTTTATCGTGCATAAAAATGATTACACCATCGTCGAAAACTGGGATGTACTGGGCCTGAAAGCGACTGGTTCACATGACATCATTGTTAAAGATGTATTTGTACCCAATCGTCGTATTTTTTCAGTAGGCGTTCCAGCCGGTGCCTATCCGGGTAATGCGGTAAATACTGCACCTTTGTTCAAGCTGAACTTTGGCCAGATTTTCCCGCGCGCAGTAGCTTATTCAGCAGTGGGTGCATTACAGCAAGTAGTGGATACCGCCAAAGAGTTTGCGAGTGCTGTTAGCCCGAATACAGGTGCTGCCCGTGGTGATTTGCCAGAAGTGCAAATGGCTTATTCCAAGGCGGTGAATGAACTGGAAGTGCAAAGGTTGATCATGAAAGCGACCGTTGCTGAATGGATGGAATATGCCAATGTCGGTAAGGATTTACCGTTAGAGCGTCGTTCATACCGTCGTTACCAACAGGCACAAATTGTAGACAGATGTCTGGATGCAGCGGTTGAATTATATAAACAACTCGGCGGCAACGCAGTACGGCGCGGTGTTATCACCAAAGCTATCTGCGATCTTGAAACAGCACGTTGCCATGTGGCCAATATGTCTTTCAAGCAAAGTTTGAACTTCGGTTCAGTCGCTAACGGTCGTCCACAGGTTGAATATTTCCTGTAAGGTAACCGGTTGTTCTATTTGTAAAATCCCCGCTTGATGCGGGGATTTTTTTTCCGTAATTTCCCGTGTGTTGTTGCTTTTTTAGCAATTTGTTACAATTATGAAACATTTACCAGAAGGGATTCATCATGAAAGCAAAGTCGTACAAAAATTATGCCCTCCCGGCCATTCTTTTGGCGTTATTCCTATTGGATGCCGAAGCATTTTCCTCTAACGAAATCTATAAATGCACGGTTAATGGAGGGCTGGTTTTTACCGACAAGCCTTGTAATGACGGCGAAACGGTTAATCTCGAAAAAACCAATTCATCAACGGGTATCGGCAGTGTAACGATAAAGATTCCCCGGGAAATTTATGCCAGCGATGAATGGTTTGAAGATAGCGCGGGTTTTTATGAGGCTGAAGAGGTTGCCAAAGCCAATAAAGCCCCGATGATCATTTACTTCCGTACAGACTGGTGCCAATTTTGTATTGCTGTGGATAAAAACATTTTACCTGAGCCAGAAGCACAGGAAGCTATTGAGAAATATGTGAAGGTTAAAATCAATCCCGAACATGGTAAAGCTGAAATGGCATTGTTCAAAAAGATGAACGGCAACGGATATCCGCGGTTTTTGGTTAGAACGCAAGACAATGTCATCTCCAATGTCAGCGTTACTCCTGACGCGAATAATAAAAAACAGAATCAAAAGAATATTTCTGTGGCAGAATTCATTGATAATATGAGCAAGTTTTAGGTGGCCTCAGAATAACTCCCTTTTGTCATTCTGAACGAAGTGAAGAATCTTTTTAATTCAAATAGTTAGATTTCTCACGGAGCCTGCACTGAATTTGTGAAGGGTTCGAAATGACAGTTATTCAGAGGCTCTTTAGAAATAATGTACCCGGCAAAGGGGTGATTTTCTCATGATAAGATTGGGGTGTTGTTCATGTTAAGAATAATTTTACTTGAGCTTTTCTTTCCACAGTCTGTGCCAAAACTGTACAACTGCTTCATTAGTTCCGATATGAATAACCTCTCGGCCTGCACTCAAGCCTTGCTGGCATTCAATCGCTGCCGGTAAATCTTCATTCTCAAACGCCTTGCCACCAAAATCATAAGCGGCGAGGGCGCTGTCTTTTTTCTCGATATGGCGGCAAACCCCGGTGTAATACACCACCGAGGTATCGGGTGTATTGCCAGGTTCAGTACGGATAATCTGTGCATCTTCCGGGTTGGTGATAACCACGGTGCCGGGGAACAGGGCATGGCTCACCGCACCAGGCATAGCGTTAGGCCATTCGCTTTCGGGTTTTTGCAACAGTTTTTCAATGCCTTTTAATGCGAAAGACCAGCGGCTGTGTTTGTTGTTAAAAAAATCGCACACATAATGGTGGCTCAGCCATTGAGCCACGCTGTCGCGATGCAAGGTGGCGAAGTGGTAACTTTCGTAGCTGAGACCGGCGATGATTTTCCAGTTAGCCTTCACTTCAAAACGGCGGGTTTCGAGTGAGTTCATGTCTTGGAATCCGAAACCTGCGAATTCTTGCTGGATATCCACCAGATGGTTATCCACCGTACTTTGCGGCATATCCGGGTCAAGTCCAATCACCAGTAAACCTGATTTATCAGAGACGGGCAGTTTTTTCAGGTTGCATTGTGGGCCTGCTTTATTAAAACACTTTTCCTGTGGCCTGCCGTAGAGTTCGCCGTTCATGGCATATGTCCAGCCATGAAACTGGCAAATCATTTTCGGTTTATTGCCATGGCCATGTGCCACTTTGGCACCACGATGCGCACAGGCATTCACAAAGGCATGCAACTTGCCATCAGCATCACGCGTAACCACTACCGGTGTGCCCAACACTTCACCGGTAAGAAAACTGTTCGGGACTTTCACTTCGCCGGCAAAACCAATCACTTGCGGACTGTTAAGAAAAAACTGTTGGCGTTCGCGGGCAAAACGCTGCGGGCTGAGAAAGTCGGCAACATCTTCCAGTATCATGCTGTCGGCTTCATCAATGGTGTTGGTGTTCACCCGTTCAATCAGGCGTTTGATCAGGTTAATGGTGCTTTGCCTGTCCATAAAAAATTCCTCTTTGCTATTACGATAAAATTTAATACACTTGCCTTAAGTAGTCAACAAGTGAATATATGAGATGAATGATGCTCAGGTGCGCACCTTGCGCAGCGATACCCTGCAAACCCGTGAAACACTGGTAAAAGCCGCTGAACGGCTGTTTGCCATTCACGGTATTGATGCGGTATCCATGAATGAAATCACCCGCGAGGCCGGGCAAAAAAACAAGTCGGCACTGAATTATCACTTTGGCAGCCGCGAAGCTTTGTTGCAGGCGGTGCTTGATCGCCATGCGCCACAAGTGACAGCCGAGCGTGAAGCCATGCTCGATAATTTATCCCGGCAAGAAAAAGTGACTTTGCCCGATGTGGTCAAGGCACTGGTATTACCGCTGGCAGCAAAAATGCAGGATGAAGACGGTGGAGTGGCCTACCTGCGCATCAACGCACAGTTGCTCGGCAATGCCGATATGCACCTGTATCGCTTGCGCCAAAGTAATACCCGCAAAAGCGATAGCCTGATGCGGGCGCTGGCACCGCTGGTATCGGCATTGCCTGCTGCACAGGAAAAAATGCGCATGCAACTGGTGGGCAGTTTCCTGTTTCATGCCTTGGCCGACCAGGCCACCCTGCAATTAGCCATGAGTGACAATGAGCGCAAACAGCAAACAAAGTTGTTTGTAAACCAGCTGGTGATTGCCATCAGCGCCATGCTGTCTGTTAATAATGATGGAGAAAAATAATGACTGATATCCAGCAACAAATAGATGAATTGATCGATAAACGTGCAGGCTTCGCCTCAATGGAGCCTGCCAATGCCGTACAGGCGATACAGATACATGAACGTATCTGGATGTCGCCAGGCACGTCTAACGCCTATATGGTGTTGACCGATGCCGGGCGGGTGATTATCAATACCGGCATGGGTTTTGAAGCGCTGACCCACAAGCGGGTATTTGATGCTGTGTGTGTGGGGCCTACACCCTATATTGTACTGACACAAGGCCATGTTGATCATGTGGGCGGTGTGGCGCATTTTCGCAGCGCTGAAACACAAGTGATCGCCCA
This sequence comes from uncultured Spongiibacteraceae bacterium, assembly GCA_964617765.1. Taxonomy (GTDB): domain Bacteria; phylum Pseudomonadota; class Gammaproteobacteria; order Pseudomonadales; family DT-91; genus CAZTZY01. Next base: position 6,009 of record CAZTZY010000069.1, read on the forward strand.
GCAGAATAATGCCGCTTGCCAGAAAGATGATGAGCGCATCCAGAAAGTACGATCCTCGCAAGCTTATATCTGGTTCCAGAAAACCATCGATGGCGCTATCGCCGTAGCGCGTGAAAATCCGCAGGCACTGGTACAGGATAAACCCGTGCCCGATATCACCTTTGATGATAGCTACCATTTTTACTGTGGTGGAATGGATTTTGAAGTCTTCGCTACACCGGGTGGCGAAACCATTGATAGCTGTGTGGTGTGGTTGCCGCAATTAAAAATCCTGTTCAGTGGCAATGTGTTTGGCCCGCTGTTTCCACATTTTCCTAACATCAATACCATAAGGGGCGACAAGTACCGCTCGATTGAGCTCTATCTGTCATCGTTGCGCCGTGTGCGTGAGCTGTCGCCAGAGCTGATGATTACCGGGCATTTTGAGCCAATTATCGGTAGTGATTTTATCCGAGCCTGTATCGACAGGCTGGAAGGTGCTGTCTATTATGTGCATACACAAACCCTGCAGGGCATGAATAGCGGCAAGGATATTTACACGCTGATGCGTGAGGTGCAATTGCCTGCGCACCTGCGTGTTGGTGAAGGTTACGGCAAGGTGAGCTGGGCGGTGCGCACAATATGGGAAAGTTATATGGGCTGGTTCAAGGCACAGGCGACCAGTGAATTGTATCCCACGCAGCCGGTAGCCGTTTATGCCGATTTAGTCGAGCTGGCAGGTATGGATGCGGTGATTAGGCGCGGCCAGCAAAAATTGCAAGCCGGTGATATTGAACAGGCCTTGTTGTTGGCAGAAGCCGCAATTGTAGCTAACAAACAATATAAGCCTGCCTTGCAGTTATCCCTTACAGTACATCAAGCACTGCTGGCACGTTCCGGTGGCGGGAATTTCTGGGAAGCCGGCTGGCTGCAACACCAGATCCGGCGTTTACAAAAACAGCTGGAAAGGAGCGAGTGATGACCGAAAAAATCATTATCAATGACCTTGCCAATCCACAGCTGACAGACATGCAGCGTGAAGCATTGCAGTTTACTGAAACCCTCTCTGTAGATTTTTCGGTAGACAGTATCCTCGCGGATGCCCGCCGCAAAACCGGCATGGACGATTTCGGCCCACAGGATTTTATGCGCCGGCTGCAATTGCTGTGTGATGAATGGGGCAGTGATGAAGGTTTGACTAATCTGGGCAAGCTGTCACTGCGCAACAAACTGGTATTGTATGCGCGTAATCGCCTGCTGATACAGGATGTGCTCAACAAACATCCTGCAATCCATGATGAAATCATTGCACAACCGATTATTGTTTGTGGCTTGCCGCGTTCTGGGACAACACACCTGCTTAACCTGATGGCGGCAGACAGCCGTTTGCGTTCCTTGCCTTTGTGGGAATCGTTTGAACCTGTACTTTCACCGTTAGAGCCGGTGGGTGAGGATGGCGTTGATCCGCGTTACAAGCGCTGCCAAAAACAATGGGATATGACTCAGCAAATCACGCCGCTGGTAGCGGCCATGCATCCGATGGATCCTGACCATATCCACGAAGAGCTGGAATTGATGGGGCCGGATTTTGCCTCGTATAATTTCGAGTGGCTGGCGATGTCGCCACGCTGGCGCGAAGATTATTACCGACACGACCAAACGCTACATTATGAATATATGAAAACTGTACTCAAATTGCTGCAATGGCAGGATAAACACAACGGTAAAGCCAAGCCGCGCTGGGTGTTGAAATGTCCTCAGCATCTCGAGCAGTTGCCGGTGCTGCAAAAAGTATTCCCTGATGCAACGGTGGTGATTACCCATCGCGATCCGGTGGCAGTTATTCAATCCAGCATTACCATGCTGGCGTATGGGCAGCGCATCAATCGCAAGAAAGTGTTGATGCAGGAACTGTTACACTACTGGACAGACCGCATAGAACATTTGCTGCAAGCCTGCGTGAGTGACCGGGGAAAAATTCCGGCAGAACACAGTATCGATGTGCCATTTGATGAATTTATGGCTAACGATATGGACATGGTCAGGAAGATATACGCTAAAGCCGGTTTGCCGATGACAGCTCAGGCAGAAAAGGAACTGGCCGATTTTATCCAGCATCATCCGCGCGGTAAATACGGGCAAGTGGTGTATAACCTGAAAGGCGATTTTGGCGTGGAACCTGCAGAATTACATGAGCGCTTCGGGTTTTATTTTGATGCCTTTTCGGTGAAGAAAGAATTCTGATAAAGTAGGGGCAATTCATGAATTGCCCCTACACATAAAATTTCGCTAAATGAATGCGCAATCTACCAGGCTCAAAAATGGAAATGGGACAGGGATTACGTTAATAATGCACCGTAGGGGCAATTCATGAATTGCCCCTACAAATAAAATTTCGCTAAATGATACGCAATCTCCCAGGCTCAAAAATGGAAATGGGATAGACATTACGTTCATAATGTACCGTAGGGGTAATTCACGAATTACCTTGTATGAAATCATCATAAAACCCATTACAACACAAGGAACGTGTTATGACATCCAGCATCGATTTGCGACAACGGCAAAGCCGCCGGTTGCCTGATTATGATTATTCTAAGCCGGGAGCCTATTTCATTACGGTATGTACACAAGGCAATTATCCATTATTGGGTAAGGTTATCGATGGTCGCATGATTTTGAATGAGTATGGGGAAATCGTTGAAGAATGCTGGCGTAGTATTGCCTGGCATTATCCCGGTGTTACATTGGGTGAATATGTGGTTATGCCTAACCATTTTCATGGCATTGTGCATATTGGGGCAATTCTTGAATTGCCCCTACAAAAGCCGGTCGACAGTGTGGATAGACTTATACGAAGGCAGATGTTGTTACCGAAATTGACAGGTCGATTTAAAATGGTTTCGTCCAAACAGATTAACCAGCTACGGCAAATGCCAGGAAAACCGGTATGGCAACGCAATTATTACGAACACATTATAAGAAATGAATCTGCCTATAACCGCATTGCTGAATACGTCATCAATAATCCACTGCAATGGGAGCTAGATAGATATCACACCAGCGAAATATTGTAGGGGCAATTCATGAATTGCCCCTACCCATAAAATCCCGCTGAATGTTTGTGCAATGTTCCATACTCAAATAAAAAAGGCCAGTAAAAACCGGCCTTTTTTTGCGCAATCGATAATCTTATTTGCGATTGGCCGCTTCCGTGGTGTCTTCAATCAAATCAAACAATTCGCGGAACTGGTCGGTCAGTTTATGGCTGGGCGCACAATACACTAACGGTTTTTGTTCACGGTGTGATTCTTTCATCTTGATGGAAGAATTCAGGTAGGCATCGAGAACCGGCAGGCCTTCGGCGCGCAGTTCATCTATCAACTCTGTGGGCAGTTTAGCCATGCTGTTGAACTGGTTAATCACGATGCCTTCAATGCGCAGGTTAGGGTTGTGATCCTGTTGCAGTTCTTCAATGTTATTCAGCAGGTTGTACAAGGCCGATTTCGAGAAGGTATCACAATCAAAAGGAATCACTACCGATTCAGCTGCGATGAGTGCTGATTTACTGTAGAAATTGAAGTTCGGCGGCGTGTCTATGTAAATACGGTCGTATTCTTTGGAAAGCTCTTGCAAGGCATCACGCAGTTTGTAGATCTTGTATTTGCTTTCGAGTTCCTTTTCGATGGTTTCCAGCGCCGGGTTGGAAGGCATTAGGTCGAGATTTTCAAACGCGGTTTCATAGATAAAATCATTCAGGTTTTTTTTGCCGCCAAACCAGTTGCCCGAGGTTTGTTTCAATAATTCCGCTACCGAACCTTCCATCGAATCGCGGTGTTCCTGTGAGTGTGTGTCCATACCCAGGTAGTAACTGGAATTGCCTTGCACGTCCAGGTCAACCAGCAGGGTTTTATAACCAATGGATGCGCTCACGGCTGCCAGATTACAGCTGATGCTGGATTTTCCCACGCCACCTTTTTGATTAAAAATAACTCGACGCATTGTTCTTTCCTCGGATTGTGCTTTATTACAGATTTGTAAGCTTTGCAGGGCGCATTGTAGAGATTTTGTACAAGGATTGTAAAGGCGGGATTCAGTAGTTAAGGCACCTCTAAAAACCCTATTTTCCATGATAGCTGCGTCAGCACCGTGCTCAACACTTCATTGACTTCGAGTTAATTGCGGTTCTGCGCGAGGTGCTTCCATGCTCTCCCGAAAAATTCTGGTTTTTAGAAGTGCCTTAATAGCAGGAATATCAAGGATTAGTGGGTAATGCCAGCATGTTCCAGAAAACCATGATGATCCATGCTCATGGCGCGTAAAAAACTTTCAGTCTGTTTACGATTCAGCAGGCCTTGCTGGCACAGCAAAATAGCCAGATAGGCATGTTCGCTTTTTTGCATCATTTCACCCGACAGAGTTAATTGTTCAGGCATCATGAAGCGTTCTTTCAAGGTACTCAGGATATCTTCCGGTAAACCCCAATCCTTGGCAATCCAGTAACCGAGTTTCAGATTCATCTGATCGATTTCAGTGAGTAGCTGTTGAGCATTCGGCAAAATCGCCGATTTATCGAGTTCACGGTGTATTAACAACAAACCGATAAAATGAATCAACGGCATTAAAAAAGCATGCAAAGGATTAAAGCCTTGTTCTTTCGCCAGTTGAAGATTGATATAACCACTGCACACCCCTTGTGAAAACAGCTGGATCTCCGCAGCAGAACTATCACGGTGCAGGCAATATTGCTGCAATAAAGTGGCGCACAACAAGGCGGAAAATTCTTCGTTATCGAGCGCTTGTAGTTCACTGAAGTGATTAAACCACGGCGTACGATGAATAAAGGGAAAGTGGTTGGCGAGGTGTAACGCCTGCTGTTTGCTTTCAGCAGACAGGGCAATATGTGCAGTCAGGATATTGTTATCCCGTGTAGTAATTTGTTCGCGCAATAATTTATTCAGCGTGGTGGGCATGCGCTGTATACAAGTAGCGCGATAACCTGGAGATTTTAACACCTGTAATACCGGTGGAAGAGAGCTTGTGTTTTGGCAGCGGGTGTTAAATTCACGAAACAGATAAGCATTCACCAGATAGTTCAGTTGCTGGATATTTTGCGGATTGGGGTGAGGTGTTTGTAGCTGGCGAAACTGCACTTGTACTTTTTTAAGCGAAAAGGCGCTGAAGCCGTTAGTAAACAGTACATTGCGATTCTTGGCTATCAGCGAACTCAACATGAAAAAAACGCTCAAAAAACGATCATCCTGATTAAAATATAGACAGTTATGTGGGTTTGTAAAATAAAAAACTAAAATAAACGCCTAAGCTTCTAAAATTATTCAGTTTTCCTGATTTCACCCAGATGGATGACAGCAAAGAGCTTGCTTGCAGTATGATGAAAGTCACTTTTTGAGGAGAACCGAGATGACAGTGAATCCCGTAGAACTATCAGGAAAACGTATCCTGATTACCGGCGCGACCGGTTTTGTAGCGCAACCCATCGTGCAAGCCCTGGCCAAAAACAACGAAGTGTTTGCCGGCGCGCGGTATAAAAAATCCGAAGATAAAGACAAGATAAAAAGTTTCGGGGCCGAACCGGTATTTCTCGATCTCGGTGCTGAATCCTGGCAAAACCTGCCTGCCGATATGGATTATGTGCTGAACCTGGCAGTGGCCAAATCCGGAAAATGGCATATCGATCTGCCAGTTAATGCCGAATCGTTAGGCCGTTTGATGTTGAAATATAGAGATGTAGATGCCTTTTTGCATGTTTCCTCTACTGCGGTATACGAATATGCCGGGCACGAGCCACGTAGTGAAACCTCACCGCTGGGTGATAATCACCGTAACCTGTTTGAAACCTACAGTATCTCCAAAATAGCTGCTGAAACCGTTGCCCGTTTTGTGGCGAAAGAATTTGAAGTACCGTTGACCATCGCGCGCCTGAATGTGCCTTATGGGCCATTTCCCTGCTGGCCGTATTTCCATTTGATGATGATGCAAAATGGTATGCCCATCGACGTGCATCCAGAAGCGCCCAACGGTTATAGCCCGATTCACTCTAACGATTATGTCAAAAAGATTCCGTATCTACTCGGTGCCGCCAGTATTAATACCACGACAGTCAACCTGGCCGGTGTGCAAAAGGTGTCTGTCGAAGAGTGGTGTGCCTATATGGGTGAATTAACCGGCCTGAAGCCCGCGTTCAACAACACCGAAAAAGCCCTGGGCAACCTGACTGCCGACACCAGCAAAATGGTTGAATTGATTGGCCCAACAGACATGGACTGGAAAGACGGCATCAAAAACATGATGGAAGTGATGGCACCGCAGCTGTTGAAAAAGAGTGGATAAACAGGGATCGTTGTTCTGGGTGCCAGGCTGAAGCCTGACCTGCGCAGGGATTGCCAGAATAAAATGAATGTGTGTATTTATGGCCCGCAGGTCGCACTTTAGTCCGACAAATGAGGCCAATTACAGCCCTCGATATTGCCATTTATTCATGAAAAAAATGATATTTGTTCAACCTGCCTTTTAACGCTACGATTAAGAAAATAACAATAGTTGTGCTTTAAAGGAAGATTATGTCAGGCAGGCCAGTACCCTATATATTAACCCTCGAAAACATTATTGATGAAGCTGTTGGCGGCAAGGCTAAAGGCCTGGCGCAACTGATCAAACTGGACTTGCCGGTGCCCAAAGGTTTTGTCATCGTCAACGCGCAGGCGGGTTTATATCCGCATGACCTGGCGCAGGCTTACGGCATGCTCGGTGGCGGCAAAGTGGCAGTACGTTCCTCCGCGCTGGGCGAAGATGCCGGTGATAATTCCTTTGCTGGTCAATTTGAAACCATTCTCAATGTTCAGGGCGATGCAGCCTTGCAACAAGCCATTGATGCCTGTGTGCACTCCTTAACCAACGACAGGGCAGCCGCCTATCAACAAGATAGAGAACACCAGCAGGAATCCACCATGTGTATCGTGGTGCAGAATATGGTGGATGCTGCCTTTGCCGGCGTGTTATTTACGGTCGATCCGGTATCCGGCCGTTATGACCGTCTGGTGATTGATGCCATTGATGGTTTGGGCGAAGCGCTGGTGAGTGGTGAGGCGAGTTCTGATCATTACCTGCTCTCTAACGATAATGAAATATTGCATGAGATGCTGGCAGGCGACAGCCGCCTGTTAACAGTAACAGCGATTACGCAATTGGCCAGTGGCGCCCGCGATGCGGCCAAACGCATGGGTGAGCCACTCGATATGGAGTGGGCGATTGATAAAGCTGGCCAGTTATTCTGGTTGCAGGCCCGTCCGATTACCACCATAGGCAGTGACCTGCATGAGCTGGATACCGTCAATGATGCCGCGCATGTCTTCACACGCTGCAACATCGGTGAGATTTTTCCGGGCCCCAGCTGTCCCTTAACTTATTCTGTGCAAGGCAGGTTTCTCGAAGTCAGCATGAACTATATGCAGGCACGATTTATGGCTATTGATTTCGACCAATACCCGGGGATGTCGCATATTGCCTATGCCGGCGGACATATGTTCCTTAATCTAACAGCCAGCCTTGATGCATCGCGCTACAGTGTGCTGGCGCGTGCGGAAGAGACTGCGCAAAGTATTTGTGGTTTTACTATTCCAGAGCTTGTAGAGCCAGCAAATAAAAAAAATATCGTTCGTAGAATATTCGGTATCAGGGATTTTTATCGGTTTGTTACTGAAGCGCATGAAAAAGTGACTGACCTGGCCATGAGAATGAAAGCCTTCTTTGTGGAATACCAACACGATAGCCTGCCTATGTATCAAGAGATACAAAAGAAACTGCCCTGGTTGCAAGAAGCCACTACCATCCATTTACAGTCGTCGGCTATGTCGGGTCTCCTGGAAGGTATATTACAAAACGTCATCAGTAAGGGGCAGCGTCCACCTTCCAGTGAACACCAGGCCATGGCGGCAAAATTATTTGCTGGTGCAAAACAGGTAGAAAGCGCAATGCTGGTGGCACAACTCGATCAGGTGGTTGATCTTATCGCGGCCCACGCGCAAGGCAAAAGTCATTTCCATGATGTTAGCACGGCACAGGCATTGGCATGGATCAACAGTCGAGAAGCCGGTAGCATAGCCGTAGCCTTTGAAAGTTTTATGCACCTGCACGGGCATCGCAGTTATCGCGAATTGTGTTTGCAGGAAAAGGCCTGGATAGATGAGCCGGAAAAACTGATTGCCTCGATGCAAGCCTCGTTAATGAGCCGTTATGGCAACTCGAGGAAAGTGTTTGACGAAGCACATATCGATCTTGCCAGCCAGCCCTGGTTGGTGCGCTTCCTGTTGCCCAAGGCGCATGCTGCTATACGTCGACGTGAATACAGCAAATCCATGATGGTGAAGGCCACCCACATTATCAAGCGAGCCTATCGTCATCTGGGCCAATTAATGCTGCAGGAAGGCAAGATCGATGATGCCGAACTGGTATTATATTTCCTGAATGAAGAGCTCGGTGAGTTCCTTTCAGGCCAACAACCCGACCTGGTTGAAAAGGCCAAAAAACGCCGTTTGGCTCATGAGTTCCAGAAGCGCCTGATTTTCCCCGATGTTTCCATTGGCAAACCGGTGCCTATAGAGCAAGCCAAAATCAGCCTGCAAGACGGACAAATGCAAGGCCGCCCGGTGAGCAGGGGAGTGGTTGAAGGTATAGTACGTGTGGCTAACAATGTTACCGAGGCAGCTGCATTGCAGCCCGGCGAGATATTGATAGCACCGGTCACCGATGTCGGCTGGACACCGTTTTTCAGTTTAATCGCAGGTCTGGTTACCAATGTCGGCAGTGCGGTATCACACGGCGCCGTTATAGCGCGAGAATACGGCTTGCCCTGTATTGTGAATGCGCAGGGCGCCACCGAAATATTCAAGACCGGCGATAGAATCCGGCTTGATGCCGATACCGGTGTGATAACCAAACTGTAAATCACTATGTAGATAGGTTAGGTGAATTTGTACGGGCAATTCATGAATTGCCCCTACCTTCGATTAAATCCATTTATAATCAGGTTACACTCGCCAAATCGATTTGCATAATCGTCACCGTATCACCGCGATACGGTTCTTTAAATAGCGTATACCAGCCCAGTTTTGCATAAAAGGCTTCCTGGTCGGGAGTAAACAGGTAAAGCCTTGCCAACCCTTGTTGTCGTGCCTCGGCAACCACATGTTGCACCAGCGCCAAACCAATGCCCATCTTGCGATAATCCGGATTCACAAACATATTCGCCAGCCACGGCGTTAATTCAGGTCGCGTATCCATATCACTGGCGATAATCGCCGCTGAGCCAAGAAGGTTATAATTATCAATAGCCACATACATGGCAGGTATTGAAGCCTCGCCAAGATAGTGTTGCATTTCGGCAGTGCGCGCTTCCAGGCTGTAACCGGGATTCAGGTAAGACCATTGCTCATGATGCCAACGTGCAAGAACAGGAATATGTTGAGGTATGGTTTTCAGGTTGATGATATTCATAGTGTTGTATCAATGCATTTAATAAAGGTGGTAATCTGCATAACGAATTACATCTAGAGATAGCTTATGTCAATTTGTAGGGGCAATTCATGAATTGCTCCTACCTTGCAATTAAATCATGTGAAAGTCAGGTTGCCTTAATCGCGTTGATTATTCTTCTTTGCTTTCATTTTTGCCTGTCACTAGGAAAAACAATTTCAAACGAGTCTGACCCTATTGATCTT
>CAZTZY010000070.1:0-15559 GCA_964617765.1 uncultured Spongiibacteraceae bacterium
CATTTATCAATAGGGATAACAATTGCTTCTATTGAAACGCAGAATAACTGTCATTTCGGACGCAGTGAAAAATCTTACACGTTGAGTTGAACAAGTTCATTTTCGGAGCCTGCCCTGAGCCCGTGAAGGGTTCAGAGGGGCAGTCAGGAGTTATTCAGAGTTCCCCTAGATTTCCCAGCGCCACCCTGCGGTATATTGCAGTTGATTCAGGTTGTCATAACCCTCCGTACTTTGAATGTTAATAAATCCGGCATTACCGTTTTTTAGTTGAAAGTTAAAGCCTGCGCCAAGAATGAAATATTGCTTATCGATATCGTTAGTGGTCAGGTTGAATCCTGCATCAGTAGCGATATTGCCAGCAAATCGGCCTGTAACAACATTGGCGCTGTCTTCAAATTCCTCTACTGCGTGAAGACTGATTAATGGAATGATGACGCCTTGAGGCGTGGCAAATACATATTGAACGTTAGTGCCAAACTTTACGGTGCTTGATTCCCGTTTCTGGTCACTTATGCTTAATGCGTAGAGTGCGCCTGCCCCAGTACTTGATGGAGTTTCTTCATAAGCATCAGTTTTAAGAGTGGATTGATTTAGCTGGATAAAAGGAATAATTCCCCATGCATCTTGATTCCATTGATAACCGGCACCCAGAGAGAAAGTGCTTTGTGAGCCATCAAATTCAGAGCTGTAGGTTTGAACAAAATTGATAGGTATGCACGACGAACAATCTACATGGCGTTGTTGCTCATAACTATCGTTGCTGACATTCACGCTTGCATCGAAGTACCAGTTTTCTACATAGTAGCTGCCATAAACGATCATGGCGATATTGTCGCTATCCAGGTCGCCAGCGTTGTTGCCATAATCAGCTGTTGATTGTGATATGTTGACTGCCGCTCCTGCAATCCATTGTTCGGTAATGCGATAGTCCATTCCAAAAGTGACGGTTTGTGTATCTGCATCATGGCTGTCTTCAATAGTGTTGGCATCTTGTTGAGATTTAATCGCAGTGCCATTCAGGAATAGGCCCAGGCGACCATATTCACTCATGTTTTTTGTCGGTTTCTCGGTGCTAGCATCATTCATCGAGAGTGAGTTTTGTGCCAGCAATGCACCCTTATCCAGCCATTGCTGGCCATCAAAAAATTGCAGGTTTACTGCATTGCCCTCATGACCATTTCTCAGCTGGTTTAATCGGGCGCGTATATTTTGAATGGAATTATTAACTGCTGCCAGACTGATATCTAACGAAACATCAGTATTTTTTGGAGTAATACGCTCGAATAAATCAATAAGCTTGAGTGCAACTTGTGATTGGGTATCGGGATTCATTAAATCAAGTAATAATTGATCGCACTGTGCCTGTATTAACGGGGTATTGCCAATCCTGTTTAAGCATGTCCAGAATGCGCCATTTATAGCATTTTCGTTAGCACTTAATCGGTCAAACTCTCCGGTATTGATCATTTGATCAAGAATAGGTTGTTTGTCCAGTTTAAATGTACAGCTTCCGTTGGTGGGTTTTTGCGGGTCTTTTCCGCAGGTCATTTTCATGGCTGTTGTAAAGCCAGAGTTCAGTAACTGGCAATTAGCTGAAGGGGTGTAGTTGTTGGCAATGTTGCCTGTGTCTATAGCGCAATTAAAACTAAAAACAGGTTCGCCAGCCACTTGAGTGCCGCTGCTCAGGGTGCAGTTAGCGGCAAGCGGATTTGATATATCTGGAATGCATGTCGAAGTGATAGATGCAGGTAAGGTATTTGCGCCACCCAAATCTAATAAGTCATAGATGCTGCTGGCTAAGTCATTTAAGGGTTTCAGGGGTAAGTTGACATTGGATGGCTTGCAAAATTCCAGATTAAGGATGGGATTGGTTTGGCAGTCGAACTGTACATCTTCTGCATGGGCATTTGAGTTGCCCAAAAACATAAAAAACAGGCAACAGACGAGGTGAGGTATTTTCAAAAAAACGGATAAATGTTTCATGCAATTAAATCCTCATTGTTTTGCTAATGAAACCATTTCATGGGTCGATAACTATGCCCCATTGGATCAGCTCAAAGTTAGCAATAATGTACAGTGCTTATTAAATCGGGGGTTTCTATATCCCATACTTTACCATTACAGAAGTTATTATAGGTACATATACATATGCAATATCTACGTGAAATCATAATTATAATTAAGGCCATCCCTAAAAATCGTATATTCCCTTAACAACTATGTGCTCGAATCCTTTTTTACTGGTGTAAACGGCAGTTCTGCGCGCGGTGCTTCCTTGCTCCCCCTGAGCAATCCTGATTTTTTGGGGTGCTATTAAATTGAAATAGTCGAAATCCCGCACAATATATTTAATCTTAAAAAATTAATGGATTGAATGATGGCATTAATGGCCATTAAGTATTGCCCAAAGTTAATTTATTGTTATTTTTATGTGAATAAAAACAACAAGTTAATATATTTTCTATGAAAGACTGCCAGAGATAGGTGCTACGAAGACACGGTATTGGCTCAATGGGTGTAATAATAAATCCCCACTGGTTTTTATTTGTACAAGCCTGAACCTATTGTCATGGGTTTATTAGGTCATCTCGAGTATAATCCGCGCCAAATTTTCAAGACTCTTTAACAATAGGTATCCACTCGTGATCGAGAAACGTAGAAATATTGCCATTATCGCCCATGTTGACCACGGTAAAACTACTCTGGTCGATCAACTTCTTTCCCAATCAGGCACTCTGGATCGTCGAGATCAAGGCACTGAGCGCATCATGGATTCCAATGATCAGGAAAAAGAGCGGGGAATTACCATCCTTGCCAAAAATACGGCCATCAAATGGAATGATTACGCAATTAATATCGTTGATACCCCGGGTCATGCCGATTTTGGTGGTGAAGTTGAGCGGGTTATGTCGATGGTTGATTCGGTTTGTTTGTTGGTCGATGCGGTGGATGGGCCGATGCCACAGACACGTTTCGTGACACAAAAAGCGTTCCAGCAAGGTTTGCGTCCCATTGTTGTTATCAACAAAATTGACCGTCCTGGTGCGCGTCCTGATTGGGTAATGGATCAGGTGTTTGATCTTTTTGACCGTTTGGGAGCTACCGATGAGCAACTCGACTTCCCTGTTATTTATACTTCAGCCATTAACGGTATTGCCGGCACTGATCCCGACAATATGGCGGCGGACATGACGCCATTATTCCAGATGATTATTGATGAAGTGCCAGCTCCAGCAGTCAATAGCGATGGCCCATTCCAGATGCAGATTTCCGCGCTGGATTATAATAGTTATGTTGGCGTTATCGGAGTCGGTCGTATTACGCGTGGCAAGTTGATTCCTAACCAGCAAGTTGTGGTAGTTGATGCTGAGGGTAAAACCCGCAAGGCCAAAGTATTGCAGGTAATGGGTTATCACGGCCTTGAGCGTGTTGAAGTGCCAGAAGCAACTGCCGGTGATATCGTTTGTGTAACAGGTATCGCCCCCTTGGGTATTTCAGACACATTGTGTGACCCTGACAATATTGAAGCCATGCCACCCTTGTTAGTGGATGAGCCAACGGTGAGTATGACCTTCATGGTGAACAACTCACCCTTTGCTGGTCAGGAAGGCAAATTGGTGACCTCGCGTAATATCAAGGATCGCCTCGAACAAGAGCTTATCCATAACGTGGCTCTGCGTGTTAAGCCAGGTGACAGTGCCGATAAATTCATTGTTTCGGGTCGCGGCGAATTGCATTTGTCAGTATTGATTGAAACCATGCGTCGTGAAGGTTTCGAGATGGGTGTATCGCGCCCTGAAGTTATCCAGAAAGTGGTGGATGGCGTGACTCAGGAGCCCTATGAATTACTGATGATCGATGTAGAGGAACAGCATCAGGGTAAAATCATGGAAGAAATGGGCTTGCGTAAGGCCTTAATGAGTAATATGGAATTGGATGGCAAAGGCCGTGTAAAAATGGAATTTATGATTCCTTCACGGGGCTTAATTGGCTTTCGTGGCATGTTTTTAACCATGACATCAGGCTCTGGCATTATGTCATCAATTTTTGATCATTACGGTCAAGTGGCACAAGGAGAAGTCGCTAAACGTCAGAATGGCGTGTTGATTTCGATGGTTGCCGGCAAGACACTGGCGTTTGGTTTGTTCGGTTTGCAAGATCGTGGTCGAATGTTTCTAGGCCCTGGTGTAGAAGTATACGAAGGCCAGATTGTGGGTATCCATTCGCGCAATAATGATCTGGTGGTAAATCCTACCAAAGGCAAGCAGCTGACCAATATGCGTGCATCCGGTACTGATGAAGCGTTGACGTTATCACCGCCGATCAAGCAGACTCTGGAGCAAGCTTTGGAATTTATTGAAGAAGATGAATTGGTTGAGGTAACACCATTATCGATTCGGGTGCGTAAAAAGCTGTTAACAGAAAATGATCGCAAGCGCGCATCGCGTTAATAGTTAGTTTCGTGCGAGCTTTGATTCAACGAGTAAGCCATGCTTCTGTGGCTGTTGATGAAAAGCTTTCAGGAAGCATTGAAAAAGGCTTGTTGGTATTTCTGGGCGTAGCACACGCTGATAATGAACAGATTGCCGACAAGCTCCTCCATAAAATCCTGCATTACCGAATTTTCCCGGATGACAATGGCAAGATGAACCGAAATGTACAGGAAGCCCAGGGAGGCTTGCTGATTGTTTCACAGTTCACATTGATGGCAGAAACTGATAAAGGATTGCGTCCCGGATTTTCTTTGGCCGCTACTCCCGCTGAGGCAGAACGGCTATATGATTATTTTGTGAATGCAGCACGCGCCGGTTACAAGATTGATAAAATTGCTACCGGTCAATTTGCTGCAAATATGCAGGTATCCCTGCTTAATGATGGCCCTGTTACTTTTTTACTGGAATCCATTTAGCATTTTCCAGGGTCCAATTTTTGATATCCTGAGAAATCATATAAAGGCACGGCACCAGAAACAGGGTCATTATTGCAGCAAAGACAACGCCACAACCAATAGAAATGGCTAATGGAATCAGGAATTGTGTTTCCCAACTATTGCCGGCTATGGTCGGGAATACACCTGCAAAAGTAGTGATGGTAGTCAGCATAATGGGGCGGAAACGGTCTGAGCCCGCTTTTAAGATTGTGCTGGTCAGATCTTCCCCTGCTTTAACGCGATCATTGATAAAAAAGATAATAACCATGTTGTTATTCACCACAATGCCACTTACGGCAATCATACCGGCCAGTGACCATAATGTGAGTTGATGCCCAAATAAAAGATGGCCTAACAATGCACCTATAATGCCAAAAGGTATGGCTGTAAAAATCATGAATGGCTGGTAATAAGAATTTAAAAATACAGAAAGCAAAATAAACATTGCCATTAATGAGAGTATGAAAGAAACGCCCAGATAGTTTTTTATTGTAATTTCAGATTCCATGGCGCCGGTAATTTTCCATCCCACTCCCGGATATTGCTGTTCAATGCTTTGCAAGAAATCATTTTTTACTTTGGCCAGAAGTTCGGATTGATTGGTGCTATTTTCATCCAAAGTAGCAGAAACGGTAGAGATATTTTGCCCATCAATATGCAGAATATTGCCAGGGCTTTTTTCAAAACCGACTATGGCTATTGTGGATAATGGTACGGTATTTAGAGGGTTGATCTGGATGGGCAGGTTTTCCAGTTGCCAAAGAGAAGTGCTTTCTTCATTGGGCAATTTTAATACGATGGATTCGCCATTCAGGCTTTGCAGGTTCGAACCTTCAAGTGCCATGTAAATCTGTGTAGATAAGCTCTGTGTGTTGAGGCCCAAATCAAACGCTTCCGGCTTCAAGGTCAGGGTGATTTGTTCCTGGCTCTGTGAAAAAGTATCGCTGCTGCCTATTACGCCTTTATACGCTTTTAATTGGGCTTTTAATGCGCTAGATGCTTTTTCTAGCATATTTACATCGTTAGATAATAATAAGAGATTAAAGGCACCTGGTTCAACCTGAACTGTTGAATTAAATGACAGTGCAGTGGAATTGGCTATTGCGCCAGTTTTTTCTTTCCAGCGTTGCATAATGGTTTTGCTATCAATTTTTCTTTCGCCTGAAGATGCCAGGCTTAAATAAACTTCACCGTGAATGGCATTACTGGCAGTAAATGTGCGTACCAGAATTATTTGCTCGGTACCAAATTCTTTATAAAGCTCCTGTTGTAAGTCTAAAGCCGCCCATTCCATTCTTTTAACAGCATTTTTTGTTCTATCAATATCGTCATAATCTGGAAAACTCACTGTGCCAGTGGCAATTTCAGTTTCAATATCAGAGAGAAAATGTACTTTTATCGTTCCTGAAAATATAAGACTAACACTGATAATGAATAGCGATGTACATATGGCTAGCATTCCATATCGCCATTTTAGTGCATAAACTAAAATGGGTTGATAATACTTTAAAATGAAACTGTCCATTTTTTCTGCAATGGAATACCCCAGAGAGGAATTGGGTTTATCTATTTTATAATGAGCCAGATGTGTCGGTAAAACCAGCAACGCTTCTATTAATGAGGCAATGAGGATAGCAATCACAATCAGTGGAAGTGGTTGCATCAGTTTGCCTTCACTGCCGGGTAAAAACAGCAAAGGTATGAACATGAGTACGGTTGTACTCACTGCAAAAATAACTGTTGTAGCCACTTTTTTTGTGCCGCTTATTGCGCCTTCGAGCCCCGGTTTGCCCGAGCATTGGTGCCTGTAAATATTTTCACCAATAACTATGGCATCATCACAAACAATGCCTAACACAATAATCAAGCCAAATGCTGACACCATGTTGATTGATCCACCCATGAGATAAAGCCAGATCAAGCCACCGCCAAAAGCTATGGGAATATCAGCGGTAATCCAGAATGCAAGTCGAAAACGTAGCCAGATAAGGAGAATTAACGAACTGACAAAAAGCCCGCTGAAAAAATTGGTTTTCAGATAATTCATGCGGGCATTGAAGAATTGCGCATTATCGAAAACAACAAGCAATTTCATATTGGCAGGTAAGTTATTTTGACTTTCATCAACATAGCGATGAACAATCTCCGAAATTTCAAAAAGATCAGTATTGGTACCTTGATATATACTGATAGCGACAGAAGGTTCACCATTGACACTCGCTTCGAGATTGGAATACTCCTCGTGAATGGTGGCAATATCCCTGAGACGTAATTGAGTGCCGTCAGGCAGTGAACGAATAATGGTATTTCCAAGCTCAATGATGTTGTTATATTCAGTACTGACAATCACTGAAGATATGCCTTTATGAGAGGATATCTCGCCTGTAGGAATGCTTAAGCCGTTTTGCCGTAAAACATTGGCGATTTCCGCCAGGCTGATTTGATATTGTTGAAGTTGAATTTGAGAAACGTCAACAGCTATTTGGTGAGATTTGGCTTCAATGATCTTGATCTTGCTGATACCGCGTGATTTCAGATCATCTACAACATTGTTTGCGGTATCGAATAAACTCTTATAGTCAACCAAACCTGAAACGCTAAGGCGCGTAATCATCACATCTTTCAATGTATTGATAATCAGCGGCTTTGTCGATTGAGGGGGTAGAGTTAATAATTGTATCGCAGCGTTAATGTCAGAAATGATTTTCCCGGTATCGGATGATTTGCCTAATTCCATATTAATAACACATTGGTTACGGAGTGAACTTGAGCGTATGTGTTTGATCGAATTAATGGTTTTTATGGCGTTTTCAATCGGCGTACACAGTAAGGATTCGACCTGTGCGGGGCTTGCTCCCGGCATGCCTGAGGTAAGGGTGATGGTATTGGGTTCAATGTGCGGTATGATTTCCTTGGGTAATTCATGCGCTGCGAGAAGTCCGCCCACAATAGTCGCCAGAACCAACATATTGGCGGCTATGCTGTGACGGGCAAACCATTCAATAAGGAAGTTCATTCAGTTTTATCTTTGATACTACTGATGGTAGATGAGAGGTCAGTTTGTTTTATGAGCATGTTTTCAGTGGCGCCAGCTATCGGGGCTATCACTACCTTTTCGCCAATTTGCAGGCCACTGGCAATGTAGACATGGTCAGCTCCTCGGTGGAATAACTCCACTTTTTTGCTGTGCAAGCGGTTGTCTGCAGATATTACCCAAACTGTATTATCGCTGTGTAATGCACTGAGAGGTAAGCTAATGGCGTTATGAAGAGGTTTGCCTTGCATATCAATTTTAAGCAGGGTTCCTGACACAATCTCTTCCAGAGAGGATTTTTCTGCAAACACTTTGGCTATAACGTAAATCATATGATTGGGGGCAATGAATCCTTCAGATCGTAAAATTTCACCGCGCCATTGTTGCCCGGTGTTTTCATTACTGATTAACAATGGGCTCTTTGTCTTGTTATCTATTGATGGGATTCCAGCTAACGCAAATTGCTCCTGCGTCAGTGGAAAACGAATGCGATATGCCTCTGTAGAATAAATTTGCGCCAGAGGTCGGCCGACAAATAATTGCTCCAGCTCCTGTATATTTCGGGCCATGACGCGGCCGTTAAAGGGTGCGCGAAGAGTGGCATTATCCATTTGTTTTTGTGCCAGCTGCATGAGGGCTAATGCAGCTTCCCTGGCGCTGGTTGCAACTGCAAGCTGAGGTTTGCCTTGAGCCAATGCGCTATTATTTTCATTGCCTTCTAACAGCCCCACGGCTTCAATTTGCGCCTTGATTTCAAGTTCATGCAATGCAGCCTGTTCATAGGCTGCTTTGGCTTTTTGTAATTCCATGTTCAGGTAGGTTGTGTCTGCCTGTAATAATATATCACCGCGTTTAAAGTTGGAGCCGGCTTCGAATTTATCGGTAATGTGCGTGACGGTGCCAATAACCTGTGAAACCAGTGACATTTGTTTTTCGGGCTCAATAATGCCGCGCGCCTGAAGAGGAATGGTGAGGGTTTCCATTTTTGTAATTACTACATCTACAGTCGGGACAACTTTGGATATGACTGGTTTTGACGGGCTGGTTTTATGGTTAAACAAAAAAAACAATATAAAGGCAGTAAGAACAATCACAGCCAGGGAAAAATAAATTTGAAGTTTGCCCTGTGTTTCAGTATCGGACGTTTTCATTATTGAACATCTTCAAGGAGGTTTATGGGTAAGTAAACCCTGATTTCCGGAGTGTCGTCAATACTTCCCGGGTCTGGCAATGCAGTTTGTGTTTCTGGAAGAAATCGGTGTTTTATCATAATTGGAGGGTAGTCCAAATTTCTAAATCTTTTAAAGATTAGAGATGCGTTTTAAGAATAGCATCTTCTTCCATAACAGGCGTTTCTATATCTTCCATCAGGGTGTCGAGTTGACGGATACTTTTTATAAACCAGGCAAGAATACCTGCAATAAGAGTGATCAAACCTAATAAAGAAATGGTGAGGGCAATACCCCGGCCATCTCCTGAGCCATAAATCCCGGAAAGATAAGGGGTTAGCCATCCATCATCCATCATTGACGGAATAAATACATTATCACTGAGAAACCCTGCTCCCAATAAAACCATTCCATTGCAGATGCCCATAGCAAAATTTCGCAGACCGATAACCCGGCCAATCATGTTTGAATGCACTTTACGTTGAATCAATGCGCGGTTATTGGCGTCATAGACAGGGAAGCAGCTGAGAATAAAGAATCCACAAATACCCAATACCCAGGGTGTCATGCTTATAGGGGCAAGCATCGAGAATGTCCCCGCCACTAATGTAGCAACAAAAATCATGGGTATATGGCGGTTGATATTTTTCAGGGCAATCATCAACACGCTGCCAAACAGCATCCCTATTCCTGCAAATGACATGATATAACCCATGATATTGGCTGAGGTAAAAGACAGTATCATGGGCTGAATCATGACGCTCATGCCCATGAGCATGGCTACTACCGTAGAATAGAGAAACATGGTGTATTTAAGGCCAGGGTTTGCATTCAGGTAATCCCATCCGGTTTTAAGAAAAACCAAAATATTCTCATCTTTATTTTTGGCGGTTTCGATAGGGCAGGGCTGCGGGATAAAGGTCAGGATAATAGTTATCAGTGATACAACATAAGTGCATAAATCGATAGTAAAAATAGTATCCAGTCCAACGGATTCGTATAAATAGCCGGAAATGGCAGGGCTAACCAATTGAATGATACCGCCCGCCAGGGCAATCATGCCATTAGCGCGAGTCAGTTGTTCTTTATGAACCATGAGCGGGATGGTGGCAGTGATAGCCGGTAAAACAAACGCTAAAAAAATCGAGTTTAATGCAACCAGGGCAATAATATGCCAAGGCATCAGCAGATCCATGGAGTATAAAAGCATTAAAGATGCAGTGATGGCAAAGGAAGCTATTTGTGCAGAAAGAATGATCAGTTTTCGATTCATGCGATCGACAAAGGCGCCGGCAATCGGACTTAATAACACCAGGGGAATCGCATTTGCCAATGCAATCATGGCATAGATAGTGACCGAACCGACCTCTTTAAAAACCCAAACGCCAAGGGCAAAGCCGGTTATTGAAGTACCAAACATGGAGATTGACTGTGCAATCAACAGAATGGTGAACGATCTCAGGGAGTATGCAGGCATGGGGTAAATACGACTTTATTATTTTATTATTGTTCTATTAATTGGTGGTAATTGTAACCCAGAATATCCATTCTGGCTTTTATTTCATTGAAGGATTTAGCGTGAAAGCAGTAAATAAACCAGTGCTGCCAATAGTATAAGTACAGTGACAAGATTCAATCGTTGCTGATTCTTCAAGGCGTTTAATAAAGCGTCCTGTTGATCAATTTTCCGCTGCGTTGTAGCGGGCATTGATGGCGTGTTCAACCGTTCAAAAACCAGGTCAGGAATTCGAGGTAACTGTTCGAGCCAGCCGGGTGCATGACGTTGTAATTGTTTTAGCATGGCTTTGGGTGAGTAGCGCTCGCGCAACCATTCTTCCAGAAAGGGTTGTGCGGTGCTCCATAGATCAAGATCGGGATAAAGTTGCCTGCCCAGTCCCTCGACATTCAGTAGAGTTTTTTGCAATAAAATTAATGACGGTTGAACTTCCATTTCAAATCGGCGTGCTGTCTGAAATAAATACAACAGTAATTTCCCAAATGAAATTTCACCCAGAGGTTTTTCAAAAATGGGTTCACAGACAGAACGAATCGCCGCTTCAAAGTCGTTAGCGCGTGTATGTGGTGGAACCCAGCCGCATTCAACGTGCAATTCTGCGACCAAACGATAATCACGCTGGAAGATGGCCAATAAATTACGGGCAAGATAGTACTGATCAAATTCGCTAAGGCTACCGATAATGGCACAATCAATGCCTATGTATTGTGGTTTTTCCGGATCTTTATAACTGACAAAAATATTGCCAGGGTGCATATCAGCATGAAAAAAACTGTCGCGAAAAACCTGGGTGAAGAAAATTTCTACGCCGCGTTCCGCGAGCGTACGCATATTGATGCCTTGTGCTCGCAGGGCTTCAATATCGGTGACGGGCATACCATAAATACGCTCCATGACTAAAACGTTATGACTGCAGAAATCCCAATACACTTCGGGCACATAGAGTAAATCAGAATCTATGAAATTCCGGCGTAATTGTGAGGTATTGGCCGCTTCACGTTGTAAATCAAGTTCATCGAGAATGGTATGCCGGTAATCTTCCACTAACTGTACTGGATGCAGGCGTTTACCTTCTGGATGAAAGCGCTGGATTGCCCTGGCGAGAATTAATAACAGGTTAATATCTTTGTTGATAATAAGTTGTATGTTTGGGCGAACGACTTTGACCACTACTTCCTGGCCATTTTTCAGAGTCGCAGTATGAACCTGGGCTATCGATGCAGAGGCCAGAGGTTTTGTATCAAAAGAACCAAAAACGAGTGCTACTGGTTGCCTGAGTTCTTTTTCAATAATGCTAATGGCAACGTGACTGGGGAAAGGTGGGACATTATCCTGTAATTTAGCCAACTCTGCTGCCAGTTCGTCATCAAGCAAATCCTTGCGAGTGGAAAGCATTTGCCCGAACTTGATGAAGATAGGGCCCAATTGCTCCAGTGCCAAACGCAAACGCACAGGCGCGGAAGCTTTCGGCTGTGGAAATAACGCTATGGGTAATAACACCAATTTTGCATACCAGGGCAGCAGGCTGCGATCAATAAAGACATCCAGACGCAGGGTAACAAAAATCCATAAAATATGCAGAAGACGAATCAAGGGGTATTCTCGCGAAAACGGGGATGTTGTTTGATGCGCATCATGCGCGCTTCCAGTCGTTCGGTTTTTTCCACCAGGTTTTGTACAGTATCAATAAACTGTTCGATCTCCATTTTGGTGGGAGACAGTTGTGCTTCTTCCAGAATGAATTCCTGTAAATGGCGCATAAAAACCGGCTGGGTGGCGCGTAACCAGGCAAGGGTATCGCGACTCATTTTTCCGATAAAATGGGCAGGTAAATCGCCAATTAACTTAGCCAGCTGAAATTCCCAGTCAAGATCAATGCCCTGTAATATTTTTTGCACATTCATCAATAACTGGCTGTCGCCTTGTAAGCGCAGGTTGCCATTGATAAGGGTTGCAACCTTGTCTTGTGCACCTAATAGTTCTGTAAAGGCAGAAAGGTCACCCGTTAAATGGCTGTTAACAGTTTGCTGTTCGAAAGGATCAAGAAGAATGCCATCAGAGGAGATGGTGATAACTACTTGTAAAACCGGTTCGGTACATTCGATTTGGATGCTTTTGCCAGCCAATAAGAGTAATTCAGTCTGTGCTGACGGGTCGAGAGTTAAAGCCTGATTGATCAGTTTCTCTAACGCTTTAAGTTGCAGGTTTTTGCCCGGCATCAGGTTTTCAGGCCCTTGTGTAATGCCACAATGCCGCCTGTCATATTGGTGTAGCCACACTGTTCAAAACCGGCTGTTGCCATCATGCCTTTCAATGTTTCCTGGTCAGGGTGCATGCGAATCGATTCTGCCAGATACTGATAGCTTTCTGCATCATCTGCCACCAGTTTCCCCACTTTAGGCAATATATTGAAAGAATAGGCATCGTAAGCTTTTTCTAACAGTTTATTAGTAGGTTTGGAAAACTCCAGAACCAGTAAACGGCCACCTGGCTTAAGGATACGAAACATGGAACGCAAGGCCATATCCTTGTCTGTAACGTTGCGCAAGCCAAATGCGATGGTGATGCAATCGAAGTAATTATCAGGAAAAGGCAGGCATTCAGCATTGGCTTGTACATATTGGATGTTGCTGACAATGCCTTTGTCGGTGAGCTTGTCGCGACCCACATTCAGCATTGAGTTGTTGATGTCAGCGAGTATCACTAATCCATCCTTGCCAACAATTTTTGAGAATTTTGCTGCAAGGTCTCCAGTTCCACCTGCGATATCGAGAATTTTATGGCCACGTCGCGCGCAACTGGCTTCAATCGTCAATTGTTTCCAAAGGCGATGGATGCCTGCAGACATCAGGTCATTCATGATGTCATATTTGGCAGCTACAGAATGGAACACTTCGGCTACTTTTGTGGCTTTTTCTTCTTTGGCTACAGTGGCGTAGCCGAAATGAGTAGTTTCTTTGTCAGTCATGATGAATTCAGCGCAAACGGTTAAAAGATGGAATTATTGTAGCTGTAATGACTGTCTTCGTCATTGTTGCTGAATGGAAGTAGCCGATAATGGGCTATTAAAAGCCCATTTGATGAAAATGAATTCGGCTAATTGTAGATGGACCTAGCTTTTTTTCTTTAGAAGCCCGGCTTTCTTGGCTATATGTACCCCTAGCACCATTATAATTACCAGTGCTAATTCAACCCAGGTTGAAAGGGATATTGCACCACTTGCCCGGTAAGTTTCATTAGCCAGTAATAAAACAATACCACCTGCGATGCCCGCGACCTGGGGGTATTCTTTGACGATAACCCGACGCACATTAAAAGCCATGCCTGCAGATGCTGCCGGTAAACGCGCAAGATTAGGTAGCCAGCGATTTACGTCAGAGCAATATGCGTCATAACCATTGCCAAATTTACCACGCAGGAAATTTTCTTCAGCGGCCACGATAGCAATGTAGATAAACAGCGTGAGGAAAATACCCGTCACCATGAGTATGGGTTGGGCATGTACCAGCAATGCACCAATCGCAATGGAAATGTTGCCGACATAAAGTGGATTGCGGCACACAGTGAAAAAGCCTTCGGTGATCAGATCGGCAGCATACACTTTTTTATCGCGGCCTCCTCGCTTAATGTATTTCAAGCCAACCACGCCGATGCGAAGGGATTCGCCAAAAAGCATGGTAGCGATGCCAATAATATCGAGCAGGTTTTCACTGATGCCAAACACTGAATTTTGTGCCGGAGGAACAAGAATAAGAAGTAGCATCATCAAAGGGAAAACTTTATTTCGCCATTTAAAGAAAAAGTTTCCTATGGGAATAAGTGGCATAGAGGCTCCAAAAATTGATTAAACCGAAAAATATGTTGACTGGTTTTAGTTCCGAATCGCAATAAACGCAGAAAAATTGTACCAACGGAAAAACTCTTCAACAGTGCCAAAGCCGTTGTTTAATAGTAATTCGCGGTTTTCTTCATACCGATAGGGCACAAGGACATTTTCCAGGGCTTCGCGTTTATTGGTGATCTCAACATCGGAATAGCCTTTAGTGCGTTTGTAATCATAGTAATGGTCGATATAGAGGCGATTTAGCCGTGAATCACTGACGACCAGTTTTTCTATCAAGATCAACGCGCCATTGGGACGCATGCCTTCTGCAATTCGGCGAATAATACGCTCGCGATATAATGGCCTAACGAATTGCAGCGTCAATAACATCATTACTACAGAAGCGTCTTCGATGTGCAGATTTTCGTGCATATCCTGGCAAATGAGATCAACCGGGCGTTTTGGTGCGAATTGATCCAGTTTTGCGCGAGCCTTGGTGAGCATTTCCGGAGAATTATCGATACCGACAAAAAGAACATCGGGGTCGACAGTTTGGTCAAGCAATGTCAAGGTGGTGGCTGTTGAGCAACCAAGATCATAAAGACGTGAACCTGGTTCGGCAAAATCGGAGGCCAGTTCAACAACCATGCGCTGCATTTCGTCATAGTAGGGTACTGAGCGAGAAACCATGTCATCAAAGGCGGCTGCAACGGTCGCATCGAAACGAAAATCTGTGACGGCCATTTCTTTATTAGCGAAAACTTTATCTTCAGTACTTTTCTTTTCGGTTCCGTCAACTTTTACATGGGTCATTTTTGGTGGTTCTCCGGCTGATTTTTTATAATCTTATATCGGCTCCCAGCTTATCAGAAAATACTTAAGTCAAACTTAAGAAAGATGGGTCGGAAATAGCAACGGCCAACCTGCAATACACAGATTGAAAAGTTCATGGATTGACCGATAACAATTTGATCTATTTTGTCATAATACAATCTATAGAGCGATACCTTATCGTTCAAATCTGGCATGCAGATAGTGTGAATAAATAGTTCGAAGCCTGTAAAGCCTGTACTTGTAGTGCCGGTAT
>CAZTZY010000071.1:0-15311 GCA_964617765.1 uncultured Spongiibacteraceae bacterium
CTAAGTTAACGCCGGGTAAGGTTTTAAATAATTGCCCGGTAAACCGATTACCTTTCCTTGCAGAAGTTAACATGCTGCTTTTGAAATTAACCATAGTGCCTTTGTTGATAGCCATGATTACCATGGCGGGCAGGCGCTGGGGTGCTCATATCGCCGGTTGGCTTTCGGCGTTTCCGGTTGTGGGTGGGCCTATCCTGTTTTTTATCACGATGGAAAGAGGGGTGGATTTCGCTGCTGTTTCAGCGTTAGGTATGTTTTCCTCGATTGCCGCGAATATACTATTCGGTATTTCTTATGCCTGGCTGGCTACGCGGTGGCACTGGTCTTTCACATTGATGGGCGCATTATTCCTGTATGCCATTGCGGTGTTAATTATTCACAGTTTTACTCTGTCTATAGGTCAGGCTCTGCTGATAAATCTATTGGTGATGTTGTTAGCCCCCAGGCTGTTTCCTCAAGCCAAAAACATCAACAAAACTATGCAGCATTCTTCGGTGGAGTTACCGTTGCGCATGTTGGCAGGAGCCATTCTGGTTTTTGCGGTCACTTATTTTTCAGAGCGACTGGGGTCAAGGTTAAGTGGTATGTTAGCTATGTTTCCGGTGATGGCGAGTGTATTGGCAGTGTTTTCGCACCTGAATGTGGGTAAGGATTTTGCCATTCAATTGTTAAGGGGTGCATTATTGGGATGGTATGCATTTTCGATGTTCAGTTTTTTACTGGCCTATTTTTTGCCGACATTGGGTATTGCTTACGCTTTTTCGGCAGCATTGGTTTCGGCATTGCTGGTGCAATCAGTATCCCTGCTATTTATTAAAAAATTACAGGATGAGCTGGAGTTGTTAGAGTGAATCATGAGTGTCGATAATACAGGGCGATTATTTGTTTATGGCACATTGATGCCTGGAGAGATAAATCATCATTATCTGCAAACTATTGATGGAGTCTGGCAAAGAGCCACGATAAAAGGCAGGTTATATCCGCAAGGTATTGGCTTGGCTACGGGCTATCCGGCTTTGGTGTTGGCTGGGCAGTTTGATGGGAAGGAAGAGCTTGTGCCTGGTTGGCTATTAACCTCTGAGCATCTGAAAAATCATTGGCAGGTACTCGATGAGTTTGAGGGTATTGCCTATAAACGCGTAACAACATTGGTTACTACGCTAGATAACATATTGCTTGAGGCGTATGTGTATGTACTCTCTGAGAGTAACAAGCCATGAACAATGACCGTAACTTTGATGACCTGGCTCCGCGCTTCCAGCGTAATATTTATGGCGGGCTAAAAGGCCATATTCGTCTCGCCGTGCTTGAGCAGGATTTTCTTGAATTTTTCCCACAGGCTTTGCAGCAGGCAGGTGATAAACCCTTGCGTATTCTTGATGCCGGTGGTGGGCAAGGGCAATTTTCATTGCCTTTGGCTGAACTCGGACATCATGTCACATTATGTGATTTATCGGCAGAAATGCTGAAGCTGGCAGATGTGGAGATAATTGAGAAACAACTCAAAGATAATGTACAGCTTGTTCATGGTGCGATACAGGATTTGCCATTAACGTTGCAGCCTTTTGACCTGATCTTGTGTCATGCCGTTGTAGAGTGGGTGCATGAACCACAAGTAGTGATTCATCATTTGCTGCAATTGCTGAAAGCACAGGGTGTATTGTCACTGAGTTTTTACAATAAAAATGGCATTATTTTTAAAAACCTGTTGCGGGCGAATTACAGCAAAATAATCCAACAGGATTACTCAGGGGCAAAAGGCAGTTTAACGCCAACCTTTCCTCGTGCCCCGGAAGTAGTATTGCAGTGGCTGCAGCAAGAACCGCTGGAGTTACTGTGTCGCAGCGGCATGCGGGTTTTTCATGATTATATTCTGGATAAGGAAAAAGGAGCGCGCGAGCCGGAAACGGTGATTGCGCTGGAACTGGAACTTTCGCGTCAGCAACCTTTTCTGGATTTGGGGCGTTATCAGCATATTCTGGCGAGAAAAAAACCGTAAATAGGGATGCATATCATGGTCACTATGGCATAAGACCTATTCCATTTGGCCTTTACCAGAGTGTTTATAACTTTTCCAGACGAAATTTGCTCTATTTGTCGGTAAGAATTCACCATATTTCCTTTACATTGAACTATATCGCATCTTTAATTAAGAATAATTATCGAAAACTCAGGCACTCTTATGAAGTTTATGCAGTTGATAGACCGGTTTATCGGGGATTCATTCAGAAAGGATATTGATCAGTTTCAAAAGGCGCGTTTATTAGTCGGTGCAATACTGACTTTTGAGGTATTTGCTGTTTCATTTGCGCCTGTTTATATATTTATCCCTAATATTGATGGCTTGGCCAAACTGGCTTATTTCATTATCTCGATTCCCGCCATTATTTTCTGGGTATACCTCTTGCGTATCATGAAAGAAGGCCGGAGTTATGATTTTGTAGCGCATTCAGTTATAGGCAGTACATCAGCGGTGTTATTTGCGGGTATTGCGGTGACTGGAGGCCCTATGGGTACTGAGGTGCATCCCATATTAATGATGATCGGTATTTTTGCGTTTTTATTGATCGGGAAAAAAGGCGGGATTATCTGGTCTGTCATTATCTTGCTGGTTTATTTCTCCATGGTATTGATGAATGTTGCGGATGTGCATTTTATGAATCTGCCACCGGAAGAAGTGCGGGGCACGTTGCGTGTTTTTAACTGGTCAATGGCATTTATTGTTGTGGCTGTTCTGGCCATGATTTATGAGTCGATCAATCTTCGTGTGATTCTTGAGCGTGATACTGAACGTGAAAAATTCAAATATATCGCCACTGTAGCCGTGGATAGTTCTATTGTTACCCAAAGTGCTGATTCGTTAGCAGCTACCGGGGAGCGTTTATTGGGTGCTGCGATCCAGCAAAAAACCGCCATTGAGCAATTAGCTACCACTACAGAAGAGTTGAGTGCCACTGCCGAGCAAAACACGGTATTGGCGAATTCAGCAAAAATAGCGATTAAAGATACAGAAGATCACTTGAAAATCAGCAAGGCGGATATTCTACAGCTAGTGTCTTCGATGAATCAGGTGCGAACTTCCAGCGAAGAAATACAAACTATTAATAATGTGATTAATGATATTTCCTATCAGACCAATATATTGTCGTTAAATGCCATGATTGAGGCTTCACGTTCCAGCGAAGCCAGTGGGGGTTTTAAAGTGGTTGCACTGGAAGTAAAACGTCTTGCCGAGCGTTCTGCAAAAGCCGCTGATAATATTACTAAACTGTTAGACAGCAACTTTATTGCGGTGAAACAAGGTGTGAATTTATCGGAAACCATGAAGCAGCGTTTTGAGGAAATATCTGCGCGTATTCAGCCTTTGGCGCTGACTATCCAGAATGTTTCTGATGCCAGTTATGAGCAAAGTGAAGCTATTCGTCAGATCACCATGGGCTTGAATGATATCGATAAAGCCATTGAGGAAAATAAATACCTGGCAGAGGAATCTTCAGTGATTGCTAAAGAATTACGCAAAAACGCCGTGTCATTAATGGAGGTAGTGGCAGAAATGGGAGTAGATCTTTAATCTTGGTCAGCATTAAAAACTTGCCTGTTTTACTTTCTATCGATGATGCTAATGTCATTACTGTCTGATGTTGTTGGTGAATCTGCTTAAGGTCACCAAAATTCCCGTAATTAATTATCGGTTACTTATTAATTGATGAGTCGAATGTTTAAAAAGATACTTATTCTATGCTTGTCTGCCAGGGCTATGTTATCTGTTGCGGCAGAATCTCAACCCCAGTGGGAATTGGGTGTGGGTGTCGGGTCCTATATGTCGCCGCATTATCTGGGTGCTGACCAATCTGCAACCTATACACTGCCGATTCCATTTCTTGTTTATCGCGGTGATCGTATTCGTTCTGATCGCGGTGGATTATTAGGCAGGATTTACGACAGCAATGTGATGGATATCCGGGCATCTGTCAGTGGTTCCTTGCCGGTGAATAGTAAAGATAACGATGCGCGTGCAGGTATGCCAGATCTGGAGCTTATGTTAGAAGCGGGGCCTACACTGCAATTTCATTTATATGATGGGGTCAATAATCAATTGCGCTTTGATTTTCCCGTGCGCGCGGCATTCTCGATTGGCAACAGTGTTGACTATCGGGGTGTGATCAGTAATCCGCGTTTTAACTATTCCTACAAAATGAACAAGTGGCAATTGGCTGCTACATTGGGGCCAATTTATAGTTCAGAGCATTTTAATGACTATTTTTATGAAGTTGACGATCTGTATGTGACGCCTTCAAGGCCCGCTTTTAATGCGTTGGGGGGCTACACCGGCTTACGCAGTTCGTTTTCTGTCAGTCGCCATTTCGGCAATTTTTTTGCCGGTGCATTTATCAATTATTACGATTTAAACAACGTAAAAAATGAAGACAGTCCCTTAATGAAAAAACAGGAATATCTTTCTGCCAGTTTTGCCATTATGTGGATTTTTGCCAAATCTGATCACTTTGTTGAAGCAAGTTCCATTGAATAATGCCATGCCTATTGCCATGTTTTACCCCATGGATTCTTTTATATTGAACGATAACTCCTGTCATGTTTAAAGAAGCAAAATCACTGATTCACTTGGCGTTACCTGTATTTATTGCGCAGTTATCCATTACCTCGATGAGTTTTGTGGACGCTGCCATGGCCGGGCATTTCAGCCGCATTGATTTGGCGGCAGTAGCGGTGGGCGGCAGTTTTTGGTTGCCGGCTTTTTTATTTACTGAAGCGGTATTATTTTCTGTCACACCGATTGTGGCGCAAGCGCGTGGCAGAGAAGATCATGTGACTGCGAGTAATGCCTTAAGGCAGGGTTTATGGTTAGGATTGTTGATAGGTATTGCCGTGGCAATTATCCTATACCATTTATTGCCTGTGTTAGAAATGATGGGTGTGGATGCGGATATACAGGTTATTACCCGACAGTATTTGTTATGGTTATGCCTGGCCTTGCCAATTGTGGGTATCTATCAGGCCATGCGCAGTTTTATTGAAGGTAATGGCAGAACGCAACCGGTGATGATGATCAATTTCATCGGTTTTCTTGCACATATCCCGTTAAATTATATGTGTATTTATGGGAAGTTTGGCTTGCCGGCAATGGGCGGTGCCGGTTGTGGTTTGGCGATGATAATGGCTTTGCTGATTATGAGTATTGGTTTGGCTGTGTATATCCTTGCCAGTGATTTAAAAGCCATTGCAACAGCATCACATACCTTGTTGCCCCAATGGGTTTATCTTGTCAATTTATTCCGTTTAGGTTTTCCTATCGGATGTAGTATGCTGGCGGAAGTGAGTGTCTTCGCTATTATTGCCTTGTTAGTTGCGCCTCTGGGTGCTGATGTGGTCGCAGGGCATCAGGTGGCCCTTAATCTATCAGCACAAACGTTTATGTTGCCCTTTAGTCTGGGTATGGCGCTGACTATCCGGGTTGGCTATTTTTTAGGTAAGGAAGATCTGGTGGCTGCAAAACACACTGCGCGTACCGGATTATTCCTGGCTTTATTAAGTGCCAGTTGTACTGCGTCATTTATGGTATTCGGTAGTGGTTTTATTACGGGTATTTATACGGCCGATAAAGAGGTTCAGGTGATTGCCGCCAGCTTGTTGTTTTTCGCGGCAGTTTTTCAATTTCCCGATGCCTTGCAAGTTACCAGTATTGGTATTTTGCGCGGGTTTAAAATTACCCGTTTGCCCATGTTGTACACGATGGTTGCGTACTGGATGATCGCATTACCATTGGGTTATGCGTTAGGGCTGACCGATTTTCTGGGTAAGGCATTGGGTGCGAGGGGTTTATGGATGGGTTTAGTCGCAGGGTTGTCGATAGCCGCCATGCTATTATTGGCAACGGTTTTTTATGTGTTAAAACATCCAGAGAAATATTTATCCGAAAGTCAGCTTTAATTTTTATTCAGGTTATTTTTTATGATACATAATGATGTTCTGCGTCGCTTGCGTTATGCGCTGAAGTTAAACGATGAAACCATGCTGGCGATTTTCAAACGGGTTAGTTATGAAATTCCGGTTGAGCACTTGCACCAGATCATGAAAAAGGAAGATGAGCCAGGATTTATACTCTGTCGTGAAAGTGTGTTGTGTTTGTTTCTCGATGGTTTGATCATTCATTATCGCGGTGTTCAGGAAGGCCAGCCCGCTTTTGGATTACAGCCTAACCAGCATCTCTCGAACAATGACATATTGCGAAAAATCCGTATTGCCTTGCAATTAAAGGATGATGATATGGTCGCCATACTGGAACTGGCAGATTTCCGTGTCTCGAAATCTGAATTATCAGCGATTTTCAGAAGCCGTGAACATCGTAACTATAAGGAGTGTGGTAACCAGTTTTTGCGGAATTTTTTGTTAGGATTAACATCGCGTTACCGGGATGGTAAATAACTATTCCGGTTTATGAGCCTTGATAGCGACGCCCAAACAGCGATGAAAGAATGAGACGGGCAGGGCAAAAATCAACGGCAAAATTTGCCCAGCCATGATTTTTAAGTTTGCCATTTTGTAGCCGATGCTAAACCACAGAATATGGACTTTTAAATGATTGATAGCTTGATCGTGATAATCAATATGGCATTGTTTAATCAAGGTTAATGCGTCGGTCATTTGATGATTCAGCATGAGTTGCCGCACATCATTCAGGGTATTTTTGTTCATGAGTGAGCTGCCTTGCTGAGCTGCCTTATTTTTTGGCTTTCGCATTAAACGCGGCAAGTTGTTCGGGCGTTGCATCGTTTTGGTACAGATCTTTCCATGCGGTGTAAGGCATGCCATAAATCAATTCTCGTGCCTGTTCATATTCCAGTGTAATGCCACTGTCTTTGGCCGCTGCCACATACCATTTAGCCAGACAGTTGCGGCAAAAATCCGCGAGTATCATTAATTCGATATTTTGTACTTCCTTGTGTTCATCCAGATGTTGTAATAAACGCCGAAAAACGGCGGCTTCAATGGCGGTATTGTCGTCAGCACTTGAAAAGGATTTCATAGTGTTCCTGTGAGGGTGATAGGTTGTTGTTGATGAAAATAAACCTGAGCATAACACAGCCATTTTTGGGCTTGCTACGGTGATTTGCCGGTTGGTCAGGCAGGCAATCAAAACAAATAGGGTAAAGGATGTGATGAATGCTTTTCGGATATTCACAACTTACTGATTTTAAATAAAAAATGGCCTTTATTGTGGTGTGCAGCGAGGTAATGGGTTATCGCCTGCATTGTCTTGCAGGGTCTGGATAAATCATAGATAATGCGCGCCTTGCAATGGTGGCCCTGGTTGGTCCTCTCGCAACGATAGATGGTGAATCCCGCCAGGCCCGGAAGGGAGCAACGGTAATCATCGACTCGTGTGCCGGGATGTGGCTGGTCAGGGACACCACCCAAATTCTCCCTATCCGTTACTTTTGCCTATCTTCGCCGTGTTTGTGATTATTGTTTGTGTATAATGCTACGATGCAATAACACTGGGTTTATGAAGGCACAGTCCAATGAATTATCAAGTTTTAGCCCGTAAGTGGCGTCCGCGTATTTTCCGTGAAATGGTGGGGCAGGAGCATGTCCTGCAAGCCCTCATCAATGCACTGGACCACAATCGCCTGCATCATGCTTACTTGTTTACCGGTACTCGTGGTGTCGGGAAAACCACCATTGCGCGTATCCTCGCCAAATGCCTGAATTGTGATGTAGGTGTTAGCTCTGAGCCTTGTGGCCAGTGTTCAGCCTGTCAGGATATCAATAACGGTTGTTTTATTGATTTGATCGAGGTGGATGCGGCATCCAATACCGGTGTCGATGATGTGCGCGAAATTATAGAGAATGCCCAATACAGCCCGAGCCGGGGTCGTTATAAAGTTTACCTCATCGATGAAGTGCATATGTTATCCAGGAATGCCTTCAATGCCTTGTTGAAAACCCTCGAAGAACCCCCTGAGCATGTAAAGTTCCTGTTAGCTACTACTGATCCGCAAAAGCTCCCTGCCACTATTTTATCGCGGTGTTTGCAATTTCATCTGAAAAACATGGCACCTGATCGTATTGTCGGGCATTTGCAAAATGTATTACGGCAGGAAATGATTGAATGTGAAGAACCTGCATTGTGGGCGTTAGCACGTTCTGCGCAGGGCAGTATGCGAGATGCGCTCAGTTTGACAGATCAGGCGATTGCGTTTGGTTCCGGTAAAGTGCTGGAAAAAGATGTGCGTTCCATGCTGGGCACTATTGATCAGCAAACGGTTTATCAATTAGCAGAAGCATTAATTGCACATGATCCAGAAAAAATCTTGCAGGTGATTGAGCTGTTTAGTGAACAATCACCGGATTATGTGGGTGCGTTAGATGAATTATTATTACTTCTGCATCGCATCACCATTGCGCAAATCGCACCTTTAGCAGTGGATAACAGCCTGGGCGATAAAGATCGTGTTCTTGAATTAGCGCAAAAAGTCACAGCAGAAGAATTGCAGTTGTTCTATCAGATGGGGTTGATGGGCAAGCGTGATATGCCTTTAGCACCGGATTTTCGAACGGGTCTCGAAATGGCCATATTAAGAATGCTGGTCTTTCGACCTGAGGGGTTGAATGAGCCGCCGACAACACAGCTGGGAGCACAATATAGGCCCACATCAGCGGAGGCCGTAGAAACTGTAAAAAAGCCTGAAGCTGTTGTCGCAACACCTGTAGTATCCATGCCTGCTGTTACAGTAGACGTGGTTCCTGCAGCGGTTGTGCCAGCAGCTATTTCTGCTTTATTTGATACCACTAACAGGGTTAATGCATCGGATAGCTCAATAGTTGAACCTGTAGAATCGGCGGTTATTGTCGTTGCTGAGGAATCCTTTAAAAAACCGTTGGAAGAAATCCCGTCATTAATACCGGTCAACAATCCAGCGGTTATTGAAGTTTCAAAAACTGCCATTACTCAAGCCAGACTTGGGCTGGGGACTTTTACTGATAACCAGCATTGGATTACCCAATTTGCCCAATTACCATTTTCCGGATTATTAAAATCGGTTTTGGCAGAGTGTGTATTGAAAAGCGTCACTAATAATGGTCAATCCTGGTTGCTCAGCATTGATAAAGATAAAGTGCAACTTTATAACGAACGGCATGCGGAACAGATGGCAGAACAGCTATCCGGTTATTTTCAAGTGCCGGTGAAAGTGACTATTCAGCCGGAAATAACGCATTTAAAAACACCTGCTGCTTATATGCAGGAAGTGAAACAGGCTATTCATGATGCAGCCTTGTTAGAACTGCAGCAAGATGTCGGTGTGCAATACATATTGCAGGAATATGCTGCGCATATTGATATAAATTCTGTTGAAGCTATTAATCGCGGAGGAAAATGATGAAAGGCATGAGTGATATAATGAAACAGGCACAGCAGATGCAAGAGCAAATGCAAAAAGCCCAGGAAGAATTGGCACGTAAGGAAGTGCAGGGTGAGTCTGGAGCCGGATTAGTTAAAATATTAATGAATGGAAGACATGATGTTAAATCAGTTTCCATTGATAACAGTCTGTTAACAGAAGACAAGGAAATACTGGAAGACCTTATAGCGGCAGCCATAAACGATGCGGTGCGCAAGGTTGAAGCCAATAGCCAGAATATGATGTCGGGCTTAACTGCAGGCATGAAAATGCCACCCGGCTTCAAGATGCCGTTTTAATTTAGCATAGGTGAAATTGTGTTTAGTCCTGTTATTACCCAGTTAATTGATCGTTTAAGTTGCCTTCCCGGTGTCGGCAAGAAATCGGCACAACGCATGGCAATGTACCTGTTAGAGCATGATCGCCAGGGTGGGCTGGCATTGGCAGAAGGTTTGCAGGAAGCATTGACCAAGGTTAAAAATTGCCGTTGCTGCCGTAATCTCACTGAATATACCGAGTGCCATATTTGTTCAGACCAGCGCCGTAATCATGCCCAGCTTTGTGTTGTTGAGAGCCCGTCAGATGTTATAGCCATTGAACATTCCGGTAGTTTTCGCGGTTATTATTTTGTATTGATGGGTCATCTTTCACCGCTGGATGGTATTGGTCCTAATGAATTGGGCATTAATGATTTGCTGGTGCGTGCTGCACAAGGTTTTGAAGAGGTTATTATGGCGACCAACCCGACGGTAGAGGGTGAGGCGACAGCGAATTATATTTCTGAAAGGTTACGTCCATTGAATATCAGTGTTAGTCGTATAGCCCATGGCGTGCCCATTGGTGGTGAGCTGGAGTATATAGATGGCGGTACGCTTGCTCATGCACTGAATAGTCGCAGACAGGTATAATATTTAGTGGAAACTATCCCTTTTATTCGCAGCAATGAAGAATTCAATGCCTGTTGCGAACAATTAAGCACCAAAAAAATCATTGCGCTAGATACTGAGTTTTTACGCGTTAATACTTTCTTTCCAAAGCCGGGATTATTCCAGATCAATGATGGCGATGCTATTGTTCTGGTAGATCCGCTGACAATAACTGATTGGCAGGCATTTAATGCCGTGCTCGAGAATCCTGCTATTGTTAAGGTATTTCACGCGTGTGAAGAAGATATTGAATTATTGCATCATTTTTTAAAAATCGAACCACAATCAGTATTTGATACACAGATAGCCGCTGCATTTTGTGGTTATGATTTTTGTATGGGGTATCAGCGTTTAATAAAAGCCATGCTGGATATTGAACTGGAAAAAACTTCCAGTCGCTCGGACTGGATGCAGCGTCCACTCACTGAAAAGCAAATTCATTATGCGGCTGATGATGTGCGTTATTTATTGCCTATCTATTATGAATTATCCGCACAGATGGCTGCTCGCCATCTTCTCCCGATAATGGAAGAAGAATACCAGGCGATTTTGGCAAATTTCAAAATTACCGAATTTGATAATGCCTATATGCGTATTAAAGAAGCCTGGCGCTTGAATCCCTCACAATTCCAGGTGTTGAAAGTATTGGCGGCATGGCGTGAAAAAATGATGCGGGAAAAAGATTTGCCGCGTAAAAGGATTGCTACTGATGATGCCTTGATGACACTGGCTTCGCGTAGTCAATGGTCAGTGCAGCAACTATTTGATGTTGAAGGTCTTACTTCGTCAATTGCCAGGAATTGCGGTGTAGCAATTATCGGAATGATCAGTTCGGCACTACAAAAAGAAACCAAAGAAAAATGCGTTCGCCCTGTAAAATCCGATGATTTTTATCACCATTTTAAAAAAATACTGGAGCATCAAGCCAAAGCATTCGGTGTTGATGAAAAGATGCTCAGCAAAAAAACATATAATGAACAACTTTACTGGCTAATGATGCAAGGCGAATTTGACCTGCCTGCCAATATTACCGGTTGGAGAAAGCCTTTGTATCAACAGGCAATAATCCAGCTAAAAAACACGTAGTGGAAGCCCTTATGTCAGAGTCAGTATCAGCCATGATTTGTAATATTTATCGGAGCAGTGCCAAGGATGAAATGTATTTGTATGTCAGTAAAACGGATTTATTAAAGAAGGTGCCGGAACAGTTGTTAGGCTTGTTTGGGAAACCGGTTTTGGTCACAACTATGTTATTGACCGTTGAAAAAAAGTTGTCGCGGGTCAAGGTAGAAGATGTGATAAAAAACATCGCTGAAAAAGGCTATTATTTACAAATGCCGCCGGTGTTGTCTCAAGAGATGCGCGCATTGTCGGAAAAAAATACGAAATTATCCCGATAAACTGGCTATGTTGAATAAAGAAAAACCATTTTGGCAGGAAAAATCTTTACAGGAAATGACTCAGGAAGAATGGGAATCATTATGTGATGGTTGTGCCAAATGTTGTTTGGTAAAGTTACAGGATGAAGATACTGATGATGTGTACTATACCAATGTCGCTTGCCAGTATCTGGGTCTTGAGGAATGTCGTTGTACAGAATATACGAAACGCACCGAACTGGTGGAGGCCTGTGTAAAGCTTACACCTGACAAGGTAGATGATTTTTTTTGGCTGCCATCTACCTGTGCCTATCGCTTGATAGCCGAAAAAAAAGAGTTGCCCCGGTGGCACCCGTTAATTTCCGGCTCACCGGATTCTGTGCATTCAGGCAGGCACTCGATAAGGGGCAGGGTTTTTTCAGAACAACACATTAATGCCGATGATTTGGAAGAGTATATTATTCGGTGGGTAAAATAGGGGTTTGCATTTATGTCATCTAACGAATATTTTTTGGCCTGGACAGTTTATCTGGTATCGTCATTTTTTGTGGTTATGTTCTGGTGTTGGGTAACTTCCCTGTTTAAATCGTTAACCTTACGCCTGGTGTTGCGCTTGCCGGTAATGGCTGTTTTGTTAACACCGATTCCACATTTGCTGGATCCTTCTTTGTATGTGCCGGCAGTTGCCGCCGTAGCTTTCGATTTTATCGGAAAAAATCCTGAGGCCATGTCTTCTGATGTAATGACTTTGTTGGCGGCCGTTATTGCCTCCTTGATTATCGCCTTGTTCCTGGGTTTGGCAGGAAAGCTCATTGCCCGTTTTATTGCTTCAAAAAGCTCGACCCAGGCTGAAGGTAGACGGTAAACTTTTTTGGGCTAAAAGGTTTTTTAGTCGCATGTTTAAAAATCCGCTCAATGGCAGTCAACGAGACCATTGCGGGTTACAACTTCAGTTAATCCCCCCCGTTAATCCTCAATTTGCAGCCATTAGTCTCTTGTCGGAATTGAGGGTGTAAAGCAGCTATTTCATGGCTATACTGGATAAATAATTATAAAACCGTCCAGAAAAATAAAAAACGGAGTTAAAGGGTATGAAAACCGGTCTTTTATTGGTTGAAACGTTTGTTGATGGTCGCCAAAGTCTACAGGTTATTACTTCCGGTATTGCCATCAAGGCGCAGCCACAGGCTTCCTATGCCATCATTGATCCACAAACCCGCAAACCCCCTGCAGACTTGCAAATCGAGCGCCACGGTGATGACCTGCAAATTAGGATCGGTGATGAGCTGGTAGTGCAACTGGACGGTTTTTATAGCGATACTGTCGCTGCAAAATACATCAGTGCTGGCGAAGAAGTCATTATCACCGATGAAGTATTGATTACTGCCACAGAATCCGGCGAGTCTGGAATGTCCAGTGGCGATAAAATGCCGGCATATTACGAAACAACGGTTGCCATGGGTATGTATGGATTAACCACTATTGGTGTCTATGAAAATAGTCGAAACGATACCCAGAAGACTACAGGTACTTTCCCGCCATTGACAAAAATCAGTGGCATAGAGATTTTTACAGATTCCGGTATTTCTGATTCGGATTTCATTACTAACACGGCAGCTCAAATCATTACCGGCACCCTCAGCAAAGAATTACAAGCAGGGGAAATACTTTACGGTTCAATCGATGGCGGCACTGCGTGGATAGATATTACCAGCAAGGTGACTGGTACATCGTTTAGCTGGGATACAGCGACGTTATCCGGCAGCAGTTCAATCATGATCAAGGTCACTGACGAAGATGAAAGGGATGGGGCTATAGCATCGCAAGTTTATGTGTTGGATACTTTATCGCCCACAGTCACAATCAATGCTATTGATATTTCTGTGGATACCGGTGTGTCCGATACCGACTTCAATACAACCACAGCGGATCAAACGATTACCGCTACTTTGAGTACAACGTTAGTCTCGGGTGAAATACTGTATGGTTCGATTGATGGTGGTGCTACCTGGGTTGACATTACCAGCAAGGCCAGTGGTACAGCAATCAGTTGGGATGGCGTAACCTTTACAACCAGCAGTGCAATCTGGCTGAAAGTGACTGATACTGCAGGCAATGACGGTGTTGTTACTGTACAAGGGTATGTACTTGATAACAGTGCGCCATCAACTATTATCAATTCAATCGATATTTCTGCAGATACCGGCTTTTCAGCAGCGGATTTTATCACTAACACAACTGTCCAAACCATTACCGGTACTTTGAGTGCTTCATTGGTGGTGGGTGAGTTACTTTACGGCTCAGTGGATAATGGTGTTACCTGGGTTGATATCACCGGTAAGGTCACAGGCGCAGCAATCAGTTGGGATGGCGCTACACTGTCGGGCAGTAGTACGATCTTGATGAAAGTGACAGATGCTTCGGGTAATGAAGGTAGCGTTGCATCGCAATCCTATGTGGTCGATACCCTTGCTCCGGCGACGACTATCAGTGCGATTGATATTTCGGCAGATAGTGGCATTTCAGATACTGATTTCAATACACTCACTGCTTCGCAAACCATTACTGCTACCTTGAGTGCGGCGTTAGTTGCCGGTGAAGTACTCTATGGTTCGGTGGATGCTGGCAGTACCTGGATTGATATTACCAGCAAGGCCAGTGGTACCGCGATCAGCTGGAATACCGCCACATTATCGGGTAGCAGTTCTATTCAGCTCAAAGTGTCCGATACAGCAGGTAATGATGGCGCTGTGGCATCACAAGCCTATGTACTCGATACAACAGCGCCCACTACCACTATCAGTGCTATTGATATTTCTGCCGATACGGGTACATCAGCGTCAGATTTCCTGACCAAAACTGCACCACAAACGATAACCGGTACCTTGAGTACGGCGTTAGTGGCCGGCGAGATACTTTACGGTTCTGTTGACGGTGGCACCTGGACAGATATCACCAGCAAGGCGACTGGTACAGCGATTAGCTGGGATGGGGCTTCTCTTTCGGGAATTAATTCTATCCAGATTAAAATTACTGATGCAGCGGGTAATAATGGTGCCATCGCCTCACAAGCCTATGAGGTGGATACATTAGCACCATTAAGAACTATTAGCGGTATTGATATTTCTGCCGATACCGGAACATCAGCATCGGATTTTACGACGAAAACCGCGGCACAAACCATTACGGCTACCCTGAGTGCTGCATTGGATACAGGTGAAGTGCTTTATGGTTCTGTCGATGGTGGCAGTTCGTGGATAGATATTACCAGCAAGGCTACCGGTGCAGCGATTAGCTGGGATGGTGCTACTTTGTCGGGCAGTAGTTCTATAAAAATGAAAGTGACCGATGCGGCAGGTAATGATGGAGTTGTGGCGACACAAAATTATGTACTCGATACAACAGCACCAACGACCACCATCAGTGCCATTGATATTTCAGCAGATAGCGGAACATCAGCCTCGGATTTTAATACAAAAACAGCAGCCCAAACTATCACTGGCACTTTGAGTGCTTCGTTAGTGGCGGGTGAAATACTTTATGGTTCAGTGGATGGGGGCGGTAACCGGGTAGCGATTAACAGC
>CAZTZY010000072.1:0-14614 GCA_964617765.1 uncultured Spongiibacteraceae bacterium
CAGCGTTTCACGGTAGAGGTTAAGCAGTTCTTTCTCATGTTGGCGACGTACATTCATATCAAGGCCGGTGATCATCATATAGGTAATGTCATGGCACCATGGTCCCCTTACAATCAGTTGCCAGTCTAACAATCCGCCTTTGCCATCGGGCAATACATAGGTGTTGCCAATATGGGTGTCGCCGTGTAATAAGGTATGCGGTTGCTGGTAGATAAGGTGCTGTGATTTCCACATCGCCTGCCAAAGCTGGTCTACGGTACGATTTAACGGAGCCAGTATATTCTGTTTGAAGGTGTTGGTTTCTACCTGATTGCGGATAATATTCAGGCCAATAGAATCAAATACCGGAAACATACCTCCTTCATAGGTTTTGGGCAGCCAATTCAGGTCGCCATCCAGGCGTGGGCTTTGCCAGAAGTGGGCATGTAGTTTCGCCAGGTTTTCTATCAAGCTGCGCATCTCATCAAGGCTTACACCATCAATAGCGTTAGGGAAACGCGCCGACCGCAGACCCAAATCTTCCATTAAAATACCAAACTGGCCATCATGTTCATTCATCACGCTGGCATAACAATCCGGCGCTTCTATATCTAACTCTTTTCTCAGTTTATCGTAGAAGTTTACTTCATTACGGTACATAGCTTCCGGGGCGTGTGGGAAATACCGTTGGTAAATGTTGATCAATGTGAAAATAAACGGCGCGGATAAACGGCCCAGTAACGGAACTTTTTCCAGCGCATTAACGACCCTGGCGGTGCCCATAATCATGGGCATGCCGAAGCGCAAAAAGCGGTGTAGCAATATCGTTTTCAGTTTCATATTTTCAGGTATGCCCGCTAGATTCGAACCTGCTTTATACTGCAATTTCAAACCTACGCGATCAGCAGTGGAAGCCAGGCCATCACCGCATTGGGCATGTTCGGTAATCTCGACTTTTTCAACAATGATTCCCGGTTGTTTTTTTGACAGCAGTGCGGTCATCACTTCGGGCGTCAATTGGTCAATGTTCGATGGTATGGCTGTCATCATTGCATCCTCTTATTGGTTAATAGTGGTCAATTGGCTGGCTTTTTGCCCGATGCCCGACCCGTGTTACATGTCATGTAGTCAAAGAA
The DNA here is from genome assembly GCA_964617765.1 of uncultured Spongiibacteraceae bacterium. Lineage (GTDB taxonomy): Bacteria > Pseudomonadota > Gammaproteobacteria > Pseudomonadales > DT-91 > CAZTZY01. Next base: position 1,116 of record CAZTZY010000072.1, read on the forward strand.
TCACTTACGCACACTATGACACAAATATACACTATGCGTCACGCGCATATGGCACAAAATATAAATATGCGCCATAATTTATGGAGAATAATTAATCCAGGCGCTCAAAATGTGTTCAAAAACAAGGATTCAGGGACTATGAACCAATTTCGCTGGGGTGGAAAAACCCGTCAGGACAGTCAGGATGTCGGGCGTGATCGCATCCTGGCAGCTGCGAGAATTTGCTTTGAAAAACTAGGGGTTGAGGCCACTAATCTGGAAGATATTGCCCGCGAAGCACAGATTTCCAGGCGTACTGTTTATCGCTATTTCAAGAATCTGGAAAACATCATCCAGACAGTGGTGGAAGAACAGGGCCTGGTGTTTTTGGCGCAAATGCAGGTGGAATTAGGGCAGCATAAAGAGCCATTTGCTGAGATGCTGAAACATTACATGATGTATCTGGTTAAATATGGGCCTGAAGCCCCAGGACATCAATTAATCCTTAAAAAAACCCATGTTGCGAAGGTGAGCCATTATTATTTTTCGTCAAAAGCACTCTATGATTTTCTGGCTCTGCTTACGCAACAGCCATTTGAGGCAGCTCAACAGTGTGGAGAGATTCGTGCTGATATCGAATTCAAGCCATTGATGGAGTACGTTGGTCGCATGGTATTTTCATTTATCCAGTTTCCGGTAGAAGAAAAGCATATGAAAACGCAAATAGAACATTTTCTGTTAGCGGCGTTGAAATAATGTCGTGTTTTTATTTCTTTAGGTTATCTCTGAAATAGTGTTTCGTTGACTTCCAGTGCAGAAACAGAAACCCTGCAGTTGACGAATATTATTTGCGCTTCGGAACATCATAAAACTTCGGGTCATCATGATGTGGTCGAGTCTTAAAACGCCGGTGTACCCACATATATTGCTCTGGGGCAAAACGGATAGCGTCTTCAATCACCTGGTTCAGCAGCGTGGCATTGGCTACATTATCATCGCCCAGTTGTTCGCCAAACGGATCGGTGATACGCATCAGGTAGCGCATATTTTTGCCTTCGCCAATACGGTAATGGCTAAAATATAACGGTTTGGCTTTGGTGAGTTTCAGTATGCTGCCAATGGTATTGATGGTGGCGGCCTGATGGCCAAAAAACGGTGCAAATACGGAATGTTTGCGGCCAAAATCCTGGTCGGAGGCATACCACATGGCGCGACCCGATTTAACCAGTTTTATCAAGCGGCGCATTTCAGTTTTTTCGACCATGTTGGTAAAACGTTTCAGGCGGTATTGCAGGATGCAATGGTCAAATACGGCGTTGCTCTGTTTTTGGTAGGAAGAATCCACATCGATTTTCAGCCGCAAAAGGCGACCCGCTAAATCCAGGGTGGTAAAATGTGAACCAATCAGTAATACCCCACGACCATTTTTTTGTGCGGCTTCAATCAGTTCGAGGCCTTCATAATCGACACGAGAAAGCAAGTCTTCATCTTTTGCCCACCAGCTATAGGCTGTTTCCAGCATGCCGATTACTGATGAAATAATCACTTTTTTACTGAGTTGTTGTTTTTGTTCAGCTGTTAACTCGGGAAAACACAGATCAATATTCACTTCAGTGATATGTCTGCGTCTTTTTAGCAGATGGTAAAGTAACGTGCCAACGATTTGCCCGATCTCTAACAGCCACGATAAGGGTAACAGTGCCAGCAAGCGTAAAAACGCAATCGCTATCCAGGCTGGCCAGTGTTTGGGATGGCATAACGCTGTATTCATAAATCCATCGGCTTCTTTTTCTTTTTACGGATAGTATAGGGTTTTGGCATGCCGGGTTGTGGCTGCGAACGAAAACGCTCGTGTACCCACAAGTATTGCTCCGGGTGTTCACGAATCACATCGGCAATGGCCTGGTTAAGCAAGGTGGCATTATGGATGTCATCATCGTTAAAGCCATCATGGAAAGGGTCGTGAATGCGGGCACGATAAACCGTTTGGCCATTTTCCTCGATGCGGAAGTGGCTGTAAAACAAGGGTTTGGCGCCAGTCATTTTCAGCAGTTTGCCAACGGTGGTTAACGTGGCTGCCGGATGATGAAAAAACGGTACAAATACACAACCCTGACGACCAAAATCCTGGTCGGGTGCATACCATACCACACGGCCTTTTTTCAGGTTCTTGACCATATTCCGCATCGCATTTTTTTCAATGAGATGCGTGAAAGAACGTTTGCGGGCCTGGTTGATGCAGTAATCAAAGGCCTTGTTTCTCTGGTCCTTGTAGGTGATATCAAGATCCACATGCATGCCAATGACACGGCCTGCCAAATCGAGAGTGGTGTAATGGGCGCCAATCAACAACACGCCGCGACCGTTTTTTTGCGCTTCATCCAGCAACTCAAAACCCTCAATGCGCGAGTGCTCAAGGATGGCTTTATCAGATGCCCACCAGCTAAAGGCAGTTTCAATAATGCCCTGAGTAGTGGCCATCATATTGTCATCAACCAGTTGTGCTTGTTGTACGGCAGTTAATTCAGGAAAGCAAAGGGCAATATTCACCTCGGCATTATGACGACGGCGCTTGAAGGTTTTGGCGAATGCGCGCCCTGATGAGCGGCCCAGCATTTGCTGGACAGAAAAAGGTAAAAAAACGATACATCGCAATAGCAATAATGCCAGCCAGGTTGGCCAATAGCGGGGATGGAAAGGATAATCAGGCATCATTGGGTATCAATAAAAAAGATAATCCGAGTATAGCGATTGCCCTGTGGTTTATTAAGTCTTTGTTATGGGTGTTGAATAGGGCTGCCATATTTACCAGTCTGTGTATTTATGATTTTAGGGCAATGGCTGCCTGTTTCGTGCGAATAAAATCAGCATGAGTAACGTACAATAAATCGGCCATTTTACGGATCATGGATTCTTCATATTTGTTGAGTTCATCATCAGCATAGGCGAGTTGCCATAACGATTCTATCAATTGGCATTTTAATTCGTAGGCATAGTTATCGTTGATCAGGCGTGTGAACTGGTAAAGGTCGTGCGCATTATCCACTTCTTTTTCAGCCATTTTTACCAGATGATCAATTTGCTCCTTATCGATATGCCAGACTTTTTCCAGTAAATGCACCAGTTTGGTTTTTTCGGTTTTGGTAACATCTTCATCAATGTAAATTAACTCAATCATTAATGCCGCTGCAGCCAGATGCATAGTGTCATCACTTTTTTTCTCGGGCTGTTGTTGTAACGATTGGGTGAAAAATTGTTGTATGGCTTTAATCATGATGTATTAATTCAGTCGTTGATATTCAGTGGAAAGGGCTTGCAGGATATCGGGTACTTCTTCCGATGCCTCGGCAATGTGTGCCAGTGCATCGGCATTTTTGTCGTAAAGGGCAATGTTGATCAGGCCCTGGTTCATGGCATTTTCAAAGATAGGTAAAATGCCAATAATCTTTTGTTTAATGATGCCGCGCTCAAGCGGGTGATTTGAGCCTTCTGATGCCATGCGATAAATCGATAAGGTAAAAATATGCATCACCACTTCTTCAACGGTATGTCCGTGAATGAGGTGATCAACGGCATGCCGCAGTAAAGTGGAATCGGTTAGATGATTAACTGGAACCGCTTCGGCCATCAGTAGCACAAATTGCTGTAATGCAGGAATGGGCAGGCGGTTGAATTCTGCTTCAGGATATTCCGCTTTGGCCAGACTGATCATGGCAATGGCCAAATGCTGTAATTGTTGTTTATTGATAGTATGGGTCATGGGTAAAATCTGCTATAAGTTCGTCAGGTATTTTGCCACGAGAGCGTATTTTGAACAATTGATTATCCTGAACTTGCCGGATAATAGAAACTGAAAGGGCGTAAATGTGATTGTTGTAGAAAAATGGCGCGAGTTGACGCTGCCTGTAGCTGAAGCCGGCAATGTTTTGTATGCCGATGAGCGGTATTCAGGCCATTTAAGCGCAGCCAGCGGTATGGTTATCGTGGGTACACAGTTATATGTGGTTGCAGATGACGAGCTGCATTTGGGGCTATTTTCCTTGCTGGATAAAGAGCCAGGCCAATGCCTGAAAGTGTTTGCCGGTGAATTGCCATCAAAAAAGAAGGCCCGCAAAAAACACAAGCCTGATCTGGAAACTCTGACCTTGTTACCGGCAATGCCGGATTTCCCGGAGGGCGCATTGCTGGCGCTGGGGTCAGGTTCAAAACCCAATCGGCAAAGAGCTATTCTTCTACCGTTAGATAAAAATGGCCACCCTGAAGAAAACATAATAACGTTGGATTTATCGCCATTATATACAGAGCTGCGTGAATATTTCCCCGACCTTAATATCGAGGGTGCATTGATAAGTCATCATCGTCTGGTATTAATGCAGCGTGGCAATCAGGCACAGCCGCAATCCGCATTGATATATTGCCCGCTGGATCTTTTCATGCAGTTGGTAAATGGCCATGCCGTTAATTTTTCCGGGCGTTTAACTGTGAAGTTATATTCCTTGCCCAAGGTTGAGGGTGTGCCTTTATGTTTCACAGATGGAGCGCTTTTGGCTAACGGGGATATATTATTCAGTGCGGTTGCTGAAGGTACCGATGACAGTTATAACGATGGTGTCTGTGTTGGTGCGGCGCTGGGCATCATCAGTGCTGATGGAAGCCTGGCATGTTGTGAGTTGTTGCAACATCCTCATAAGGTTGAAGGCGTGGCAATCGCAAGCAACAGTAAGGGCTTGCAGGTTTTATTGGTGACTGATGCCGATGATGCCGCTATTCCTGCGGCATTATTGGCAGTCATTAATGCGGATGTTTTATTCACAGCGTCATCATTTTTTGCGCCCACTCGGTAAAACCGTGAATATGGCGTTCCAGTCGCATTTTTGCCTGTTCATCCACCAGTTTTCCTTCCTTGATTTTTTCATTGCACAAGCCCAGGCAAAAACTGATGCTGGGATAGATGACAGAGAGTGTTGAATCTAACACCTGTTTTAAATGGTGTTGCAGCAAATTGCCGCCATGGGCGCTGGGTGTGGCGCTTAACAGCGTAAAGGGCTTCCCTTTAAGTGGCGAATTGAAGGCCGGGCGTGAAGCCCAGTCAATCGCATTTTTCAATACGGCAGGTATGCTGTGGTTAAATTCAGGGGATGCGATAATAATGGCATCGGCCCCAGACACCGCTTGTAAAAAATTCCTGACCTGCTGTGGTCGATGTTCACCCTCGAGGGCGGTACTGTAAAACGGCAGTTGCTCAATCGAAAAAGTCGAAAGTTGATGCTCAGTTAAATGGTGACTCGCTTCATCCAGTAATGTCTGGTTATAGCTGCCAGCACGAAAGCTGCCACATAAAAGAAGAATCTTCATGGTTGTTTGCCTCTAGTCGGTCAATGTGCCATTACGATAATCGTTAATGGCCTGTTCAATTTCCTGGTGTGTATTCATCACAAAGGGGCCGTAGTTAGCGATGGGTTCTTTTATCGGTTGGCCACTTAAAAACAGGCAATGCGTATCGCTTAATGCACGAATGGTCACTTCGCTGCCATTCTCCAGTTGTGCCATTTGGCCTTTGTGTATCGTGTTTTCGCAAGTAGACAGTTCACCGCCATAGTTATACAACAACACATTATGTTCAGAGTCAGTGAGTAAGGTTATTTCGTTATTGGCCGGTAAATAAATATCAAAGTAGGAGGCTTGGGTGGCAATATTTTTGACCGCACCTTCGATATTATCAAACGTACCCGCTATCACTTTTACATAGCCGCCATTATCCAGTTTTACCGTGGGTATGCTTTCGGGCGCAAATTCCTGATAACGCGCGGGTTGCATTTTATCCTTGGCAGGCAGGTTCACCCACAACTGGAATCCGTGCATCAAGCCTTCCTCTTGCTCAGGCATTTCGGCATGGATAACCCCTTTGCCGGCCGTCATCCATTGCACGCCGCCAGACACCAGCAAGCCTTCATTGCCCATATGATCGGTGTGGCGCATACGGCCTTCTAACATATAGGTAACAGTTTCAAAGCCGCGATGCGGATGTGGCGGAAAACCACCGATATAATCCGCAGCATCATCAGAAACAAATTCATCCAGCATCAGGAAAGGGTCAAGCAGGCCCATATTGCCCCGTGGCGCAATACGGCTGATTTTTACACCATCACCATCTTGTGTGGGCTGGGTTTGCAGCGTGCGTAATACAGCTCTGCCGGTCATGATAAACCTCCGTTAAAGGGTAAGTTGCTAGGGAACCTCTGAAAAACTAACTTGCTTGTTTTGACTGCGTTAAATTTGGCCGAAAAATGCTCATTTACTACGTGTAAACTCCGCTTTTTCAGCCAAATTTGCCTTGCCAAAACTGTGCCGTAAACGTTTTTCAGAGGTTCCCTGTATATAATCTTGCGCGAATAAGACATTTAACCGAGTTTGTTTATCACCCATTGATCCAGTGATAATTTCCCGGCACCTTGTAAAGCAATCGCAATACAGGCGGCACTCAGGGCCAATGCATATTCAAAACCATTATTGCTTAAAAACAAACCATTGCCGATATGTACGCTGAACAAGGCGACTAACATGGTGAAAGCGCTGACTGCAGCAGCAGGGCGGGTTAATAAGCCCAGGATTAAAGCCAGTCCGCCAAAAAATTCCGCCGAGCCTGCCAATAAGGCCATCAAAAAACCGGGTTCCAGACCAATCGATGTCATCCATTGACCTGTGCCTTCAAGGCCATAACCGCCAAACCAGCCAAACAGTTTTTGTGATCCATGCGCAGCCAGAATGATTCCTGTGCTTAAACGCAAAGTGAGGACCGAGAGATTATTTTCAGGTGAGGTATTAAATAAGGTGGATATTTTCATAATATTGCTCCGGGTTGTTTTGGTATTGGTTGTAGTATAGGTTCAAATTTATTTGAAAAAATCGGAATATTTCGATATAAGTGTTCAGAATATCTGAACTATATGGATCATATATGCAGCCGATTAGCCTCGAAGCCCTGGAAGTACTGGATGCCATTGATCGCAAGGGCAGTTTTGCCGCTGCCGCTGATATTTTGTATCGCGTGCCTTCTGCGATTACCTATACCGTACAAAAACTGGAACAGGATTTAGGCATTACGCTGTTTATCAAAGAGGGCAGGCGCTCGGTATTAACTCCAGCTGGCAAGTTATTGCTGGAGCAGGGCCGCACGATTCTGCAGGCGACCAGCGATCTTGCCGAGGCAGTAAGGCAAATGGACAGTGGCTGGGAAACGGCATTGAATATCAGTGTGGATTCAGCTTTGGGTATTGAACATATCTATCCGATGCTGGATGAGTTGTTTGCCCTGCATGCCGATATTGAAATTAACCTTTTCGAAGAAACGCTGGCCGGCTGTTGGGAAGCGTTAGTGGAAAAAAGAACCGATATTGCCATTGGTTATGTGGCGGAAAATAAAATGGACGCCATTGAAAGCCGTTTTTATGGTGAAATCAAGTGGGCGTTTGTTGTTGGAAAACATCATCCTTTGACACAGTTGCCGCAACCTATCAGTAAGGAAGATGCAGAATGTTACCGGGCAGTGGTGGTGCGCGACAGTGTGCGTAATTCGGCGGCGGTGACAAAACGTTTATTCAGTAAAAAGCCGGTACTGCGTGTGCCCACTGTGTGGGATAAAATACAGGCGCAAAAAGCCGGCTTGGGTATAGGTTATTTACCCCTTTCACAAATACAGCCCGAATTGGATAGCGGCGAATTAATACCATTACAAATCAGCGGTGTTGAAAATAATACGCCGGTTTATGTGAGTTGGGGGCGCGATAATAAAGGCAAGGCACTACTCTGGTTTATCAATAAATTGTCAGAGCTGGGTATGTCGAGGGATTCGCTATAAGCCTGTTTTGTGGTTCTGAACGCACAAAATTGTGTAGAGCGCCGTTAATTACCTGCAACAACCAACTGAAAAGTGGGTTTGTTTTTATTGCGGGCATCCACCAGCAAGAGGCAGCGAATGCCATCAAAATGCTCAGGGATATTTTTTACAAAGCTGTGCTGACCGACCATAAACTCCTGTTTACCTTTTGCAACACGTAACTCCAGCATGTATTGGTTATTGCCCAGATATTTCAGCACGCCGACCGTTTTGGGGCTGCTGCCAATCGGGTTGGCTACTTCAAGATCAGGGTTATTGCCCAGTGCCGGTTGCTCGCTGGCCGAATCCAGTGATCGCGCCATAGCCAAAGTGAGAGCAGATTCTGCCGGTGGCAATGTCGTGCTGGTTTTCAGGAATTTGATTTGGGTTTCCTGCTCGGGAGTCAACGGTTTTACAGGTTGGCCTTTATCGGTCAGCGCTTGATTAAGACTGTTGGTTGGTGCAGGTACAGAATTCATAGCTTGTTGTTTTTTGGCTTCTGCCAATAACCTTTCTTGCTCAAGTTGCGCCAGACGATTTTTCTCGGCTATCAATTGTGCTTGTTTGGCACTTTCTTCGGCTTCCTTCGCGGCTAATGCGGCATGTTCACGCTCTGCCTTTTCTTTCTCTGCTTTTTCTTTCGCTACTTGCAATGCGGCATCAGCCTGTTTTTGTTTTTCGAGCTCAGCCAGTTTTATTCGTTCTTTCTCAGCGGCGAGTTTTTTTTGTTTTTCTGCATCGGGTGCAGGTTTTTTGATACTGGCCACCGGTACGGGAATTTTGGCGACGGGGATTTTGGCAACGGGTACAGGTGGTTTAACGCCGAGTTTGGCCTTTAACGCCAATCGTTGTTTTTCAACTTCGGCGGCTTCCTGCTTTTTAATTTGTTCCTGTTGCGCCAAACGGGATTTTTCAAGGGCTTCTTTTTTTGCTAAATCACTGGCGATGGCATTACCGGCAACATTGCCAGAATTTGCAGCGGCCAGTTGTGTTTTCAAATCTTCCAGTTGCATGGAATAAACACGCTTCTGTTCGCGGGTTTTATCCCGGTTGCTATACAGTTGTTTGAGGGTTGCCGTATTTTTATCCAGATTAAATTCAGCGCGTTTAACTTCAAATTGTGCAGTATTGATGGCTTTTTTGGTGGCTTCATCGGGTTTGGAATCAAGGCTTAAACGTTTTACTTCCTGTGAGAACCGCTTGATATCCATTTCGATGATTTTCTTTTCTTTTTCATGGATATCGATGTCAGCGGTAAATTTCTCTATGCGCTTCTGGGCGTCATCGAGAAGATCGTTTTTTTCTTCAATTTGCTTGCTGGTGGGTATATTGGCGGCAATAGCAGGCTGTAACAGGCAGAGAATGCCTATCATCAACACAAACTTTTGCAGTGTGTTTGCCATTATTCCTGCTTTTTTATGATATCTATTAACAGTTTAGGCTAGATTTGCCATCTTCTAAAGGCAAATTCCAAAAGTGGTGAGTATTTAATTGGGGTCAGGGATGAATGGCACTTAACATAGCCTCCCCTATAAGATAGGGGAGGTGGCACGAAGTGCCGGAGGGGTTATTGTGCCGCGTGTCTGGCAGCCCTGCGACCCGAGAAAATACAGTCGGCAATCGATAAACCACTGACATAACCGCGTGAAGGAATGCCCACAGCCGTTCGCCCAGCAGCATATAAGCCCTTGATTTCCTTGCCTTCCTGGTTAACCACCAAGCCAGATTCCTCATTTACCTGCAAACCGCCCAGGGTTAGCGAAGGGCAGGAAACAAAAAAGTAATCATAGGACGCATTCACCGCATAATACGGGCCCTCGCCCAATGCCGGCATATAGGCTTTGGGTTTGCCCAGTGGATCAGGTGCATCGGCAACTGTCTGGCGGTTATATTCTTCAAAAGTATCGTGTAATGCCTGCGGGGCGATGCCAAGTTTTGTCGCCAGCCCACGGATAGATTGCGCTTTTTTACAGCCAAACCACATAAACATCAGGCCGAGCACAACGTGGAACCACAAACCTTTTTTAAGACTGAGATCATTGTAGGAAGCCTTGTAAGTCGCTTCATCGAGAATCACATACGCCTTGCCGTCATGGTGTTTCATCATTTGTTCACCCACTTGCGCACCATAGAGCATTTCATTGCAAATACGTTTACCGGAAGGGCCTACTAAAATGCCTTTCACAAACGATAACGGCGGGTTGATAAAACGCCAGGCGGATACGCTATCCATCAAGGCGGTTTTGGCGCCAAGGTTCATCGCCATCTTGATGCCGGTACCATCATCGGCCAGTGTGCCCAGCGGGCTGCCACCGACAAATTGGGGCGCATATTGCTGTACCATTTTCTGGTTGGCATAAAAACCACCGGTCGCCAACACTACACCTTTGTTGGCGCGTATATAATTGGCTGTACCCATGCCGCGTTCTAGCCATTCGGTTAGCATCGCAAACACCTGGAATAGCGGTGGCCAATACAGGCCGGGATAACGGGTCAATAAATGTAAAAAGGCAAACAGCTTGTGCAGCAAGCGCGCAATAACGCCGGTATTCAGGCGAATGGTTTTCAGGCCAATCACATCGCCTGCGGTATTGGTGAGCAAGGCAACCACTTTGCTCTGTGTCTGGATGTCGATGCCAATCTTCTTGGCAGAAGCACGTAATGGTTCAAAGATTGCAGCGCCGGAAACGCCTGGCGTATGGGCACGATGGCCACGCGCTGCCGGTGTGGCATTATCACAATAAGGTTTGAACGATTCGTTGCCGGAATAGTAAAAATAATAATTATTCGGTGGGTACGAAGTTTTAAACGGGCAAAAACTCGCATCAAAAGGCACGCCGTGTTTTTGCAGCCAGTTAAAATTGTCAACGCTCTCGTTACAGAAACGTTGCAGTGTTTCATCTTTTACCGCGCCCTGTACTTCCTGTTTGAGATAATTAAACATGTTCTCGGCAGTATCTTCCACGCCTGCCTGTTTTTGTATGGCTGTACCGCCACCGGCATAAAAAATACCACCGGAAATCACCGTGGCTCCGCCGCCATTAAAACGGTCGAGTATAATGGTTTTAAGGCCTTGTTCCTGTGCTTCTAACGCAGCGGCTGCGCCAGCACCGCCAAAACCGGCAACGACCACATCGGCAGTCTGGTCCCAGTTGAAGGTATCCGGGTTGTCAATCACGCGGTTGTTTTCGATATACGCTTCGCGGAATTTCAGTTTGTTATATAAGGATTTCAACATATAAAACGACCTGCTATAAAATAAAAGGGATAATGGCTTTACGATTTTGCGGGTAATCGGCAAAGGTTTTCTGGTACCAGGCATGGTGTTTCAGTGCGCGTGGCAACAGGTTGGCAATCGAGAATAACGCAAAGGCCAAGGCGGCCGGTGTACAGGCGGCAATGCTCAGGCCAATCCATTCCACGATCTCGCCAAAATAATTCGGCACGGAAATCCAGCGATACAAACCGCCTTGCGGAATCTTGTAACCGGTTTCGCCCGGTGCACGCAGGTTGCGCAAAATGTTGTCAGAATTGATATTGATGCTGAGGCCGCAAATCATGGTTAACACACCGATAATAAACCACGGTGAAGTAAGCCAGGCGTTATTCAGCAGGTGTTCAGAATGGGTAAACGCATAACCGTTTAAAAAGCCGTTCAGGCTGTTAAAGCCCACGCCAAACAGCACGGCAGCCACCGGCATTTTTTTACCGGTGTCACGCATACGCAGCGGGAAAATCACCGAACGATAAAAATAATGCGCCTGCCAGATACACAAAAATACCAACGGTACTAACGCTGTGGTATTACCGCCGGTGGTGAAAAAGGTAATCAGGCACGCCACCAGGCAAGGGAATTCCATAATCAGCCAGCCGGGCAGTGAAGGTATTTCGAACTTTTCATCGGCTTTTTTAAAGCGGCCATACGGCGTGGTGTAAAAAAACGAACTCAGAAAAGTAAGGCCTGAAAACCCGAACAAAAACCACAGCAGGTAATTGTAAGCTTGGTCAACGTTCATCTCTATTCTCCTTTAATTGAAGGAATTCCTGAAGGATGTCATTTATAGCCTCCCCTATAAAATAGGGGAGGTGGCACGAAGTGCCGGAGGGGTCTTTTCTCGTTTTTACCCCTCTGTCGCTAACGCGACATCTCGGCTTAGGCTCCTGCGTCGCCCTACCTCCTGCATCCATGCAGTCGTCCCCTGTTTTACAGGGGAGACTCAATCAAGCCAGCCCCAGTTTTTTAAACTGTTGCATCATGTCGTCAAAATTCCAGTAGGCGCTCATGGTTTTGATCAGGCCGGCATCATCCACTTCATACACCGCCACCATATCCACTTCGGTTTTAATGCCGCCGCCCAGGTCATTCACGCAATGCATGGGCACGGCACAAGTATATTGGCCGCTCGGACAACGCACACCCGGCGTCATGGTGATGTTGGCGGTGGCAATAATCGTATCGTAAAACTTCTCGATGGCCGCCTTGCCAATATGGCCAAGGCCAGCAGGGTCTAGGGGTGAAACACCCACCGGGTCACGCAAAACGGCATCATCACGGTACAGCGCCAGCCAGGCCGCCTTGTTTTTTGCCATCGCATACTTGATGGAATTCATATTTGCCAAAACCGCAGGGTGCAGGGTTGTTTCGCTCATGGTGCTTTTCCTTTTGGGCCTGTTTGCAATTAATACAGATTTAAAGAAGCTTCTTTAATGTCGATATTAAAGAACTCTCTTTAAATCTGCAAGGGGTGTGTGTTACAGTTTATTCAAGAAATCTTAAGGAAGCCCTGAATAACTCTTTTTTGTCATTCTGAACGCAGTGAAGAATCTTTCAATTCAAGCAGTAGATGTCTCACGGAGCCTGCCTTGAATTTATGAAGGGCTCGAAATGACAGTTATTAAGCACCTCTTTAACACCCAAGAATAGACCAGGAAAGCCAATGCCGCGCCCCGCTGCCAGCACAGAAAAAATCTCCACTCGCGAAATCATACTGCGCACCGCCGAAAGCCTGTTCGCCGCCAATGGCATCGATGCTGTATCGCTGAACGAAATCAACAAGGCCGCCGGGCAAAAAAATACCTCATCATTGCATTATCATTTCGGCAGCAAGGAAGAATTGATCGAAGCCATTGTCTATTTCCATTACGAAGAAATTGAAGAAAAATTCCAGGCCGCTATCAATGCACTGGAAACCCGGGGCACATTTGGTTTGCGCGAACTGGTCGAAAAAACCATCGCGCCTTTTATCGATAAGCTCGATAGCGAGCGCGGTGTAAACTACCTGTTAATTGTCACCCAGTTGCTCATAAAAAGTGCCGACATGCTGGTAGTAGGTCATCCCGCACAAAAAGATAAAGCGCGCCTGCAAATGTTCGGCCTGTTCGACCAGATAGCGGGTGATATGCCCGGTGATGTGAAAGTGGCACGGCTGATCATGTTCAGTAGTTTGTTATTCCATTCCCTCGCATCGTTTGCGCAGTTTGAAAAATCCGGCAATGTGAATCCCTTGGGTGATAAAGCCTTTTTTGTGCAGAATTTGACGGTGATGTTAACGGCGATGATTGGGGCGGAGTGGTGAGATTGATAGAAAGTTTACTCTGACCCGAATGGCACTTACTTAACCTTTTTGGCATGGCCATATTTCCT
>CAZTZY010000073.1:0-14487 GCA_964617765.1 uncultured Spongiibacteraceae bacterium
AAGTGGCGGTGGGCCAGGGATTCGAACCCCGGGAACCTTTCGGTTCAACGGTTTTCAAGACCGCCGCATTCGACCGCTCTGCCAGCCCACCGAAGACATTTCAAGCCAATAATATTTGCTAACTATCTAATATTATTGGCTTTCAAAAGAGAAGCGCATTATACCGATCCACTTGGCTTGTGCAAGTAGATCGGCTGGTTTTATGCTTCTTCAGCCATTCTATTACTTTGTTTACCAATGCGTGGGTCGTTAGCCGAGCGCGGTGGTTGTATGCGTGATGGTTGAGGGATTACCAGTTCGCCCAATACAGGTTTTTCCCATGTGATACTGATCACTTCTGCTTGTGCAGGTTTGGGATTGTCTCGAGGATCATTGACTGCACGAGTCTTGGAACGAACAATTACCGGTTTTGGAGCTGGCTTTTCAGCAGCAGGGGTCGTCACGGGCGCCATGTTAATTGATACCGATTTTTCTTTGGATAAAGCCGTTTCGGTAATTGGCGGCAGTTCTTTAGCTGCGATGCTTTCATTGTGCTCTGCATTAACGGTATCAGCGGTGACTTTTGGTTCGGAAGCTATTATTGCATCGGCTTTTTCAGCAGTTTGCTGGATTAAAGCGGTTGCTATTGTTTCTTGTTGAGAAGCTGGATTTTGCTCAACACTTTTTTGAGGTTGGGCTTTTTTCTCTTGTTCAACAGTTGTATCAGTTGTTGTGGAGGCCTTTGTTTCCTCTGGTGTTTCAGTATCTTTATTGCGAGCGCGGCGTTGGTTTTGGCCTTGTTGACGATCTCCGCGGTTAGGGCGTGATTGACGTTGTTGAGGGCTTTTTTCTTCAACGGGACGAGCATCCGCATTGCCGGCTTCAGTCACTTCTTTTTTTTCAGTTTTTGGCGGGCGCGATTGTTGATTTTGCTGGCCATTTCGCTGGCGATTCTGGTTTCTGCCGCGATTTTGTTGTGGTTGGCGTTGGTTGTCGTCTCTTTTGGGTGCGGCTTTAGCGACAGGTTTGATTTCTTCAGCAGGTTTTTCTGCTTCACCAAATAGAGTAGTTACCAAACGTTTGAACAAGTTTGATTTAGCTGCGGGCGCTGGTTCTGCAGTCACTGGTTTTGCTACAGGTACTGGAGCAGGTGCGGGCAGTACAGATTTTATTGCTGCTTCTGGCCTGGGTTTATGTGTGATTTCTTCAACAGCTATCTCATTTTCGTTGGGTGTATCGCGCACTATGCTGTAGCTGAGCTCTGGATGCTCATGCATTTCGCTAGCTTTGATGCGTTGTACGAAGAAGTGCGGCGTTTCCAGGTTGGGGTTAGGGATCACTAAAATACGCGCAGTACATTGCGATTGAATATTGTTGATCTCATGACGTTTTTCGTTAAGAAGATAGATTCCAACGTCTAATGGCACATTGGCACGAATTTCTGCACAAGCACCTTTGTCGGCTTCTTCCTGGATTAAACGAAGAATGGAGAGTGCCAGTGAGCGAGTAGCACGAATGGTGCCTTGGCCGCTGCAACGTGGGCAAACGATTGAACTCGTTTCGTCCAGAGAAGGGCGCAAACGTTGGCGTGACATTTCGAGCAAGCCGAAAGTAGAAATACGGCCAACCTGTACGCGAGCGCGATCGAGTTTTAGTGCATTTTTGACGCGGTTTTCAACATCACGCTGATTTTTCGCCTGAGCCATATCAATGAAATCGATAACGACAAGACCACCCATATCGCGTAAACGTAATTGACGGGCAATTTCATCGGCGGCTTCAAGGTTGGTTTGCAGTGCGGTTTCTTCAATATCGCCGCCTTTGGTAGCGCGTGCAGAGTTTATGTCGATGGAAACCAGTGCTTCTGTAGGGTCAATAACGATAGATCCACCGGACGGTAAGCGCACAACGCGTTCATAAGCAGTTTCGATCTGGCTTTCTATTTGATAGCGGTTGAAGAGAGGTACATTATCGCTATACAGTTTGATTTTGGCTTCGTAGTCTGGCATTACTTGACGAATAAACGATATGGCTTCGTCAAAAGATTCCTGGGTGTCGATCAGTACTTCAGTAATATCACGACGCAGGTAATCACGAATGGTGCGAATGATGACATTGCTTTCCTGGTAAATCAGGAATGGCGCTTTACGGGTTTTGCCAGCTTCAATAACTGCATCCCATACACGCAGAAGATAATCGAGATCCCATTGCAGTTCTTCCTGGTTTTTACCTACTCCAGCGGTACGTACAATGACGCCCATGCCATTGGGAATTTCGAGTTGATTCAGGCTTTCTTTCAGTTCATCGCGGTCATCACCTTCGATACGGCGGGAAATACCACCGGCACGAGGATTATTGGGCATCAGAACCATGTAGCGGCCGGCAAGACTTATAAAGGTAGTTAATGCCGCACCTTTACTGCCGCGCTCTTCTTTATCAACCTGGACTATAACCTGGGTGCCTTCCTTGACCATATCCTTGATTTTCATTCGTCCTTCCACCTCATTAGGGTGTTTGACGAAGTATTCGCGGGATATTTCCTTGAAAGGGAGGAAGCCGTGACGATCTGCTCCGAAATCGACGAAAGCAGCTTCAAGACTGGGTTCTACGCGGGTAATTGTGCCTTTGTATATGCTGGCTTTAGTCTGGATTCTGGAACGGTTTTCTATGTCCAGATCGTAAAGTTTTTGACCATCTACCAGTGCGACGCGCAACTCTTCATGTTGAGTTGCATTAATTAACATTCTTTTCATTTTATGTGTGTCCATCATTAAGATAGATCACATGGAGCAGGAATCACGTATTCAGAACTTCAAAAAGAAGTTCAAAACAGCTAAACAGCAGGGTTTTGCGTTAAATTTCTATCTGGTTAACAAGATAGTTCAGTGCCAAGCCTTGCTACATCTTTATTTTGGTTTTCCTTTCTCTGAAATACGTTATTAGTGAGAAAGGAATCCAGAATTCTTTGATTTATCTGCACCTGTGCTCTATCAACAGGTTTTTTTAATTGCTGTTTTTTTTGCTCTTTATCAATAAGATCATCGAGCATTTGTAAAATAAACAGCGCCATATTTTTTAGAAAGTGCAAAAAATAATGTTCTCTTCATAACGGACTAGGCGGTGCCAACTATATCAGGCTAAAATTCACGCCTTGCACTTTCGAGAGAGAATATAGCATATTTATTCTCCACTTCAAATTTTCATGTAAAAACAAGGTATTAATGAGTTCTTCTGAGACAGCAGTAACGTCAGGTGTGAGTTTTCTGGCGATTGATAATGACGCAGCAGGGCAGCGAGTTGATAACTTTTTGTTCTTTCACTTGAAAGGCGTTCCCAAATCAAGAGTTTATCGTGCCTTGCGACATGGGGAGGTAAGGGTTAATAAAAAAAGGGTGAAACCTGAATATCGCTTACAAGATGGCGATTTGTTGCGAATTCCGCCAATAAAGATTGAAGAAGTAACGATTAAACCGGTCGCTGATAAATTACTTCGACAATTGGAAGGTTTGATTTTGTTTGAAAATGAGGATTTGCTGGTCATTAATAAACCCTCCGGATTGGCTGTTCATGGTGGAAGTGGTTTAGATTATGGGCTTATTGAAGCCATCAGAAAAATGCGCCCGCATTGTAAGCGAATAGAATTGGCTCATCGATTGGATAGGGATACATCCGGTTGCACTATTATTGTTAAAAAGGCCGCTGTTTTGCGGGCTATCCATCAGCAATTACGCGAAAAAACAATGGATAAAACCTATGTTGCCTTGGTTCGAGGGCGTTGGCCGAGAAGGAAAACCCTGGTTGATGCACCCCTGTTAAAAAATATCCTGACCAGTGGAGAGAGGATGGTCAGGGTCAGTGAAGAGGGTAAGCTCTCAAAAACACGATTTGCAATCCTTGAAACTTTTAAAGGAGCAACATTAATTCAGGCGATGCCAATTACCGGCCGAACCCATCAGATTCGAGTTCATGCCCAATATGCCGGCTTCCCTTTGTTAGGGGATGATAAATATGGCAACAAGGATGATATTGATTGGCAAAAGAGTTTTGGCTTAAGACGGTTGTTCCTTCATGCTAGCGAAGTGTCATTCAGTTTGCCGGATCAAGATCAAAAAATTGTGATAAAAGCTCCATTGCCTGATGAATTGGAAGATGTACTTATGCATCTTAGGGCGCAGGGAGAGTAAGATGTTATTGGTTTTTGATTGGGATGGGACGCTTATTGATTCCACTGCAAAAATTATTAAGAGTATGCAGGTTGCGGCAGATAGTTGCGGTTTGGATGTCCTTGATGATTTGGCTGTAAAAAATATTATTGGTTTGGGATTGCCCGAGGCTATACATACTCTTTATCCCTTCATTGAGTTAAAAAAGCAAAAACTTTTGCAGGCGGCCTATTCGGATGCCTATTTGCAAGCAGATCATATGCCGTGCAGTTTTTTTGCGGGTGTTGAGGAGTGTCTTGAAGTTTTACAGGACTCGGGTCATGGCATTGCAATAGCCACAGGGAAAAGTAGAAGAGGCTTGAATCGTGTCCTGCATAATGTGGGTTGGGGTGATAAGTTTGATGCTACGCGCTGTGCTGATGAAACAGCTTCCAAACCGCATCCCCTAATGTTGTTAGAGTTAATGGAAGAATTAAATGTTGATAAAAATGATGTATGGATGATTGGTGATACAGAGTACGATCTGGAGATGGCAAGAAATGCAGAAATAAGTAGTGTTGGTGTTAGTTACGGTGCGCATGATCCTGCAAGGCTACGCAAACACTCGCCATTGGCAATTATAGACGATATGCGAGTTTTATTAGAATTAATTGATAAATAAGGTGAATTATGGAACAGCAGTCTAAAGAGTGGCAGCTTCTAGAAAAGGTTGCGTTAGAGTCATTTAGAGAGCAAAAAAAGGCGCGGCGATGGGGTATATTTTTCAAGTTCCTGACATTTGCGTATTTATTTATTTTTATCTTATATCTAACGCCTGATACTAATAAATTCTCTACTGAAATGCATTCTAAAACAGATGAGCATACTGCATTAGTCCGAATGCAGGGTATTCTTATGGAAGATGAGATGGCAAGTGCAGATAATTTAGTCACGGCTTTGCGAGATGCTTTTGAAAACAAGCACAGCAAGGCTATATTGTTAGCCATTAATAGCCCTGGTGGCAGCCCTGTTCAGGCGGGTTATGTCTATGATGAAATTGTGCGATTACGCCTTAAGTACCCTGATAAAAAAGTTTATGCAGTTATCAGTGATCTTGGTGCATCTGCAGCATATTATATAGCGTCATCTGCAGATCAAATTTATGCGGATAAAGCGAGTTTGGTGGGTTCTATTGGCGTGATTTCTGCAAGTTTTGGTTTTACCGGTGCCATGGAGAAATTGGGTATTGATCGCCGTGTTATGACTGCTGGAGAAAATAAAGCTTTCCTTGATCCCTATCAGCCATTAAAAGCAGAGGAAAAAGTGTTTTGGGAAAAGTCTCTGGCAATTATTCATACGCAATTTATCGATCAGGTGCGAAAAGGCAGAGGTAAGCGTTTGAAGGAAGATGAAAAGATTTTTTCCGGGTTTATATGGACAGGTGAAGAGGCTTTGCAAAAGGGTTTAATTGATGGATTGGGAAGTGCGGGTTTTGTTGCGCGAGAAATAATCGGCGCGGAAGAAATTGTCGATTATTCTGTGCAGCCCAACCCTCTGGATGAATTTGTTCATCAATTAGGTGCATCCGCAGGTACGGCCATGTCCAAACATTTTACTGCCAATGCATCATTACCAAGTGTTTATTAGGTACATCTTCACAGGGTAGGTTGAGCAACTCCAGTTCAACCTTTTTTGATCATGGTTAATGCCTTCATTTGTTAAAAATGTCATCATTTTAAGCAGTGTAAGTCCAATCAGGCTATTGGGGGCATTGAGCAAGACCCTGGAATTATCGCTAGTTTTTCATTTATTATAACCAGTATTGATAAAAATCGGATGGATTAGCCTATAAAATCAGATTTTCTGGAAATAGAGTCAATTCAGGATGAATTTTTGTACGAAATATGCCCGCCTAAGCAATATTTTTTGACATGTAGGCGCTCAATCAATATCATTGCGCGCCTATGTTTGATGAGCCTTTACCGAAACAAGCCGATCTTCGCAAGCTTACGTCTTCCGGAGCGAATTTCAGATCACATCTTGATGTGGCTAATTTCCCACGGCTAGCGAATGCAGTTTATGAAGGTCAAGGCCAAGTCGATATTGATTTGCATTTTGGCATTGATGAGCAACATATTCGTTATATTGCCGGCTCAGTGAATTGTGAAACATCGGTGATTTGCCAGCGTTGTTTGGAACCGGTTTCTATCAACTTTGGTTCAGACATGTTCTTAGGAATAGTCTGGAGTGAAGAAAAAGCTAAACATTTGCCAATATCAATGGATCCGCTAATAGTGGTTGAAAATGAGTTGGTTGATTTGAATGACGTGGTAGAGGAAGAGCTTCTGTTGGGTTTGCCCTTTGTGAGTTTTCATGAGGTTGGCGAGTGCACTGGAAAGCAACGTTATGAGTCTTCATCTGAAGAGTTGATAACACCTGTAGTAAAAGAGAATCCATTTAAAGTGCTGGAAAAATTAAAATCCGGCAAAGAGTAGGAGTGCAGCATGGCCGTACAAAAAAGTAAAAAATCCCGTTCACGTCGCGATATGCGTCGTTCGCATGATGCCTTAACTGGTCCCACCTTGTCTGTGGATAGCACTAGTGGTGAAACGCATCTGCGTCATCATATTACTGCAGATGGATTTTTTCGTGGCCGCAAAGTGATTGAGACCGGTAACGACGATTAAAATTTAGATGGCAAGCCAGACAATTGCCATTGATGCTATGAGCGGGGACTTCGGTCCCCGTGTTATTGTACCCTCCGCTTTAAAGTATCTTCAGGAAACCTCCGGCGTTTCTATTGTTCTAGTGGGTGATCAAGCCCAGATAACTCCTTTAATTCCATCAAAATTAGTGTCTCGCGTTAGTGTTTTTCATGCTGATGAAGTTATTGGCATGGATGAGAAAATTTCAGTCGCATTACGCACAAAAAAGCGTTCATCCATGCGTATTGCTTTGGATTTGGTCGCTAAATCTGAAGCGGGAGCTTGCGTTAGTGCAGGTAATACAGGAGCACTGATGGCCTTGGGAATGTATTTGCTGAAAACCATTGATGGTGTTTCTCGTCCGGCAATTTGTGGCGCATTGCCTTCATTAAATAGCCATAGTTATCTGTTGGATATGGGTGCTAATGTTGATTGCGCTGCTGAAGATTTATTGCACTTCGCATTAATGGCTAATGTGTTAGTCAAGATTGTTGATAATAAGTCTAATCCTACTATTGCTCTCCTCAATAATGGTGAGGAAGA
Organism: uncultured Spongiibacteraceae bacterium; assembly: GCA_964617765.1. GTDB lineage: Bacteria > Pseudomonadota > Gammaproteobacteria > Pseudomonadales > DT-91 > CAZTZY01. Next base: position 7,370 of record CAZTZY010000073.1, read on the forward strand.
AATCAAAGGCAATGGTCAGGTCAAGGAGGCAGCTGAATTATTATCAAATCAGCCTGGCATTAATTATATTGGTTATATAGAAGGTGATAAATTATATGAGGCTGCAGCAGATATCATTGTTTGCGATGGTTTTGTGGGGAATATTGCATTAAAGGCTTCTGAAGGTGTAGCAAAATATATCATTGAAAAAATCAGGCAGGAAATAAATGCAGATCCTTTGTCACGTTTGCTCTCTCTCTTTGCCTTACCTGAATTTTATCGTATTAAAAATAAAATAGATCCTCGTCGATTCAATGGTGCGATATTGCTAGGATTAAAAGGCATAGTGGTAAAAAGTCATGGAAATGCTGATGAGAAGGCTTTTTATTATGCTTTGCAACAAGCCTCATACATGTTGTCGGCTGATTTAATTAGTCAACTCGATTGTCAGTTTAAAGGAATCGTCAATCAGTAATGTAGAATTTTATTTTTACCGTTTTTACCGTTGTTAATATGAATTAGAGTGATTAGGTTAGGCCCGATTATAAATATAAAGAGGTTTCTATATGGAGCAAGATAAAAAAGTCGCATTAATTACTGGAGCTACTAGAGGTATTGGTAAATCTATAGCCGATCGTTTGGCTCAAGATGGTTTTTTTGTAGTTGGAACAGCTACCACAGAAAATGGAGCTAATACAATAAGTGAGCGGTTCAAGCTTGCTGGTTTATCCGGCGTTGGAATAGTACTTAATGTAACTGATGCAGAACAAGTTCAACAGGCAGTAAAATCTATTACTGAAAAACATGGTGCACCAGCTGTATTGGTAAATAATGCAGGCATAACTAAAGATAATTTATTTATGCGAATGAAAGATGATGAGTGGCACGATGTTATTGATACCAATTTAAATGCTTTATTCAATGTTACCAAGGCGTGTATAAAAGGTATGACTAAGGCGCGCTGGGGAAGAATTATCAATATCAGCTCGGTTGTAGGCTCTATGGGAAATCCTGGGCAAGCTAATTACGCTGCCACCAAAGCGGGTGCTGAGGGGTTTTCAAGAGCCTTAGCTGCAGAGTTAGGTTCGCGTGCAATTACTGTAAATAGCGTTGCACCCGGATTTATAGATACAGATATGACTAAAGAGTTATCTGAAGAGCATAAGGCTATGTTGTTAGCGAAAATACCTTTAGGTCGACTTGGTGATGCTGAGGAAGTTGCGGCTGCCGTTGCTTTTTTGGCTAGTAATGATGCTGCCTATATATCGGGAAGTACTTTGCACGTTAATGGTGGTATGTATATGGTATAAACATGCCATTTTTTATAGCTTTTTTGTGAATATTCAGGTTTTTTATAGATAAAAGTGATGAAAAGTTGTGACAGCGGAGTAAATGGTTGTACAATGCTTGCACTGGTTTATACGTAGTAATAAATAATAATCCGTCCAGTTAAAAAATTTTAGATAGGAGTTGATGGGTACTATGAGTAGCATTGAAGAGCGCGTAAAAAAAATCGTTGCTGAACAGCTTGGTGTTAAAGAAGAAGATGTAAAAGCAGATGCTTCTTTCGTTGAAGATCTCGGTGCCGATTCTTTGGATACAGTTGAATTAGTCATGGCTTTGGAAGAAGAATTTGAAACTGAAATTCCTGATGAAGAAGCTGAGAAAATTACCACTGTTCAATTGGCTATAAACTACATCAATGAGCATTTAAACTAATATTTTTTAGTTTGAATCTAAAAAGCCGTTTCTATAACAATAGAGCGGCTTTTTTTTTGAAATTGATTTGGAGGTTCTGTGTCTAGAAGACGTGTTGTTGTTACTGGAATGGGTATGTTATGCCCAGTGGGTAATACCGTTGAGTCTGCCTGGCAGGCTATCTTGAATGGCAATAGCGGCATTGGTCTAATAGATTTTTTTGATACATCGGCCTATAGCACCCGGTTTGCCGGTCTCGTTAAGGATTTTGATGTTTCCCAGTATTTTCCTGTTAAAGATGCCAATAGAATGGATTTGTTTATTCAATATGGCATCGCTGCGGGTATTGAAGCTATGCGGGATTCCGGTCTGGAAATTACAGAAGAGAATGCCGAACGAGTCGGAGTAGCCATTGGTTCTGGTATTGGTGGTTTACAGTCTATAGAAGATTGTAAATTAACTGTGGTTGAAAAAGGTCCTCGCCGTATTTCGCCCTTTTTTGTTCCTGGCTCCATCATCAATATGATTTCAGGTAATTTATCGATTATGTATGGCATGAAAGGGCCAAACATAGCGATAACAACAGCCTGCGCTACAGCTACACATTCCATTGGCGTGGCAACCCGTATGATCCAGTATGGTGATGCCGATGTTATGTTGGCTGGTGGTGCTGAAAAAGCTTCAACACCCGTTGGATTAGGTGGCTTTTGCGCAGCACGGGCACTTTCCACTCGTAATGAAAATCCACAAGAAGCCAGTCGTCCCTGGGATCGTGACCGTGATGGTTTTGTTCTCGGTGATGGGGCGGGTGTGCTGGTACTTGAAGAATATGAAGCCGCTAAAAAGCGCGGCGCTAAAATTTATGCTGAAGTGACTGGATTTGGAATGAGTGGTGATGCTTACCACATTACAACGCCTCCTGAAAATGGTACTGGTGCATTGCAGGCGATGCGCAATACCCTCAAGGACGCTGGTTTAAATCCGGGTGAGATTCAATATATCAATGCCCATGGTACATCAACCAAAGCTGGTGATCTTGCTGAAACCCTTGCAATGCAAGCCTTGTTGGGTAGCGATGCCAATAAGGTTGCAGTGAGCTCTACCAAATCCATGACTGGTCACGCCCTTGGAGCGGCGGGCGCATTGGAAGCGATTTTTTCAGTTTTATCGATTCGTGATCAGGTGGCACCACCTACCATTAATCTGGATAATCCGGATGAAGGTTGCACCTTAAATTATGTGCCTAACATCGCTCAGCCTATGAAAATTCAACATGCGCTTTCGAATTCATTCGGTTTTGGCGGCACTAATGGAAGTATTCTTTTTAGTCGGTTGAGTTAATAGTCATATCCTATAGAATTAACCCATGAGCATTTCAATGTATACATGGGTTAATTCACAATTCCACCACACTATTTCGGTTTTTGATCGGGGCTTATCCTTCGGTGATGGTCTTTTTGAAACCATGCGTGTCAGTGGTGCGAAAATTCCTCTTTTGGACTATCACCTGGAGCGATTATTTTTGGGTGCCAGACGTTTGGGAATTAACGTCAGTCATGAGGATATTAAGGCGGATATTCAATTGGCGTTAGCGGCTATTCAAAATCAAAAAGAGTCTATCTGGCGATTAAAGTATATCGTCACCCGCGGTGAATCAAATTCCGGTTATACGCCGAATCCTCGTGGTATACCAACGCGAATTATGCAAATGCATATTTATGATGCAGGTTTTAGCCGTTTACTGCAGCAACAGGGTATAAAAACCTGCACTTGCGTGTGGAGGCTTTCCGAGCAACCCAGATTGGCAGGTATCAAACATTTGAACCGACTGGATCAAGTAATGGCAAAGCAAGAGTGTTCTGACAGGGATTCATATGAGGGACTCATGCTGGATCAGGCCGGCCGATATATAGAAGGTACGATGTCTAACGTTTTTGCAATAACTCCTGATGGGAATGTAATAACTCCTCGGTTGGATAATGCAGGAGTGGAAGGCATAATGCGTAAATTAGTGATTGAAGAGTTATGTAAAATTAATCATATAGAATGTTATGAAGCTGAAATAAATAGAATGGATGAATTTTCTGAGGTTTTCATCACTAATGCGTTAATGGGTATTATTCCTGTTGTTGCTGTAGATCAAATTACATTCGAGATCGGGCCGGTGACAAGACTCTTGCAGCAAACATTAACTGATAGTCGGTGGATGTTATGAAGCAAAAAATTCTTTTAATGGCCGCTACTTTAGTCTTTTTGTCATTATTGTCTGCCAAATTGATATTGGAGGAGCTTAATAGGCCAGTTGTCGTAGAAGGAGATTGGGTCGTTGATGTTTTATACGGTGATTCCATTTATGACGTAGCAAATAAATTGACAGATAAACAAGTGCTTACTTATCCAAGATTATGGATTTGGTATGGTCGTTTTTTTGGCATGGCAGAAAAAATCAAGGCTGGTGAATATAAGGTGGTTTCGGGAAAGACATCATTGTCGATTCTTGATGATATGGTAAAGGGCAATGCTATTAAATATACATTAACTTTTATCGAAGGCTGGACAGTCGCTCAGGCGATTAAAGAACTACAGAAGTCACCAGGTATTGTTGCTACGTTAGACCCCAAAGATCAGGAAATCATACTGAAATCGATCAATGCTGAAGGGCTGTATTCGAGCAGCGAAGGCTTGTTTTACCCGGATACTTATCAATACACAAAAGGCACCAAAGATCGGGATATTCTGAAAAAAGCCTATGGGCGGCTGATGGTTGAGCTGAATGCAGCATGGGAAAAGCGCGCAGAAAATTTACCTTACAAAAATGCCTATGAGGCATTAATTATGGCATCTATTATTGAAAAAGAATCCGGTGTTAATGATGAACGCCCACAGATTTCCGGTGTTTTTATCGAGCGTTTGCTCAGAGGCATGCGCCTGCAAACCGATCCCACCGTCATTTATGGAATGGGAGAAGATTATCATGGGAATATCACCCGCAAGGATCTGGTCACTCCCACCGCCTATAACACTTATACAATGGATGGCTTGCCACCGACGCCGATTTCATTGGTATCACGTGCTGCATTGGAAGCTGCAGTGCATCCACTGTTAAATGGAATGATCTTTTTTGTGGCAAAAGGCAATGGACGACATTCTTTTTCAAAAACCTTGGCTGAACATGAAAATGCCGTCCGGGAATATCAGCTGATGCGCAAGGAAAATTACCGTTCTACTGTATCTGAATGTGAAAGTAAAAATTGCAATGAAAAATAACAAGAAAGGTTTTTTTATCGTTCTCGAAGGTGGTGAGGGAGTAGGTAAAAGCACAAACTTGCAGTTTATCCAGCAGTTTTTGCAACAGAGCACCATACCTTTTGAAACGAGCAGGGAGCCCGGCGGCACAGAGCTAGCTGAAAAAATTCGGGAATTAATCTTAACCAAACATCAGGAGCCCGTTTCCGATATCACTGAATTGTTATTGGTATTTGCCGCACGAGCCCAGCATCTTGCCCAGAAAATAGTCCCGATTCTGGATTCAGGGAAATGGCTGGTATGTGATCGTTTCACAGATGCCACTTACGCATATCAAGGTGGCGGGCGGCAATTAAGTAAAGCGCTTATCGAACAGCTGGAGCAACTGGTGCAAGGCGATCTAAGGCCTGATTGTGTTATTGTGTTAGATGCTGATCCCGAGTTGGGCCGTGCCAGGGCGCAAGCGAGGGCTGAACTTGATCGTATGGAATCTGAACAAATCAGTTTTCATCAACGTGTTCGCCAGGCCTATTTGCAGCGCGCCCAACAACATCCTGAAAAATACGCGGTAATAGACGCATCGCAGAGTCTTGAGAAAGTACAGGAAGATATCAAACAAGTGCTACATAAGCTCATACACAGGTGGCAGGAATAATGACAGCGAATTTGCCTTATCCATGGCAGCTCGATATTTGGGAATTATTGCTTAGGCAGTTTCGAGCCAAGCGATTGCCCCATGCATTGTTGATTCAGGGCGAGCCAGTGACGGGTAAACGTCATTTTGTTAATGCGCTGGGGCAAAAATTGCTATGTACCGGGAATGATGAATTTGCATGCGGCGAATGTAAAAACTGCCAATTGTTTTTGGCAGGCACACATCCTGATTTTGTCAATGTCGGGCTTGAAGAAAAAAGTAAACAAATCAAGGTAGACCAGATTCGTTCCGCTGTTGATTTTATATCAAAAACTTCGCAGCAGGGCGGCATGAAAATTGTCGTTATTGAGCCTGCCGAGCAAATGAATATCAACGCCGCCAATTCATTGCTGAAATGCCTTGAAGAGCCAGCGGGTGATAGCCTGATTATCCTTGTAAGCCATGCGCCGAATCGCTTGTTGCCCACGATACGTTCGCGTTGCCAGAATATTATTATCTACAAGCCGCAGCTGCAGCAGGCCGATAAATGGCTGGCGACATTTATTCAAAATGCAGAACAGCGCAATGCATTGATGATGTTAGCCAATAACAATCCATTATTGGCCCTGGAATATGCCGATAAAGAAATGATAGATATCTATAACAACACCATCAAACAATTGGCGGGATTACAAGCCGCCGGGGAATCGCTGGTGAAGCAGGCAGAAAAAATTGATAAGGAAGACAATATTTTGCAGTGGCTGTTTATCCAGCAAAAAATTCTCTGGTTGCTGATACAGCAGGGTTTCAATATAGGCGATTTATCCCGGTCAGGTTTGCAATCATTATCGGGTCTAGCGCAAAAACCACAGTTCCAGAAACGGGGTTATAAGCTGCTTGAAGAAGTTCAACAGGCGATAAATGAAGTGCAGGGCGTGACCAATCCGAATACATTAATGTTGATTGAAACACTGCTCATCCGTTGGCAGGCATTACTGCGGGTATAATCATGACAGACATGACTACCATTAAAACCTGGATGATTTATGGCGCGTATGGCTATACCGGTGAATTAATTGTCGCAGAAGCCGTCAGGCGCGGCCACAGGCCTGTCATTGCGGGAAGGGACGAAGAGAAATTACTCAAGATTGCCGATCAATATGCATTAAGTTATCGTGTTTTTCCGCTTGAAGATCCACGCAAGATAAAACACCATCTCGATGATATAGGAGTAGTGCTGAATTGCGCCGGTCCATTTTCACAAACAGCTTCGCCAATGCGCACAGCTTGTCTCGAAAAACCATGTCATTATCTCGATATTACCGGTGAAATTGATGTGTTGCAGGCCAGCTATCAAACTCACGAACAAGCTAGAAAGGCTGGTTGTGTCGTGGTGAGCGGTGTTGGTTTTGATGTGGTGCCTACCGATTTCCTGGCCTTTGCACTGAAACAGAAATTACCAACAGCAACACATCTGGAGTTGGCTTTTGCCGGAGATGGTGGTGTAAGCCCGGGTACCGCAAAAACCATGCTGGAAATGTTAGCCAAAAAAGGCATGGTG
>CAZTZY010000074.1:0-1728 GCA_964617765.1 uncultured Spongiibacteraceae bacterium
AAATTTTTACTATAGCCAGCTGTATTCAAGCCCATCATTCTGGTGAAAAAATGTCCAAAGTTGCTTTTAACCAAACTCTTCCGCAAATTGTGCAGCGTGCTGTTGATGCTTATGGCGATAAAATTGCCATCAAGGAGCAAAGTACCCTTATTACCTACAAACAACTGAACGATTTACGCTGGCAGGCCGCGAAGGCGTTTTATGCGTTGGGTGTTCTCAAGGGCGACCGTATTGCCATCTGGGCTCCGAATGTCAGTGAGTGGATTGTTGCCAGCCTCGGTTTGCAAAGCCTGGGAGCTATTCTTGTACCATTAAATACACGCATGAAGGGTTCGGAAGCGGCAGACATTATCAATCGTAGCGGTTCGAAAATCCTGTTGACCCTGCCTGAGTTCAAATCCAGTGCTACATCCTCTATTCGTTATCTCGATTTGCTGAAAGATGAACACTTGCCGACGGTTGATCATACCGTTGTTTTACGCGACAGCGCTGCCAATACCTTGTCGTGGTCAGAATTTTTGGCCAAAGGCGAGGGCGTAGACCTTGCCATGCTAGAGAAAATTGCCAACAGCATTAAATCGGATGACATCATGGATATGTTGTTCACTTCGGGCACAACCGGAAAGCCGAAAGGTGTGATGTGTGCACACGGCCAGAACATTGGTGTGGTGAGTACCTGGGCATCTACGGTAGGTTTGCGTGATACCGATAACTATCTCATCATCAACCCGTTTTTTCATTCCTTTGGCTATAAAGCCGGCTGGTTGGCTGCTCTGGTGACAGGTGCAAAAATTTTGCCAGTATTGACCTTTGATCTTGATAGTGTGCTGGCACAAATAGCCGCAGATAAAGTGTCGATGTTGCCTGGACCACCAACGATTTACCAATCGATTCTCGCTCATGCCAACCGAGATAAATACGATTTAAGCAGCCTGCGTCTGGCAGTGACTGGCGCTGCCGCGGTACCGGTTGAGCTGGTAAAAAGAATGCGCAATGAACTGAATTTTGAAACCGTGGTAACAGCGTATGGCTTAACCGAAACCTGTGGTTTTGTGTCTATTTGCCGCCCGGAAGATGATGCCGAAATTATTGCCACTACATCAGGCCGGGCGATGGATGGTGTGGACGTGAAATGCGTGGATGCTAACGGCAATGAAGTGCCGCATGGCGAAGCGGGCGAGATCTGGGTGCGTGGTTACAATGTGATGAAAGGTTATTTTGATAACGCCGAAGCTACCAAAGAAACCATGCACGATGACTGGCTGAAAACCGGCGATATCGGCGTGATGGATAAAAACGGCTATTTGCGCATTACCGACCGTATCAAGGATATGTATATCAGTGGCGGTTTTAATGTGTACCCTGCAGAAATTGAAGGTGCAATGACTACCATTAAAGGTGTGGTGCAAGCAGCGGTGATTGGCATTCCTGATGAGCGTATGGGTGAGCTCGGCAAGGCGTTCATAGTAAAAGCCAAAGATAGCCCGTTAACCGAGCAGGAAGTGATTACCTGGTGCAAGGCCAACCTGGCCAATTACAAAGTGCCAAAAGCGGTACAATTCCTGGAGGCCATGCCATTGAATGCAGCAGGTAAAATATTGAAAACGGAATTGCGCAAGTTGTAATTGCCCATTGGTTTGGCAGTAAGGGCCAGTTTGGAACCGCTGCCAATATAGCTGAGTAATGAATATTCGCGGCCTGGTCCGCTCCTACAATAGATTATTCGAA
>CAZTZY010000074.1:1828-14462 GCA_964617765.1 uncultured Spongiibacteraceae bacterium
TTCGCGGCCTGGTCCGCTCCTACAATAGATTATTCGAAGTAACGGATTCCATACTCGCTAGCCTATGCGTTAATTTCAGGCTGAACCCTGATCTACTTTAATAGTGATTGGTTGTTTCACTTAAGTGATACGTGCCACATCCACAGAAATATTAAGCACCGGTTTTTCACCGCCACCAAAAATAATCCCGCGTAACGGTGTGACATCAAAATAATCACGACCCCAGGCGGTGATGATATGTTGTTCGGCAGCCACACAGTTATTGGTGGGGTCAAACTCTACCCAGCCTTCAGTGGGTGAATAGACGGAAATCCACGCATGGCTGGCATCGCTGCCTACCAGTTTGACTTTGCCGGGGGCAGGCAGGGTTTCGATATAGCCGGAAACATATTTGGCTGGAAATCCCATCGCCCGCAGGCAGGCGATTTGCAGGTGGGCAAAATCCTGGCAAACCCCACGACGGTTTTCCAGTACTTCGTGCAGTGGTGTAGCTACGGTGGTGGATTCCTGGCAATAAGTGAAATCGCTATAGATGCGCTGCGTGAGTTCCATTACAGCAGAAAGCAGCGAACGTTCATTATGGAAAGAAGGTTCTGCATATTCACGCAAGGCCTGGCTGGGCTTGATCATTGGCGAATCATAGAGAAATTCCCTGGCCAGTAATAAATCCGGTGTTCTGTCTGTTTCAAGTAACTGCAGGGCGTCGGCGCAGGTAATGCCAATATCAAGGTGTGGTGCAGAATTTTGCGGGCCGGTTTCCACTTCGCTGGTGGAGGTAATCACCAGTTTCTTGTGCGGCTGCTGAATCTCGAAATGGTAGGCAATATTGCCAAAATAATCCTCGTGTTTGGCGCGAATGGAGGTCGGAGGATCAATACGAATATCGTTCCATACACATTTTTGCCGCAAGCTGTTGCGTGGTGTTAAATGCGCGAGGTTATAACAATGTGAAACCGTATCGGCATAAAGGTATTCGGTAATGTGGCGGATACGGTATTTCACGGCATGTTTTCCCCAACGCTGCTGACCAGTTGCTGCGACGGCTGTTTGTGGTCAAAGTACTTGGCACTAACGAAAGTGCTTATCGATGCCATCAGGTGTTTCAGCCGCAACAGGCTACTGTCGAGTTGCTGGCGTTTGCCATCTTCAGGCATGCTGAGTTCCGAAAGCTGGCGCAGTTTCAGCAGGGTTTCGGCTTCCAGTGCAGCACGTTCTTCCGGGGCCAGTTCGTGGTGTTGCTGTGTGGCCTTGGGCAGGCTGCGTATATGCAGGCCCAGTTGTTCAAGCTGGAAGGCCAGCGAGCGCGGATTGCTGGCATCCATCATTACAAGGTCTAGGCTGGAGGCAATGGTCATGCGTGTGCCATAACGACGGCGGTAGCTGATCAATACTTCCAGAGATTGCAGCAATGCCTGCAGTAATGTGTTTTCATCCGGTTCGGCATTTTTTTGCACAGCGAGGTTGCGAATTATTGCAATAGTTTGCAGGCCACGTTCCAGTCGGCGGCCAATTTCCATGAAGCGCCAGCCTGTGCTGCGTACCATGCTTTCCTGTGTTAGCCCGGTAAGCGCGAGCAAGGCGGTAACCAGTGGGTCTAACGCTTTCTCCGGGGCTGAAGCCAGGCCGCCGGCAAGAGCCTGATCCAATACCGGCAGTGCATCGCGAATATCGTTCAAAACGCGCAGCATGTCGGAAGATAACAGCTCTTTCGATTCATCGGCACAATTGAGCATATAGTTGAGGTTGGCACACACGCTGCCCGAGCGGCTGGAATCCTTGACGATTTGCAGCAGTTCTTCTTCCGGTGCAGCCACCAGCTCTTCAGTAGCATTGATAAAACCCGGGTGAGTGGAAGTCACTTCAGTTACCGCTTCCAGGAGTGTGCGCTTGCAGGCAGCGGAAATGGATTCCTCACTGTTCAGCAACATGAATACCGTACGCAATATACGCAGCGACGCTTCGGCACGTTCAGCGTAACGGCCCATCCAGAACAGATTTTCTAGCACGCGGCTGGGCATGCTAACGAGATCAGCCTCGCGCATCTGGATACTGCTGTCTTCGGATTGTGGCCGGGCTACAACACGTTCCGGTTCAGAGGCGATAACCCAGGTATCCTTGCTGAGTGAGCCAGCCTGGCTGGAAATCATGAATGAGGCTTCCTGTTTGCCCACCCGGGTTAAACCGCCGGGCATCACGGTGTAGGAAGTGCCACTGGCCACGGCAAAACTACGCAGCAAGGCAGGGCGCGGTACCAGCTTGTTGCCATCAAACGTAGGCATGTGGCCTGCAGTCATTACCGGTTGCGCAATGAACTGGATCGGGTTGGCCTTGATGCGAAGAGCGAGTTCCTGTTTTTGTGCGACGGTGAGGTTGGCGCCCAGAATACTGCGGCTGGTATTGCTGCGGTTAACCGGCTTCACTACCAGTGTATCGAGGTTGTCGAGCACATAAGCCAAATCCTGTTTATCGCCACACCACCAGGTAGGGGTTGAATTCAGGCGCAGTTCACGTCCCAGCAGGGTTTTGGAAATATCCGGCAGATACTTGAGGAAAATCGGGTTCTCGAGAATGCCGGAACCTAACGGGTTGGCCATGGCAACATGTCCGGCGCGTACCACTTCCAGCAGGTTGGGTACGCCCAGTTGCGAATCGCTGCGCAGTTCTACAGGGTCACAGAACCAGTCATCGACGCGGCGCAAGATCACATCGACCCGGTGCAGACCATCCAGGGATTTCATCCACACATAACCATTGCGTACCACCAGATCGCCGCTTTGTACCAGATGCAGGCCCATATATTTGGCGAGATAGGCATGTTCAAAAAAAGTTTCATTATGCGCGCCAGGAGTAAGCACCACGATGCGCGGCTGTTCGCGGTTGGGGGCCAGCGACACCAGTTTGCTTCGCAAGCGCTGGAAGAACGTTGCCAGCCTGTGTACATGGCTATCGCGGAACAGGCTGGGCAATACCCGTGACATTACCGTGCGGTTTTCCAGCGCATAACCTGCGCCGCTCGGTGATTGTGTTCGGTCGGTCAAGACACAGATATCACCATCGCCGCTTCGCATCAGGTCAACGGCATGTATGATCAGTTCATGTTCGCCGGGCAGGGCAATTCCCTGGCAGGCACGCAAGAATCCGGGATGGCAAAACAGGCTTTCAGGCGGGATAACGCCATGGCGCAGCAGTTCGCGTTTGCCATAGATATCGCGCAACAGCAGGTTAAATAATTCGGCACGTTCCAGCAGGCCCGCTTCTATCTTGCCCCATTCCTCGCTGCTGATAAGTGCCGGAACCAGATCCAGGCCCCAGGTACGGCTGGGTGCCTGTGCATTAATGTAGGGAGTTTCACTGTAAATATTATAGGTGGCACCATCATCACGCAGAATGCGCAGGGCCTTGGCCTGCCTGTCTTGCAGTGCTTCCGGGCCGAGGGTTTCGAGACTATTAAGCAAGTAGGCCCAATGGTCACGGATCTGGCCATCACTGTTATAGACTTCATCAAGCACGCCAGGCAGGGGTTTATAGCCCAGTTTGGCTGCCATGTTTTGGGATTGTGTCTGGGAACTTGAAGCCACGTTATTTCCTGTTTTATTTTTCGACAATTTTCACATTATAGTGGGTTAAAAGTCGAGTTAGCCAATCCAGTTGGGTTGCCGGCGCAAATCCAGCGTATGTGGATATTCATTCGGCGCTTCTTCCGGTGGTGGAGCCATCGGCCTTGGCCCGGCAAACTCTTCTGACAGATTCGGGAAAAACTCGCGCACGGCATCAACATCAGGCCTGGCGGTAAAAGGCCCTTGCGTGTAACTGATGGTATCGTAACGATTCACTCGCCGCGATTCCGCCTCGAAGGCATTGACCGGGAAGGTATCGTAACTGCGTCCACCGGGATGTGACACATGATAAGTACATCCACCGATAGAACGGCCATTCCACGTGTCGATCAGGTCAAAAACTAACGGTGTATGTGTGCCGATGGTAGGATGCAGGGCCGAAGGCGGCGCCCACGCGCGGTAACGTACACCGGCGGTAAACTCACCTTGTTTGCCGGTATTGCGCAAAGGCACACGACGGCCGTTGCAGGCCAGCACATAACGACCTTCGCTGAGGCCACTCACTTTCACCTGCAAGCGTTCCACCGAAGAATCGACATAACGCGCGGTGCCAAAACTGCCAATCTCTTCGCCCAGAACATGCCAGGGTTCAATGGCCCAGCGCAATTCAATCTCGATATCATCAATCTTCACGCGGCCATAATGCGGAAAGCGGAATTCCTCAAACGGCAACAGCCATTCCAGCTTGAAGGGGAAACCGTTTTCTTGCAAGTCGGCGACCACATCGGCCATATCGCGCCATAAATAATGTGGCAACATGAATTTGTCATGCAGCAGGGTGCCCCAGCGCACTAACGGTTTCTTGTAGGGTTCTTGCCAGAAGCGCGCTACGAGGGTACGAATGAGCAAGGCTTGTACAAGTGCCATACGGCTGTGTGGCGGCATTTCAAAACCGCGGAATTCGAGCAATCCCAAACGCCCGCTGGCGCTGCCCGGTGCATAGAGTTTGTCGATACAAAATTCAGCACGGTGGGTGTTGCCGGTAATGTCGATGAGCAGGTTGCGCATCAGGCGGTCAATCAGCCATGGCTGGTCGGCGAGACCATCGGGCATTTGCTGGAAGGCGATTTCCATTTCATAGAGCATTTCATCACGACCTTCATCGGCACGCGGTGCCTGGCTGGTAGGCCCGACAAACGCACCGGAAAAAATATACGAAAGGCTGGGGTGATGTTGCCAGAATGTCACCAGGCTGCGCAGCAAATCGGGGCGGCGCAGGATAGGGCTGTCGGCAGGTGTATTGCCGCCTAAGGTAATATGGTTACCGCCACCGGTGCCGGTATGGCGGCCATCGAGCATGAATTTTTCGGTGCCAAGACGCGATTCCCTCGCGGCAGCATAGAGTTCTGTGGTGTTGGCCACCAGTTCGCGCCAGTTGCCCACCGGATGCACATTGACTTCAATGACACCAGGGTCGGGCGTTACTAACAGTTTTTGCATGCGTGGATCTTTGGGTGGTTCATAGCCTTCAATAATAACAGGCGTTGAAAGTTCGCTGGCAGTTTCTTCAATGGCTGCAAGCAGCTCGAGATAACTTTCCAGTGTGAGTACAGGTGGCATAAAAACATGTATCTTGCCATCACGCGGTTCAATACACAGGGCAGTGCGTATAACCGGTTTAACGACCGTTTTTTTAATGCTGTCTACAGCGCTGTTTTTTTGCGGCTGTTGCTGTTGTGGCTGATGTTGTGGCTGAATTTGTGGTTCTGGAATTTTTCCGGTGGAATCGTCACTGGAAAATACTTTCCCCTGTGGCTTTTCTTGCACCCTAGTCAAGGGAGGAGCCATATGTTCGCGCATGGCAAAAGCTTCGCGGTGGGACAAATGCCCGCGCTCCTCAAATGGATCACGTTCAATGATCATTTCCTGTTCCTTATACCATGGCAAATCATCCAGCGGTAAGCGCAAGCCTACCGGAGAATCGCCGGGGAACAGGATCAGGCGTTCCCGGCGAAATTCCCACATACTGCTTTGCCACGATTGCGTAAAACCATCCCACTCGAGCGGCAGTACAAAGCCGGCAGGATCATGGAAACCTTTTTCCAGCAAGCGCGCGAGTCGCCTGCGACCCAGATCATCGTTCACCTTGCTGGCGAGAATGTCGATATTTTTCGGGATTTTTTGTTCCTGCAATAAATAGTGCAGGGCGTCTTCATAAGCCGGTTGCGCGAAGATTGCCTCAAGATTAAGTTTGTGTGTCAGTTGTTGTGCAAAATCTTTGGCAGTAACAATGGTGTGGCCATAATTTTTATCAATGCGGGCCAGTAAAGAGGGATTGCGCCATAGCGGTTTGTCATCTTTTCTCCAGAATAAACCCAGCGCCCAGCGTGGCACTTCTTCACCGGGATACCATTTGCCCTGGCCATAATGCAATAAGCCCTTGGGTGCAAAATGATCGCGCAAACGCAGCAACAGGGTTTTCGACAAGCGCAACTTGTCGGCACCCAGCGCTTCGGTATTCCATTGTTCCGATTCCATATCGTCGATGGAAACAAACGTGGGTTCGCCGCCCATGGTAAGTCGCACATCCTGCACAGTAAGGTATTCATCTACCGCATCACCCAAGGCGATCACATCCGCCCACTGGTCATCGCTATAGGGTTTGGTCACACGAGGGTCTTCATGAACACGGGTGACGTCATTAAAAAAATCGAACTCCACTTCGCATTTATCGGTAAAACCTTCGATAGGTGCTGCGGAAGTAGGGTCTGGCGTGCAGGCGAGTGGAATGTGGCCTTCGCTGGCAAACAAGCCGGATGTTGGATCAAGCCCCACCCAGCCGGCGCCGGGCAAATACACTTCACACCAGGCGTGCAAATCGGTAAAGTCTTTTTCCGGGCCGGAAGGGCCATCCAGCGATTTTTCATCAGCGGTTAATTGCACCAGATAACCCGAAGCAAAACGCGCGGCCAAACCAAGATGGCGCAACAACTGCACTAACAGCCAGCTTGAATCGCGGCATGAACCCATCGCAAGTGTCAGGGTTTCTTCAGGAGTTTGTACGCCCGGCTCCAGGCGCACGCAATAGCCAATTTTTTGCTGGATCTTCTGGTTGATATTAACCAGAAAATCATTCATGGGAAGTTTGTCTTTCGGAATGGAGCGCAGCAGCGCATTAAACAGCTTTCCCTGTTTCTGTTTTTCCAGATACGGAGTTAATTCCTTTTTCAATTTCTTTTCATAATAAAACGGATAATTCTGAGCATATTCTTCGGTAAAAAAATCAAAGGGATTAATGACCGTCATATCGGCAATCACTTCCACTTCTACCGAAAATATTTCCGTTTTTTCGGGGAATACCAGCCGCGCCAGATAATTGCCAAAGGCATCCTGTTGCCAGTTGATAAAATGCTTTTCAGGCGTGATTTTCAAGCTGTAACTATGGATGGGTGTGCGGCTGTGTGGTGCGGGCCGTAAACGCACCACATGTGGCGACAGCTGTACCAGACGGTCAAACTGGTAATAGGTTTTATGTTGTATAGCGACGCGAATCGTCATGACAATATCCAGTAAATAATGTGAGTGGTTTTAATAACCATCTTAATCTTAAGGAACTCTCCTTAAGCTTCGCTACTTTGCTGCTGTGTTTGTATCTGCACCTGCACCGGAAACCAGGCGGTACTAATCAACTGATGAACATTGCCCAACTGTATTTGCACCGTATTCAGGTACTCCCGGAAGCTTGCATCCAGCAAGGTGTAATCGGTCATGGTAAACAGGTTTTTATTGATCTCGGCCAATTGTGTTACGACCGATTCCGAGCCTGGTAATACAGAACATGAATTCGTCACAGCCTTCATGCAATGGGCTATCGAGCGCGGAAATTCTTCGTTCTCTAACAGGTACTCCACAACGGCAGCGCCATTTACCGCCATATGTGTACTGCGCCGATAGGATTGGTCGGCATTCAGTGAACGCAATACATTGCCCCAGATAATCTGCCGGCTGTTGATCACACTTTGGTCATCCTGCATTTCCAGGATGGCGGCAATACCGGCATCAAGGTTACGGGTGGTCATATCGGCGCGTTCCAGGTTACGGCCCAGGCGCAAAAAATCCCAGGCGGCATCGTGCGGCATATTGCCATAAAGAAGCCCGAGAATTTGCTGGCAACCCTTGATGATATTCTCGAGAAAATCATGGCGCTTGCTGCGGTTGATGCCCTGTTGCAGGTTATCCTGCACATAAATACTCAATTCGTTAGTGAGTTCCCAGGTTTCTTCAGGAACTACATCGCGGGTAGTGCGTACGTTTTCACGAATGTTGCGTAGCGAAGAAACAATCGACGAGGGATTACTTTCATCGCCCACCATGAATTTCACTACATTGCGTTCATCACGTACCGTATATTGCGCGCTGAAAATATCTTCCAGCTGGTTGATGGTCACAAGGTTATACCAGCCCAGTTTCACACTGCGCGGTAAATCAAAAAGCAGCATGTCGTAAATGCTGATCAGGCGCGCGGTGCTTTCTATCCGTTCGAGATAACGTGCAGTCCAGTAAACACGTTCGGCAACTTTTGACAGCATTATCTGGTCTCCCCGGTATCCACCACCCAAGTATCTTTACTGCCGCCACCTTGCGAGGAATTTACCACCAACGAACCTTTTTTCATCGCTACGCGTGTAAGGCCACCGGTTGTTACATAACTGTCTTTGCCCTGCAATATGAAGGGGCGCAAATCGAGATGGCGGGGCTCGAGTGAGTTTTTGCCAATCAGTGCAGGAGCAGTTGATAATGCCAAAGTCGGCTGGGCAATGTAATTGCGCGGGTTCGCCTTGATAAGCTCGATAAAATGCTCGCATTCCTTTTTGGTAGCGTGCGGGCCAACCAGCATGCCATAACCACCGGATTCGTTAGCCGGTTTCACCACCAGTTTTTCAATGTTCTTGATAACGTAGTCGCGTTGTTTATCGTCATAACACAAAAAGGTTTCCACATTGGGAATCAATGGATCCTGATCGAGGTAATACTTGATCACCTGCGGAACAAAGGCATACACCACCTTGTCATCGGCAACGCCTGCGCCGGGTGCATTGGCGAGCGCAACATTGCCCGATTGCCAGGCACGCATTAAACCCCGCACACCGAGAACAGAATCCTTGCGGAACACTTCCGGGTCCAGAAACACATCATCAATGCGGCGGTAAATCACATCCACACGTTCCAGCCCGGAAATGGTTTTCATGTACACACAATTATCATCCTGCACCACAAGGTCGCTGCCTTCTACCAACTCAGCGCCCATTTGTTGTGCAAGAAACGCATGTTCAAAATACGCAGAATTAAATATGCCGGGGGTTAATACCACAATCACCGGTTTTTGCCCTTGCCGTGGCGACAGCGCACTCAAGGTATCAAACAATTGCGCGGGATAATCGCCCACCGGGGCAATATCCACCTTTTCAAAAATCTCCGGCAATACCCGTTTCATGATAGAACGGTTTTCCAGCATGTACGAAACACCCGATGGCACACGCAGGTTATCTTCCAGTACATAGAATTCGCCATCTTTGTCGCGCACCAAATCAGTGCCGCAAATATGCGCCCAAACCCCAAAAGCGGGCGATATGCCTTCACATTCTTTCAGGTAGTTTTTCGATTGTTTCAAAATGAATTCAGGAATGATGCCATCCTTGATAATGCGCTGTTCGTGATAGAGGTCATCAATAAACATATTCAAGGCCTGTAAGCGCTGTTTTAAACCGGCAGCGGTTTTATCCCATTGTTTTTTGGCAATCACGCGCGGAATAATATCGAAAGGCCAGGCACGGTCGATATTGCCTTCCTCGGTATACACAGTAAAACTGACGCCCATCTCTTTGATAGTCAGCTCTGCGGCTATCTTGCGTGCAGCAATATCATCGTGGCTCAATGCCTTCAGGCATGAAACCAGTTTCTGCGCCGGTTTGCGTGCCTGGCCAGAAGTGCCGATCAATTCGTCATAAAATCCTGTAGAGGTATATTCGTTCCA
The DNA here is from genome assembly GCA_964617765.1 of uncultured Spongiibacteraceae bacterium. Lineage (GTDB taxonomy): Bacteria > Pseudomonadota > Gammaproteobacteria > Pseudomonadales > DT-91 > CAZTZY01. Next base: position 11,420 of record CAZTZY010000074.1, read on the forward strand.
GGCGATAGTCATGTTCTTACTCCTTTACCTACGGTTGTGGAGATATGTTTTACCCTGGCATCAAATACCTCAGGCAATTTCAAACAGCTTGAACCTGAGCGGGCATCTGTCATAAGCGTTAATGCAGGCTTCATGCCAATGTTTGAATTGCACCGGAATGGGCATATTGTGCAGAAGTTCGCCCGTGTAAAAACACCTCAAGGCTTTAATGTGCTAATCTTGCGATACATCCAATTCAGGAATCTTTATGCCGCATCGCGCTTATCTTTTTTCTTTGCGAATAGGTCATGCACTGCGTGAAAGTTGCATAACAGAGCGTTACACCTTGCCGCGTTTTTACAAAGATGCTCTCGCCGGTTTAACGGTAGGCATTATTGCCATTCCATTAGCAATGGCACTGGCAATAGCCAGTGGCGTTGCCCCGCAATACGGTTTATACACTGCCATCATCGCGGGTTTTATCATCGCCTTAACCGGCGGTTCGCGTTACAGCATTTCAGGCCCAACAGCAGCCTTTGTGGTAATCATCTATCCTATTGCGATGAAATATGGCCTGGCCGGTTTACTCATGGCAACCATGATGTCGGGCATGTTATTAGTGCTGATGGCCCTAATGCGATTGGGGCGAGCCATAGAATATATACCGGAACCCGTTACTCTCGGTTTTACCGGCGGTATAGCAATTGTGATAGCTACCTTGCAAGTGAAAGATTTTTTTGGCTTGGCTGTCACAGAAATGCCCGAACACTTCGCCGAAAAAGTACTGGTGTTGTGCAGTCATATACCCGCATATGATGGCCCCAGTCTGGTTGTGGCTGCAGTCACACTGTCAGTGATGATGATCTGGCCGAAATTCAAGTTGCCAATACCCCCGCATTTGCCCGCCGTGTTGGCAGGTACCTGTTTGGCATTGTTGTTAAGCCATTACGGATATATGGTCGATACCATAGGTTCCCGGTTTAGTTACCTGATGCCCGATGGATTTACAGGGCAGGGAATACCGCCATTTTTACCTGTGTTTGAATGGCCCTGGTTACAACCTGGCCCCAATGGCCAACCGTTAACATTAAGCTGGCAACTTTTTCGCGATTTATTGCCGGGTACCTTCGCCATAGCCATGCTATGTGCCATTGAATCATTATTGTGCGCCGTGGTGCTGGATGGCATGTCAGGCAAACGCCATAGCGCCAACAGTGAATTATTAGGGCAGGGCATTGGCAATATCATCACCCCGTTTTTTGGTGGCATAAATGCAACAGCTGCGCTTGCAAGGTCCGCTGCCAATTTGCGGGCAGGTGCTCAATCACCGGTTTCTGCGATGATACACAGCCTGGTTGTGCTGTTAGGTCTGGTTGTGTTGGCACCCTTGATGGCTTTTCTGCCCATGCCATCAATGGCGGCATTATTGATTATGGTGGCCTGGAATATGAGCGAAGCCCACAAGGCGGTGCATTTGTTGAAAACGGCTCCCCGTAGTGATCTGTTGGTATTTCTAACGTGTCTTTCTTTAACCGTTTTATTCGATATGGTTATCGCCATTACTGCCGGTATATTATTGGCAGCCGTGTTGTTTATGAAAGACATTGCAGAAATGACCAAAGTCAGCGACATATCCAGCCATAAAAATCTGGTGCCAGTCGTTTTGCCGGAAGGCTGGCAGGTATTTACCATCGCAGGTCCCTTGTTTTTTGCAGCGGCGGACAGGGTATTTGGCGAGATTGCTCAATTATCACAACATAAAAAAGGCATCATCCTCTGCATGGAAGATGTATCCATGATTGATGCGGGCGGGCTTTCAGCGTTGACCAAATTGATCAGTAATGCCCAACGCGATAAACAGCAGGTGTGGATAACTGATCTGCAATTGCAACCTATCAAGACTTTGTCACATGCGCATGTAGAATCGATAGAAGGGGTGTCATGCTATTATGCCACATTGCACGATGCACTGGATGCGTTAGTTGATAATAATCTCCCGGAGTTAACCATCGATAATGCCAACATCACGGGAAATAACCTTGGATATTGAGAATAACGATCAAGAAGAATACTTCCTCTATACTGATGGAAAGCTGGTGCACAAAGCCACCGATGAATTTGGCAATATTCTCGTATTCGATTTTTTCAATCATCGGGTAATGACCTTCGATAGCATCTATGAACAAAGCCGCATGAATTTAGATGAACCCTTTGCACCGGTACATGAATACACCAAGGCGATGTTACTGGTGCTGGCATTTATCGAGCCGGAATCAGCCATTATTCTTGGTTTGGGTGCAGGTTCTTTATTACGAGCGATGCATAAGATATATCCGTATGTGTGTTTTGATGCAGTGGATATCAGGGAGCAGGTGGTTAAAGTAGCCGAATTGATGTTTGGTTTACCTCAGGGGGAAAACGTCACTATCCATGTTGCCGATGCAGAACATTATCTGGAGGAGCAGGCGTATAACACCACCGATATTATTTTTGCCGATATGTATGAAGCCTACGAAATGCATCCTCTGCAAAAGCAGGTGCATTTTTTGCAGCAATGCCATCGCGTGTTGTCAGACAGGGGTTGGCTGGTAATGAACTTCCATGAAATGCCTAACAACAATTCGTCGTTCATGATTCGGTTAAATGAACTGTTTCCCGAGATATTGGTGTGCATTGTTCCTAAAGGTAATTACATCATTTATGCCGGTAAATTGCCTTGCGATAAACCCTTCGCGCAATATTCACAATATCTTGAACCCCTTGAAGAGGTGCTTAATACGCCGCTATACAATGTCTATCGCCGATTGAATCGCCTGGGTGAAACGGTGATGATAAAAAAGCCGATGAGAAATAAAAAAGAGAAAAATCATTTTACCGATGATGATTATCCACCGATAAAATAATTCGTGCATGAAGTGGACGGGTTTGGCGCCGGGTAAAAAATATTATTTTTAATATGTCATCCCGAACCATAGGTGAGGGATCTATTATTAGCGACGGGTGAAGCTTGCGCAGATGGAAAAGCCAAAAATGAAGAGAATGGGAGGATGCGAAAATGAAAATG
>CAZTZY010000075.1:0-10092 GCA_964617765.1 uncultured Spongiibacteraceae bacterium
GGTATAACTCCTTGCCAACGTTTTATATTACCTAACTTTCATGTATTAATATTAGCTAAAATCGCAGAGGCGACGTATTAAGTGTTGAAGACAAATGCATGTTCGTCAAGTTTAAGGGCTTGAAAATACAGGCGAATGAACAAATGTAGTATAATAAGCGTACACAGTTCATAAATTATTAATAGATTGCGTTTAATTATGGGTAAGCTTGCAAATTTTAGACTAACCTTAAACATGAGTGAAGGTAGTGAATCTGAAGATGGTGTAGGGTTAGCCATCGCAGAAGCAAAACCGCAACTCAAACAGCCACAGTTGTATCAAGTAGTCATGCTCGATGATGATTACACTCCGATGGAGTTTGTGGTTGAAGTTTTAGAGATGTTTTTTTATATGAATAGAGAAAAGGCAACACAAATAATGTTGGCTGTTCACACAGAAGGTCGAGCTGTTTGTGGTGTTTTTTCTCGCGATATAGCTGAAACCAAAGCATCACAGGTGAATGAATTTTCAAAATTGAATTTACATCCACTGCTTTGCCAAATAGAGGCGGCAGAGTAGTGTTAATAGCTGTAGAGGCTAACTAGAGGCTAATTATGTTAAGTAAAAATCTCGAATTTACGCTTAATCAGGCATTTAAAGGTGCAAGGATGAAGCGTCATGAATACATGACAGTCGAGCATCTTTTATTAGCCTTGCTGGATAATGATGCCGCTGTAGAAGTGTTGGCCGGGATTGGCGCAAACATTGCCAAACTTAAACAGGATCTAACAACATTCCTTGATACAACTACACCTATTTTGCCTGAAGGTCTTGATGATCGTGAGACCATTCCTACTCTTGGATTTCAACGTGTATTGCAAAGAGCTGTTTTTCATGTGCAATCTTCCGGTAAAAAAGAAGTCACAGGCGCCAATGTGCTGGTGGCTATTTTTCATGAACAGGAAAGCCAGGCAATCTATTTATTGAAACAACAAAATATATCCAGACTCGATGTCGTTAATTATATTTCCCACGGCATTTCCAAAATCTCCAATGATGAAGAAGTCGAAAGAAATCAGGAAATGGAAGACAGTGGCGCTAGTGGTGAAAAATCACAGGAAAGCCCACTGGAAACCTATGCAATCAATTTAAATGTCCAGGCTATGCAAGGTGTTACAGATCCATTAATCGGCCGGCTTGACGAAGTTGAGCGAGTCGCGCAAATTCTTATAAGACGCAGGAAAAATAACCCTATTCTTGTGGGTGAATCCGGTGTGGGTAAAACAGCCATCGCTGAAGGCCTGGCGAAAAAGATTGTTGAAAAGGATGTGCCTGATATATTGCTTGATAGTGTCGTGTATTCACTGGATTTAGGTGCCCTGTTAGCGGGAACCAAATATCGTGGTGATTTCGAAAAACGCTTTAAAGGTCTTTTGAATGCGTTGAAGAAAAATCCGCATGCCATTTTATTTATTGATGAAATTCATACTATTATTGGTGCGGGTGCTGCATCGGGTGGTGTGATGGATGCTTCCAACTTGCTGAAGCCATTACTTTCCAGTGGTGAAATTCGTTGTATTGGATCCACTACCTACGAAGAATATCGCGGCATTTTTGATAAAGACAAAGCCCTTTCGCGTCGATTCCAGAAAGTGGATGTGTTAGAGCCGAGTGTGGAGGATACCTATAAAATCCTGAAAGGTTTGAAAACCCGCTTTGAAGAGCATCACCAGTTAAAATATGCCGATAAAGCCTTGAAGGTTGCTGCAGAGTTGGCAGCTAAATATATTAATGATCGTTTTTTACCCGATAAGGCGATTGATGTGATTGACGAGGCGGGCGCCTATCAGCAATTACAACCACTGCACAAACGTAAAAAAACCATTGGTGTGCATGATATCGAAATGATAGTCGCCAAGATTGCGCGCATTCCGGAAAAAACTGTCACTTCCGATGATAAAAAATCATTGAAAGATTTGAGTGGTAATCTTAAACGTGTCGTGTTCGGGCAAAATGAAGCGATTGATACGTTGGTAACTGCAATCAAGCTTTCAAGGGCCGGATTAACTACACCTAATAAGCCAATTGGTTCATTCATGTTTGCAGGCCCTACAGGTGTCGGCAAAACTGAAATCAGTAAACAAATGGCCAATATTCTGGGGCTTGAGTTGATTCGTTTCGATATGTCGGAATACATGGAGCGTCATACTGTTTCACGTTTGATTGGTGCGCCTCCTGGTTATGTCGGTTTTGACCAGGGTGGTTTGCTGACGGAAGCGGTGACCAAACATCCTCACAGTGTTGTGTTGTTAGATGAAATCGAAAAAGCTCATCCTGAAGTATTTAACTTATTATTACAGGTCATGGATCACGGTACATTAACTGATAATAATGGTCGCAAGGCAGATTTCAGGCATGTGATTTTGATTATGACAACGAATGCTGGTGCAGAATCGTTATCAAAACGCTCCATCGGGTTTAAAGACCAGGACAATACTACTGACGGCATGGAGGCGATTACCCGGATGTTTACGCCCGAGTTCAGGAATCGCCTGGATGCCATTGTGCAATTCAAACAATTAACACCGGAAATTATTCATACCGTGGTTGATAAGTTCCTGTTTGAATTGCAATCACAACTGGATGATAAAGGCATTACCTTGCATGTGAGCGATGAAGTACGTGATTATCTGGTTGAAAAAGGCTACGACAAGGATATGGGTGCAAGACCTATGGCGCGAACCATACAAGAACTCATTAAAAAACCTTTGGCTGAATATGTCTTGTTTGGCAATGCGGGTGAAAAAGGTGGTGTCATTGATATCACCCTTGAAAATGGCGAGATCCAGATACACGAAGTTTCGGAAGCGCTGGAAGTATAGTTAAGCGTATAGTTAAACGTATAGCCAAGCGGGAATTAAAAATAAGCGAGAAGTCTAAATAAAAAAGCCTCTATGACAGAGGCTTTTTTTATGGCATTTTTTGAAGTGTTAACGGGCGCGGTAGGTAATGCGGCCCTTGGTCAAATCATACGGAGTCAGTTCAACACGAACCTTGTCACCTGTCAGGATACGAATATAGTTTTTACGCATTTTCCCGGAGATATGGGCCGTCACTACATGACCATTTTCAAGTTTTACACGAAAGGTGGTATTCGGAAGCGTATCGACTACTTCGCCTTCCATTTCAATTTGGTCTTCTTTTGCCATTGGGCAGAAATCCTCAAATAAGAGCTGTAATATTGGTATAGGTTAAAAATTAAGCGCGAATTCTGCCTGAAATGGCTTCGAATAGCAAAGTTTTCTATGGTTTGTCGGGGATAAGCGGTATCCAGCGCTTGTTGATATAAATTTCTGCAGGTTGAAAGCGGGTTTTGTAATTCATTTTTGCACAGGGTTTGACCCAATATCCCAAATACACATAGTCGAGATTCCTGAGTTGGGCGTTTTGTATTTGCCAAAGAACAGCCATGCTGCCAAGGCTGCGTTGTTCATCATCAGGATCATAAAATGTGTATACAGCAGAAAGCGCATTGTTAAATTCATCAACAATGGCAACTGCTTTGATCAGGTCACCCTTTTTGAAAACAATGAAGTGTGTCGTATCAAAGGGGTTGTTAAAAAAGTTTTCATACTGCTCACGGTTAGGCGGGAACATGTCGCCATCAGCATGGCGGAGGGTGATATAGCGGACATATAAATTGTAGAACTCATCGTGATGGATGTTTTCCACTTCAAAAATATCCAGGTCACTATTCAATTTCAGGATGCGTCTTTCGCTGCGACTAAATGGATAGCCTTTCACGGGAATGCGAAGGGAAATACAGGCCTGGCAGTTGGTGCAATCAGGTTTATACAGAATGCCGCCGCTGCGACGATAACCGCGCTCCGATAAAAAAGTATGGACGTTCTGGTCAATCGTGGCATTAGGATCAACAAACAATGTTGTTGCCTCCAGGCCATCTATATAACTACAGGCATGAGGCTCTGTTCGATAGAGCTTTAGTTGCGGCGTTTTAATCGATTCATTCATGGTGATTCAGCGTATCCCATGGTGAAGCTTTTGGCTGCATTACCGTCAATTTATTCAGTAATTGCAGGAATTCATTGCGGGGTATTTTGCAGGCACCGAGAGTTTCGAGATGTTCGCTGTGGACCTGGCAATCAATCAATTCGAAACCACAATGTTCAAGCATTTGTGCCAGTTTGATAAAAGCAGTTTTAGAGGCATTTGGTTTTTTACTGAACATTGATTCGCCATAAAACATACAACCGATGGCAACGCCATAGACACCGCCCACTAATTCACTATCCTGCCAGGCTTCAATCGAGTGTGCGAAGCCTTGTTGATGTAATTGAAAATAAGCTTCAATGATTTCCTGTGATATCCAGGTTTGATCTGTGTAATTGCGTATTCCGGCACATCCACGCATAACTTCTTTAAAGGCTTTGTCACAGGTTATGGTGAAAGGATTTTTCCTTAACACCTTTTTCATACTGCCGGAAATATGGATATTCCCGGGTATTAATACAGTTCGGGGATCGGGAGACCACCATAAAATAGGGTCAGGCGCGTTATACCAGGGAAAAATACCGGATTGATAAGCTTTTAATAAAGTACTGGTGGAGAGATTCCCTCCGGCTGCCAATAAACCATTGGGTTCGTCGAGTGCTGTATGAACTGGCGGAAAATCCACCTCTGTATCAGCTAGCCATGGAATCATGAAAACTCTCTAGAGCAGAAGAATTGATGTAAAGACGGGTTGATTTTAACAGTCTACATTTAGGCAAATTGACATATATTCCCTCTGTAACCTTTACAGTTGTCTTATTCAGGCTAGTATAAATCCAAAGTAATATTGTTTTCTCCAACTGATAATAATAAAAATTATGTTTAAAAAAATGATAACTGCATTAAGTGATGCCATCGATTATTTTATTTGCGATGCGCACAAGGCTGATGCCGATATGCGTTATAAAGCGCGTTTGCTCGTGGGTTGTACGCTCAGCTTTATGATAGGCATCGTGGCCTTTGGGCCTTATTACGTCACTATAGATGCCCTTTCGCGCGAAGCCGCGGTTTATTACTATATTTTCTCCTTGCCTGTCATGGTGTACTGGATTTGGTTGTTGCGCCTTACCAAGCAGGGCAAAAAATATGAGTTTTGCTCCAATTCCATTATTGCCAGTACCGCCGCAGTCTTGTTTGGCGGCATATTAATTACTGGTGGTCCGGCTAAAACCGAAGTATTGCCCTTGATCACCGTGCCTGTTGTATTGGCCTTCATGATAGTTGGGCAGCGTACCGGCATGATCTGGACGGTGATTGTCGGCGCTATCAATTACCTGTTAGTGGCCATGGATTATATGGGTTTTGATTTCATGAATGTCGCCCCGCCGGAAGCGCAAAAACAATTGCGGGTATTCAACTGGTCATATTCATTTTTTACCATTGTGTTGCTGGTCATGATTTATGAGGCGATGAATCGCAGGTTGACCCAGGAAAGGAATATAGAGCGTGAGCGTTTTCGGCACATGGCGATGCACGACACACTAACTGGTTTGCCTAACCGTAAATATTTTGATGAGGCATTGCAATCAACCCTGGCTTTGGCTGATCGCTCCAAAAGTTCAGTTGCTATTGGCTTGCTCGATTTGAATGGTTTTAAACCGATCAATGATGAAGTAGGGCATGATGCCGGGGATATTGTGTTACAAGTGGTTTCACAGCGTATGCAAGAGGCACTGCGCAAAAGTGACAAGGTAGCGCGGCTGGGTGGTGATGAATTTGCCTTTATCCTTAATAACGTGACTTCCAGTGATGATGTTGCCAGTGTCTGCGACAAAATATTGTCGGCTATTGCCACACCGATTGAAATTAATGACCAGGGTTTGCGCCTGACTGTATCAGGCAGCATGGGTATTGCGTTATTTCCGGGCGACACCCGTGATGAAAATGAATTGCGTGTGTTTTCCGACAAGGCCATGTATAGCGCCAAGCGCTCCAAATCTGGTTGGCGGTTATTTAGCGAGATTGGCAAGGAGCCAGTTAAATCCTGAAACCACACTGGTTATTGTGCGGCTTTTAATATTGCCTCGCTGATAGTCAGGTCAACGTTGCCTTTTTCCCCTAAACTTACCATCCCATGTTCCTTCAGTTTGTCTAACAGTGCGGGAATAGCGCTGGCAGGAATATCCACATCACTCATACGAACCGGCATTTGCAGGCTGCGGAAAAATGCTTCGGTTTTGGTGATGGCATCGGCAATGACCTGCTCTTCAGTGCCAGAATGAATGCCCCATACACGATCAGCATATTGCAGTAGTTTTTCACGTTTTTCAGTGCTACGAACTTTCATATTGGCGGGTAATATAATCGACAGGGTGCGTGCATGATCGATACCAAACATGCCTGTAAGTTCATGGGCAATCATGTGTGTGCTCCAGTCTTGCGGCACGCCTACGCCAATCAGGCCATTGAGCGCCATAGTCGCGCTCCACATGATATTGGCGCGGGTTTCCAGGTTATGTGTATCTTGCAAAACTGCGGTAGCTTCCTCGATCAGGGTTAATAACAAACCTTCGGCAAAACGATCCTGCACTTTGGCATTCACCGGATAGGTGAGGTACTGTTCCATCGTATGCGCAAACGCATCAACTATACCGTTACTCACCTGGCGGGCAGAAAGGCTTAAGGTGACTGAAGGGTCGAGTATCGCAAACAACGGTTTCAGCAAGGGATTGGAAAAAACCAGTTTGTTATTATCACGCGTCACTACCGAACCACCGTTGGTTTCAGTGCCAGTGGCAGGCAACGTCAACACACAACCGATAGGCAGGGCAGCTTCAACCGGTTTGCGCTGGCTTAACAAATGCCACGGATCTTCACCGCTATAACACGCGGCGGCAGCAATAAATTTTGCGCCATCAATCACCGAACCGCCACCAACAGCAATAATGCCCTCAATCTTGTGTTTGTGGATAAGTGCTACAGCTTGCATTAATGCGTCATATTGCGGGTTTGGCTGTATGCCGGAAAATTCAACAACAGTGCGATTACCCAGGGCATTTATTACCTGTTCATAAACCCCGTTTTGCTTTATGGAACCACCACCATATACCAGCAAAACCTTCGCATTTTCCGGCAATTCCTTGTCGATAGCGGCTATCTGGCCTTCACCAAAATAAATACGCGTTGGGCTATGGTAGGTAAAGGTATTCATTTTTCAAGCTGCCCCAGGTTGGCATGTAGCACAGAACCATTAATCACCGGATGGTTATGCGCAAACCAGATCAATTCAGCAATTTCGTTAGGTTCAATCAGGCGGTTCATGCCATTGTTGCCGCCTACCTGTAAACGCACGTCAGTATCAGGAATATGGCTGCGTAGCATATCGGTATCGGTAAAGCCCGGGCAAATGCAGGCAGTATGAATTTGCTTGCCAGCCAGATCCTGGCAAGTGGAACGCATCATGCCCACCATGGCGTGTTTGCTAACAATATAACTATAGGCATTGGGCACCGCTTTTTCCGAAAGGGTAGAACCAATATAAATAACACTCGAATTTTCCGGCAGTTGCGGCAAAACTCCCTGGTTAATCAGGCTGGGTGCCAGGATATTTACCGCCAGGCTCATTTTCAGGTTATCAATATCACAATCATCGGCACTGTCACTGCTGATGCGGCAGGCATTGTGTATCAGGCAAACCTGCGAGGCTTTTTCAAGATAGGTATCGAGTATATCCAGCGCATCACCAATTTTGGATTCCTGTGCCAGATTGCAGGGTATATCGATAATCTGGTCATTGTCCGTTTTACGGCGCGAAATATTAATGACGGTAAAGTCTTTTTGTAGGAATAATTCAGCAGTGGCAAGCCCGATACCCGAGCTGGCGCCTGTAATAATGGCAAGTTTCATGATGTGTCCCTTTATATGTCATTTAATATGAAAGCCCTAGCTTAGCTTGATGCGTTGAAACTGCAAGCTTTGGTGCATTCAGCAAAATTGCCGAAGATTACATTATTAATAAAAAGTTAATGGTTTTCTGGCTTTTGTTCATTTATTGACTATATTTTTTAAAAGAACTTTTAAACCCTAATAAATAAATGGGTATTGGTAACAGTCAGAAGGAGCATTGCATGCATCATGACATCATCCGGAAGTGGATAAAAACGATGACTATGGTTCTTATTTCAACTAACAGTATGGCTATGGATTTTGCAGTCAATGGCTTTTTAACGGTCGCTGGTGGTTCTGTAATTGATAGCGAGAAAAACTTTCCGGCCTATCTCGATTATGAGTGCCCTTGTTTTATTACTGATTATAACCAGGGTGGTGTTTATGAAGAGGGTGATGGCTTTACACTATTGCGTGAATCTCGTATCGGTTTACAAGGTATAGCTGCCATTACGCCTGATTTATCCTTCACTACCCAGGCCGTCATGCGCGCTATCGACCAGGATATTACCCTCGAATGGGCATATTTAACCTACAGTTTTAATGACAACTGGTCGGCTAATTTCGGGCGCAAACGTTTACCTATCTATTTCTATTCCGAATTCCAGGATATTGGCAGGGCATACATGTTTGTACGGCCACCACAAACATTGTATGGCTGGGAGGTCAGTAATTTTAATGGTGTAAACCTGAATTACCAAACAGCTTGGGATGAAACATCCATGAATGTGTCCCTGTTTGGCGGCGAAGAAGAAGTAAAAGATTCAGAATATGCAAAAATTTATGACACAGTTACACAGAATTCAAAATGGGAAAACATTGGTGGTTTGACAGTAGAGTTCAATTACGATTGGCTAACCACGCGGTTTATCTACCTGCAATCCGACAACTACCTAACCGACAATGATGGAGTTTATCCCGAGCTAGATAAGTATGGCGCTAATCCGTTACAACAAGTGATTTCCGGTTTGGCATTCAACGCCGATTTCGGAAACTGGTTTTTACTCTCTGAATACAACCTGAATGATCGTGAGTTGAAAGAGGAGGGCCTCAGTTACAAAGCCACCAATTATACCCTCGGTGCAGGGTGGCGGCTGGATGAATGGACTCCTTTTATTAACTATTCAAGCTACTGGGAAAAAAGCGGTGATGAAAGCGTTTATCTGCCAGAACGATATACAGATTTGTCATTCACTTTACGGTATGACATAGATGAAATGTCAGATATCAAGATACAGCTGGATAAATTGAAGGATAAATCCAAATTTGATTTTGTAGGTGATACAACGGTTATTTCTTTTGCCTATGACCTGGTTTTTTAGGAGAACGACAATGATATTAATAGTCAGTAAAAAAATCATGTTAACACCTAAAAAACTTTTTGCCACAATGTTATTGGTGTTGAGTATGGCTGGTTATGCTGATGTGGTAGCTATTATTCATCCTGATAATGATAATGTGCTCGATAAAACCATCATCAAACAAATCTTCATGGGCAGGATCAAACAGTTTCCCAATGGTGAAAAGGCAGTGCCGATTGAAATTTCCTCTGGGCCATTAAGGTCTGAATTCATGCAAAAATATTTGGGCAAGCGTGATGCAGAAGTGCAATCCTATTGGTCAAGACAACTGTTTGCCGGTAAAGGCACGCCGCCTAAAGGTTATGATAAAGAAGCCGATGTCAAAAAACTGGTGGCCGCTAATCCTAATGTGATTGGCTTTATCGATGCGAAGAATGTTGATGCCAGCGTAAAAGTGGTCAATTACCCATAGTTATTTTTCAATAGTGCAGGTATTTCCACGAGTAAAGGCAAGGATGCTTCTTTTAAAAACTAGTATTTTCTATTGGAAAGTGAAGCTGCTTTATTAAGTATCAATACTGAATTAAGTATCAATACTGAATTTCATGGCTATTGGGCTTTTTTTAAATTTTAAATGACTAATATTCCTCGTTAGAATTTTACTCTGACCCGAATGGCACTTATTTACGCAAAAAAGTTGGGCGAGATTTAGTCTCTCCTGTAAAGCAGGGGAGATGTCGCGCTAGCGACAGATGGGTAAATACCGGTAAATAACCCCTCCGGCACTTCGTGCCACCTCCCCTATTTCATAGTGGAGGCTAGAAAGATAAACCAAGAATTGCAAATGACGGGTTTA
>CAZTZY010000075.1:10192-14303 GCA_964617765.1 uncultured Spongiibacteraceae bacterium
CATAGTGGAGGCTAGAAAGATAAACCAAGAATTGCAAATGACGGGTTTAAGAATTCCAAAACCAGTTCTGGTCGAAGCAGAACACCTCTATTTCATAGTGGAGGCTAGAAAGATAAACCAAGAATTGCAAATGACGGGTTTAAGAATTTCAAAACCAGTTCTGGTCGAAGCAGAACACCTCTTAACCTTTACCAATAATCAATTGCGTTAGAAACATCGCTATTTTCGCTGCCCATTCCTCCAGCCCCACATATTTACAACTTCGCCAGCTGTGACAACAGAAAATCCGTCAACATGCGAGCCAGTCGTCCTGCCATGTTGTCGCTCATGGGGTAAAGATCATCGGGTTTTTCGCCACCTTCCAGTTCGGCACTGCGGGCCAGTTGCGGGCCAGCCACTACCGTATAAAGCATGGCGCCGGCCACCGCGTTGCGCAGCAGGGTGGTGTGCAACAGCACTTCGCTAATGCGGCTGTCGTTGAAGCGTTTTTCGTTTACCACAGAAGGGAAAAAGTTCAGGTGCAACCATTGCAGGCGTTCGGTTTTTTGCGAGCCTTCGCTCAGTAGTATTTGCCCGTATTCCGGAATGTCGCGCAGGGCCTGGATAAAGGCAGTCATCTGCTGGTAAATCATTTCTTCATCATTACTGGCCTTGGGCAATTTGGCTGCGTAATCGCGCTGGCGCTGGTCGAAGTTTTTCATCAACCGGGTAGCGGCGGCTTCCCATAACTGGTCTTTGGAGCCGAAGTGGTACATCACCAGCGAATGTTTCACATCGGCTGCGGCGGCTATTTGCTGAATCGATACGCTGTCATAGCCACGCGCAAAAAGGGGAATGGCGGCTTCAATAATGGCAGTTTTTACCCGGTCGGCCTGCTGTGCCCTTGGTGTGCCGGGCGCTTTTTGCTGGGCGAGAGGCATAGGCTTTTCTGCTTGCATGGTATTCCCCGGTTATTTGAGCCAGCTACTAATAAATCAGTTGACTGACTAAGTAGTCAGTAATATATTAATCGCTGACTACTTAATCAGTCAATTTTTTGTGACGATTCTATTACGAAGTGCGGCTAACTGCTACCACCAGTAACAGGTAGAGATAAACAGGTTTCGCAGAGTTTTACCAAGAGTGGAGATAAAGCTGATGAATACCAACACACAATCTGATATTTACTCGACTGAAACGTTGGCGGGTATGGGAAGAAAATGGTTTAACCGTGAATTCCAGATCGATGAGAAATACCGGCCACTGGCCACCGGATTTATCTATAGCTTTGCGTTTTTGTATGCGCTCGGTTTTCCCGGCTGGATGCAATATGTCGCCTATCTGGGGCCGGGTTTGGGTGACGACTGGAACATGGGGCCTTTCCTGCAATTGTTCCGTGATGCCTGGAATATGGCTGGCGGAGAGTGGTTTCATCCGCTATTCCTTGGCCTGGTTGTGCTGGTTGCAGCCAATATGGTCTTTACAGCCGCAGTGATAGTTTTTAGTTACACGATGTACCCCAAAATTATGGGTAAATCCTATCCAATAACGATGTTGTTCACCTATTTTGGGCTGACCCTGGTATGTACTACCGGGATTGGGGTTATGTATCTGCTGATCGGGTTGTTTGCCACAGCAATGGGTTATGACCTGATAAGTGGCATCAACGCCATGGGCAGCCTGCTAAACCAGTTGCGTACATGGGCGCAACAAGTGCCAACACTGGTAGACATGCCGGCCTGGATGGCATTTTTTGTGTTGAACATGGTCGGTGGTTTTTTTCATTACTGGTTTCATCGCTTGTCACACGAAAGCCGCTTACTGTGGCTGTTATTCCATCGCACCCACCATATGACGCCAGAACTGATACAACCTGCCACCCAGGCCGTGTTTAACAGCTTCCCGTTTTTTATCATTGCTGCTGTACCTTATGTGGTTATTTTTTCTGTGGTTGGCAAGCTGATCACATCTGAATCGCTGGTCACCTATCTGATCGTATTCAAGCTGTTTTCAGCGTTTGCCAATATGTGGAGCCACCAGACCGCGCTGTATGAATGGGCGCAGGGCAAATGGATCATTCGCTTACTGAGTACCATTACATCAGAAGGGGTTTATCATTATTTGCATCATTCCAGAGATGCTGAGCACAATGAATCCCGCGGCAATCTGGTGAATATAGGTGGTGGTTTGTTTTTCTTCTGGGACAAGGTATTTGGCACTTACCGGCCTGTCACATCACATAGGCCCAATGTGGGTTTGCAAGGAATAGAGCCAGAAGCAATGACTACCAATCCACTGCGCCTGGCGTTTGCCGGTATATCGCAACTGGTTTATGAGCTGGTTGGCAATAAAGACTGGAAAGCCCGATTTCTGGTGTTAGTCGGCCCCAGTGATTATGTGCCGGCAGTTTCGCAAGATTTTGTTTTAAAACATAAATAGGTGTCAGGTTTTGAAAACACACACACTCTTCGCCAGGTTAAATGAAATCGGTAGCAACACCTTGATCGCCGGTACGCAGTTGCTGGCGAAAACTTCATTGATAAAAAGCCCTGATGATTCGGTTGGCACGGTAGGGGAAGGCGAATTCCGTTATCGCATTGACCGTCACTGGTGCCAGGCCAATCCTGCGGAATTGCCGGTGAATAACTGCCATGAAATGGTGATGGATAGCCAGCAGAGGCTTTACCTGCTGACGGATGATCCGCATAACAATGTCATCGTGCTCGATGTGCAGGGTAAGGTACTCAACAGCTGGACGCTGCATTCCACCGGCGCTCACGGGCTGACGCTGGTGCGTGAAGGTGATGAGGAATTCCTGTGGATATGCGATCCTTACCAGGCCCGTGTAGTCAAAGCCACATTAAGTGGAAATGTTATCAAGGAATTGCCCGATGCCCATGCGCTGGGTATTTACCGTGATGGCCAACCGTACATGCCCACGCAAACGGCAGTAACCCCCAATGGCGATATTTATGTGGCCGATGGTTATGGTTCGCAGTATGTGCTGCAATTCAACGCTGCCGGTGAATACATTCGCCATTTTGGCGGTAAAAAGCCCGGTGATAGCCGCCTCGATTTTGCCCATGGCATTGCCATTGATAACCGCCGGGGTGCCGGTAACGAGATATTGCTGGTGACGTCACGCCGCCAATCGTGCATCAAACAGTTCAGCCTGAATGGCGAATATCTAGGGATAATTCCATTGCCGAGGGCTTACCCGTGCAGGCCGGTCATTGTTGGCAATCATATACTGGTTGGCCTATGCTGGTCGGGCGCGCATTTGAAGCCCAATTCCGGTTTTGTGATTATGCTGGATGCCGATAATCACGTTTGTGCAACGCTGGGCGGGCATGCTGAATATAACGACAATAATAAGTTGCTTGGCCTGGTGGCGGATTCCGTGTTCCACCATGTGCATGATGTGTGTGCCGATGCTGATGGCAATATTTATGTGTGCCAGTGGAATGCCGGAAAAATCTACCCATGGAAGCTGGTAAAAATTTAATCACTCAATAATGTTGGCCAGGTCACTGTAAGAGGTACGCACCATGAAAAAACGACTGGAAGATGTAAATCCTTTTGATCCTGATGTGATTGAAACCCCATGGGAGTTTTTTGCAGCGCTACGCCAGGAAGCTCCGCTCTACGAATTGCCTAACAAGGCTTATTATCTTATCAGTCGTTATGAAGATGTTGTGAAAGCGGTGCTGGATACAGAGACATTTTCCTCCAATCTGGTGGCAGTATTGTTGCAAGACAGTGCGGAGACAGCACCGCAGTTTCTTGATATCGGTAGTCAGCAGGCAGGGGAAACTGAAACCACGCAGGCAGTCGATGTGCTGGCCATTGCCGACCAGCCGAAACATACGCGCCAACGCAGGGTCAGCAACCGGGCGTTTACCTTGAGCAAGATCATGACCATGGAAAACGAGATCAGGGTGCTGGCCAATGAACTGCTGGACCAGTTTATTCAGCGTGGCGAATGTGACTGGGTGAGCGAGATGGCGGTACCTTTGCCGATGACCATCATCATTCGCTTGCTGGGATTTCCCATCGAAGATCTGGCGCAACTGAAAAAATGGTCAGATCATTCGGTGGCTTTACTCAGTGGCGTTAATACTACCGATGAACT
>CAZTZY010000076.1:0-14223 GCA_964617765.1 uncultured Spongiibacteraceae bacterium
AAATGGCAGCACTAGCTGCTTAAACTGTTATGCACTTCGCGGTTGAATCCGCCGTATTAAAAAGGACAATAATATTTTTTTACACTGATGTTAAATGTGGGGTACACATGACCATTCGGGTTGTAGTAGTAGATGATCATGATCTGGTACGTGTCGGTATTGTAAGAATATTGACAGGCGTACCGGGTATAGAAATCGTCGCAGAAGCCAATTGTGGTGAAGAAGCATTAGTGATTGCAAAAACATTGCAGCCCGATGTGATACTGATGGATCTCAAAATGCCCGGCATTGGTGGTCTTGAAGCTACGCGCAAATTAGCTTATCAGGTACCGCATACCAAAGTGGTCGTCGTTACAGCACTCGAAGAAAATCCTTTCCCGGCAAGGTTATTACAAGCGGGAGCACTAGGTTATATCAGTAAAGGTGCCGAACTCAGCGAAATGGTCACTGCCATAAAGCACGCTGTGGCAGGCAAACGGTATATATCGCCGATTATCGCTCAGCAAATGGCACTGAATTCGGTAAATCCTGAATCAGGCTCGCCCTTTGAGCAACTTTCAGAAAGGGAGCTACAAATTTGCCTGATGATTATCAATTGTGAAAAGGTTCAGGATATATCCGATAAGCTCTGTTTAAGTCCCAAAACTGTCAACAGTTATCGTTATCGAGTGTTTGAAAAGCTGGGTATTAATGGCGATGTGGAATTAACTCGCCTGGCTATAAGGCATGGATTGCTGGATTTTGACGATATCTAAGGTTCAGTGATGCCTGAACAAAATTCCCTGTTTGATCACAAAACCTTTCTGGCAACTTTGCCGCAACTGCCCGGTGTATATCAGATGATGAATGCCGAGGGAGAGATACTCTATATTGGCAAAGCCAAAAACCTTAAAAATCGCGTATCGAGTTATTTCAGTGCCTCCGGGTTAACCAATAAAACGGTCGCGCTGGTCAGTAAAATCCAGAAAATAGATGTTACGGTCACCAAAACCGAAACTGAAGCGCTGCTGCTCGAACAAAACCTCATCAAGCAAAACTTGCCGCCCTACAATATTTTGTTGCGTGATGATAAATCCTATCCCTACATCTTTTTATCCGATGTCGAATTTCCCAGGCTGGCCTACCATCGAGGCGTCAAGCGTGAAAAAGGCAAGTATTACGGGCCATATCCCGGCTCCAGTTCCGTGCGTGAAAGTCTGGCCTTGTTACAGCGGGTGTTCAAAGTCCGGCAATGTGAAGACAGTTATTTCAGCAACCGCTCACGCCCCTGTTTGCAATACCAAATCAAGCGCTGTACTGCTCCCTGTGTCGGTTTGGTTAGCAAAGAAGAATACGCAATGCAGGTGAAAGAATCACAAATGTTTCTCGAAGGTAAAAGTCGTCAACTGGTTGCCGATCTGGCTGATGCGATGGAAGCTTCTGCGCAAAGTCTCGAATATGAAAAGGCTGCCGATTATCGCGACAAGATCCAGCACCTCAAGCGTGTCACAGAAACCCAGTTTATTGAGGCGGGCAGTGCGGATATCGATATCGTTGCCATCGCCCTGGAAATGAAAAAGGTGTGCGTGCATGTGCTCTATATTCGTGATGGGCGAATACTTGGCAGTAACAGCTATTATCCTGACCCGCGTCTTGAAGATGAGGAGGCAGGGGTAATGTTTGCCTTTCTGGGGCAATTTTATCTTGCTAATGAAACACGCGATTTGCCAGATAAAATTGTGTGCTCCATCGAGCATGAAGAATTTGGTGAGCTGGCTAAGTTATTGTCACAAAGGAAAGGTCGCAAGGTGCAAGTGTTGCCGGCGCAACGCGGCAATGTCGAAAGATGGATGGAACTGGCCATTACCACCGCTAGACAAAACCTGAAGTCACGTATAGCTAATAAAGATAACCAGTTGATTCGCTTTGAAAGTCTGCGTGAAGTAATGGGTCTTGAAGAGTTGCCGCAGCGAATCGAATGCTTTGATATCAGCCACAGTTCTGGCGAGGCGACTGTGGCTTCATGTGTGGTATTCGATCATTCGGGATCAGCAAAGAAAGATTATCGCCGCTTCAATATCGAAGGTATTGCGGCAGGCGATGATTATGCCGCCATGGCCCAGGCACTCGAACGCAGGTTCAAGCGCCTTATGGATGGCGAAGGCAAACGGCCCGATATCTTGTTGATAGATGGTGGTAAAGGGCAGGTAACACAAGCCTTCAATGTACTCAACGATTACGGTTTGCAGGATATCCTCATCATTGGCGTCGCCAAGGGCTCAACCCGTAAACCCGGTTTTGAAACTCTGGTGTTTGCAGATTCCGAACGCGAGGTGGATTTGCCTTCCGATTCGCCCGCCTTGCATCTTATCCAGCAAGTGCGCGATGAAGCCCATCGCTTTGCCGTAAAAGGCCACACCCAGCGCCGCGATAAATTACGTCAGCGTTCCGTGCTCGAAAATGTTCCAGGTATCGGCGCTAAAAGAAGAAAAGAATTATTGCGCCACTTCGGTAGTGTAAAGGGCATTATGGAAGCACCGGTAAGGGAGCTAAAAAAAGTCCCCGGCATCAGTGAAAAAATTGCTGAAGATATCTATGCTGAATTTCATAAAGATTAGTTAGAATGCTTTTAAATATTTGCAGATAACACTTAATTTATATCACTCAATGAATATACCTAATACTTTAACCCTACTTCGTATTTTACTGATTCCAGTATTCGTGGTGGTGTTCTATTTGCCTTTCGAATGGCGTTATATGGGTACTGCTATCATTTTTGCTATCGCGGCCATTACCGACTGGATAGACGGTTTTCTCGCGCGCAAACTCAACCAAAGTACACCTTTTGGCGCATTTCTGGATCCGGTAGCCGATAAGTTAATGGTGGCTATTGCCCTGTGTTTATTGATAGAGCGTTTTAATGCCTGGTATTTTACTTTGCCCGCACTGGTTATTATCGGCAGGGAAATTGTGATATCCGCCCTAAGGGAATGGATGGCTGAACTGGGTGCGCGTGCCAATGTCGCTGTCTCTTATATAGGCAAGGTAAAAACTCTGGTGCAGATGCTCGCCATCCTTCTGTTTTTGGGTATAGAGCTTGATTACCAGGGGGTTATGCGCTGGCTGGCCTATCTATCCTTATATGCTTCCGCATCACTCACTATCTGGTCAATGGTCTTATACATGAAAGCCGCTTGGCCATCGTTAAAACCTCAATGAAACCCATTTGAACAGCTTTTTAGCCCCATTTCAGGAGCAGACTTTTCTTGACACAAACGTTCATCTGAATAGAATAAGCACCCTTGTCGAAAGACACGGATTGCGGGAATAGCTCAGTTGGTAGAGCGCAACCTTGCCAAGGTTGAGGTCGCGAGTTCGAACCTCGTTTCCCGCTCCAAATTGCGCAGAAAAGCCTCAACAACCTATGTTGTTTCTGGTAATCGAGCAAAATATGGCGCGATGGTAGAGTGGTCATGCAGCGGACTGCAACTCCGTCCACGCCGGTTCGATTCCGGCTCGCGCCTCCACTTTTTCTCTTGTGATAAACACAAGCACTCCTAGCCCGAGTGGTGGAATCGGTAGACACAGGAGACTTAAAATCTCCCGATCGTAAGGTCGTAGCGGTTCAAGTCCGCTCTCGGGCACCATTAAAATCAAGCACTTAAATGCCGTTTTGGCTTTATCTTCGGCCTTGTTTTCTTGCATGAGTTGATTTTGAGGTTAATCCTGAGTCCATCAGTCATTTCCATTGTTTGATAGAAAAAACTGTCAGGAAGATGTGTATCCGGATACTCAGTCCATAACGGCGTGGTGGTAATCGGCGCTGATGGTCAGTTTCCCTTTTATAGTTCTTTGGCGCCTGCGCTGCAGCTGTCATTGATTCATGCTATTCCAGTTAGGGGTAATGAACTTGCACTGGCATTAAGCCAGAGGCTGGAAAGCAACCTTTTCGTTAGGAATGGCAAGTAGCTTTGGCAGCAGCTTTTGCAGGGAATCATCATTGTCGGTGTGTAGTGTGGCGTGGCCAACTTTGCGGCCTTGCCGAGGTTTTTTGCCATAATCATGCAGGGTGACGCATGGAATGGATAGAATGTCGTTAATGTCGGGTAATGAACCAATAAAATTCACCATGGCTGTTTTACCAATGGCATCGGTACTGCCTAAGGGAAGATTTAGTATGGCGCGCAGGTGGTTTTCAAATTGACTTGTGCTTGCGCCTTCAATGGTCCAGTGGCCTGAGTTGTGTACTCGAGGCGCCATTTCATTGGCCATCAGGCCGTTACCAGTATCGAATAATTCCAGGGTTATGATGCCTACATAGCCAAGATGATCCATTATCTTCTGTGCATAAGTTTCAGTTTGCGTCTGTAATTCATCGTTAGGCAAGTTGACAGAGAGCTGTAATATGCCGCTATCGTGGACATTTTTAGTCAGGTGATAAAATGCTGTTTCACCTTGGTGGCTACGGACGCCGATAATGGATACTTCGCGGTTAAAGTGTACAAATTCTTCGAGTATCAGCGGCACGCCACCGAGGTTTTCCCAGGCTGTATTCATATCTTGTTGATGACGCAGGATAAACTGCCCTTTGCCATCATATCCGAGCGTACGGGTTTTTAGCACCGCTGGCAGTCCTATGGCAGTGATCGCCTGATTCAATTCTTCGCGGCTATTTACGGGCATGAAGGGGGCGATGGGGATATCCAGTTCACGAAACAGGTTTTTCTCTCGCAGGCGGTCGCGAGAAATGGATAGGGCGTTAGATCCAGGGAATACCGGTACATGGCTGGCGAGCCGGTTTATTGCTGATTCTGGGACATTTTCAAATTCGTAGGTGATGATATCGGCAAGGGAAGCCAGCTCGTCTAATGCTTCGGTATTGTTAAAGTCGTTACAGATATGCCTGCCTAACGGAGCAGCGCAGGCATCGGTAGCGGGGTCAAGGAAGACAAAGCGTAATCCGAGTGGTATGCCTGCCAATGCCAGCATACGGGCAAGTTGCCCGCCGCCGACTACGCCAATGACTTTGTTGTTAAAGGTTTCGGCGAGAGCGGTATTCATGTGTTGATCCTGGGATCCGGGTTTGCCAAAACACTTTCAGTTTGACGTTTTCTGTAATTGATAAGTGCAGTGTGATAGTGGGGATATTTATTACCCAGTATGCTGGCGGAGAGCAGTGCTGCATTTTTGGCGCCAGCAGTACCGATTGCCAGTGTGGCAACGGGTATGCCTGCTGGCATTTGTACAATAGATAACAGGGAATCGATGCCGTTTAGCGTTTTGGATTGTATGGGTACTCCAAGCACAGGCAGGTGAGTTTTGGCAGCAACCATGCCGGGTAGATGTGCTGCACCGCCTGCGCCTGCAATAATCACTTCAAGCCCTCGTGCGCTGGCTGTTCCCGCATATTCAAACAGCAAGTCGGGTGTGCGGTGGGCTGAAACGACTTGTACTTCATGAGGAATGCCGAGATTTTCAAGCAATTCGGCGCAATGCTGCAGGGTTTCCCAGTCTGATTGGGAGCCCATAATCAGGCCAACGAGTGGTTGCATTGAGTGAACTCCTAACAGGGTTAATGAGCTAGATTACAGAGCCTGGGTTTTTAAATAAACTCGAATTATCCATTACTTTTGTTCGATTTTTTCGATCATTGCCAAGCTTCCTGAAAGTATGTTCGAATGTGGTCTGTCGATGATAAATCAAGTTTTTTCACATTGTTTTGCCTGCATCTGGAGTCTGGTATGCCTGATATTGTAATTGCTTTTTTTGCCTTGGGGCTTTTAGCAGGATTGGTGAAATCTGATCTGGAAGTACCGCAATCCATTTATGAAACCCTGTCGATTTTGCTGATGTTAACCATTGGCCTAAAAGGCGGGCTTGCTTTGCATGGTCAGGCAGGTGAATTACATCTTATCGATTTAGCCCTCATTGCTACAATGGGTTTTCTCATTCCTTTGCTGTTATATCCTGTGCTGCGAAAGTGGGTGTGTCTATCCTCGATAAATGCCATTAGCATTGCAGCACATTATGGGTCGGTGAGTGCAGGTACTTTTGCTGTTGTTTTGGCGATGGCTGAGGCATCCAGTTTGCCGCTCAAGCCAGAAACTACCCTTTATCTGGTTTTGCTTGAGCTTCCAGCTATTATAGTTATGTTAGGTTTGTATCGTTACATGCATCGAGATGTTGCCGGTTCTTCTGGTGGGCATGGTTTCGTTTTTGAGTTATTAAAGGAAACGTTGACCAGTCGTGGTGTGGTGCTGTTGGTGGGAGGTCTTGTGATTGGCTGGATATATGGCCCTGAAGGTATAGGCCCGTTGTCAGAGCCATTGTTTGGCGGATTTAAAACATTGCTTGCGCTGTTTCTTCTGGAGATGGGATTGTGCACAGCAAAGGTGTGTATGCCATTCCCTAAAGAGCATTGGCGGTTGCTGGTGTTTGCAATGATCGCACCTTTCGTATTGGCGTGGATTGGTATAGGGCTTGGATTCTGGCTGGATTTGCCAACTGGAAGCATTCTGGTATTGGCAGGTATTACGGCAAGCGCTTCATACATTGCGGCTCCTGCAGCTATTCGTGCAGCGATTCCTGAAGCCAATATTGGCCTTGCCATGTTGGCAGCGTTAGGAGTGACATTCCCGGTGAATGTGCTTGTGGGTTTACCGCTTTATCGTGAATGGATCAGCATGCTGGCTGCTGGATAAATATTGAGGTCGGGCTTGATATTGTTTGAGCAGTTTTCATATCCAGTCCGGCCTTTTTTCTTGCATGTGTTGATCTTCAGGTTATTCTTTAATCAATAAGCTATTTTCCCTGAGTGATAGATAAACCATGTGTGGCAGATATGTAACTCCGGATACCCAATCCATAAAGACGTGGTGGCAATCGGCGTTGATTGCTGATGGCCAGTTTCCCTTACATTACAATGCCGCGCCTTCGCTGCAGGTGCCTTTGATTCATGCCATTCCTGAACGGGGCAATGAACTTACCCTTGCGCGTTGGGGTTTTGTGCCGCATTGGTGGAAGGAATCGACATTGCCGGCATTCAGTTTTAATGCTCGCAGTGAAGAGGCGCATAGCAAGCCGATGTGGCGCGAGGCTTATCATTCCAGTCGTTGCATTATGCCCGCTGCAGGCTGGTATGAGTGGCAAGCGAGTGAAGTGGTTGATACTGACACGGGGAAAGCCAGGACGGTTAAACAGCCATATTTTTTGTATGACGAATCGCAACCGGTGATCGGCATGGCCGGGTTGTTATCAGTATGGCATTCCCCGGAAAATGGCCCGCTGATAACCTGTGCCTTGCTGACGAAAGTGGCATCGCCGCAGTTGTTGGCAGTGCATGACAGGATGCCGGTAATTCTTGATCGTGCCGCCTGTGATGATTGGATCAGGCCTGATCTGGGTAAACAGGATGTAGCACAATTGATCGCCGATTCTGCAACGGATTTTGCTTTTTATACGGTCAGCAAGGCGGTAAATAATGCCAAAAACGAAGGCAGCCAATTGATTGAGCGTTTGTAATTTCTGCTATATTTTCACAATCGGCACATCGCTAACCCGGGTGGTATAAGCCGGCGATTTCATTTCCCGGCACATATGCCATTGCCTTTGTATACCTTGCCTTCCCAGAAACATAACACCTTGTCCATAGCGCTGGTTGATTTTATCCAGCGTTGTCATCATGTCTTGCGATGCCAGTGTCTGGTTGGCGGTAAAAAAATCTTCTTGCTGAAAAGTATTCTCAACCAGATCGAGCAAACCGACACCGGCTTTGGCATAGACATAGCCCTGACGATACAGGTGAGTGGAGATGCGCAGGGCGGCTTCAACAATGTGGCGGCTGTCGTTGGTGGGGTAGAGCAAGGGTGTGCTAAGGCTATTGCCATAATAGGGTGTAGTAAAACGCGAGGTTTGCATCATCACATACACGCGGCGGGCAAGGCTGTTTTGCCGGCGCAGTTTTTCGGCGGCACGCACGGCGTAGTTGGCGACGCTTTCGTTGAGGTCGTGCAGTGAAGTGATTTTCTTGCTGAATGAACGGCTGCAAAATATCTGCTGTTTGGGTGAGGGTTGTGTATCCAGGCTCAGGCAGGGTTCGCCATTCAATTCCCGGATAGTACGTTCCAGTGTTACGCCAAAATCCGCGCGCAACTCTTTAGGGTTTTGTTGGCGCAAATCTTCAACGGTAAGGATATGGCAATCAGCCAGTCGTTTGGCAATGCGCGAGCCCACGCCCCACACTTTGTTTACCGGCAGCTTGCTGAAAACCTTTTGCCATTCTGTGCTGTTTTCAATCATGCAAACTCCATTCAGTTTCACCGATTTTTTGGCAATGTGGTTCGCCAATTTGGCGAGGGTTTTGGTAGGTGCAATACCTACACAAACTGGCATACGTTGTTCCTTCCAGCAAGCCTGTTTGATTAACTGGCCATGTGCGTACAAATCGGTAAATCCATCGACATCCAGAAAGGCTTCATCAATGCTGTAAACCTCTATGGCATTACCGTAGCCTTCGAGCATCGACATAATGCGCTGTGAGGTATCACCATAGAGTTCGTAATTGCTGCTGAATACATGTACCTGGTGTTGTTGCAACAGGTGTTTGATTTTGAAATAGGGTTCGAGATCGGGAATGTTGAGGGCTTTGGCTTCCTTGTTACGCGTTACGATACAGCCATCATTGTTAGATAACACAACTATGGGTTTACCGCGCAGGTCGGGCCGGTAAATCTGCTCACAACTGGCATAGCAGGCATTGCAATCAACCAGGGCCAGCATGGCATTAACACGGAAAGGCGTAATGCGCTTGCGGGGTAATGCAAAACGTGACAACGCCTTCGCATATCACATCAAGATCATCGGGCAAGGGCAACGGTTGTTGCTTGCAGTTGGCCGGGCGTAACAGGCGGTTATGCAGGTCGAGTATCTTGATGGTCAGCTCGCCGCCAATGGAAGCCACGATGGTGGAATCGTGCAAGGGCGTGAGTGAGCGATCAATAATCAATAGCGAACCATCAAGAATGCCGCGCTCAATCATCGAATCACCCTGGGCCTTGGCAATGAAGGTGGCGGCGGGATGTTTGATCAATAACTCATTTAAACTCGGCATCTGCTCGAGGTAATCATTGGCCGGCGACGGAAAGCCACAGGCCAGGCGGGTTTGCAGCAGGCGCAATACATCCTCGGCGGTGTGGCAGGTAGAGTGGAAGATAAGAATGGGTCTAACGATCATAAAATCACTATACTGTATAAATATTCAGTATCATGGTAGTTTCAAAAGTGGCGTTGTGTCAAATGGAAGTGTTGTCGGGTTGGCGATGGAGTTGGAAATGAGGTTTGGTGGTTGTAACCCAGATGCAGAACTGTGTGTCTGCCCTGATAATGATAATGCTTAAGGGCGCACACGCAGGTGCACCCTACGGGAATTTCGCCCCAAGCCATGTTAGCATGCGCGCCATGCGTATTTCTGACTTTAATCAACGCCTGACCGATTCCGGTGCCAGGCCAATCCATTGTGAACAGATGCTGCGTTCCTGGTTGCAGGGCAAGCCTCTGGATGCGGCACCGCGTCGCCATAAAACCGAACATCGGCTTTCCCTTTCCCTGCAAGAAGCCTTGCCACAGTTAAGCACAGAGCTGGATGCCTTGCTGGGTGTACGTGCTGAATTCCCCGGGGAGGATGGTTCCTCGCGCTTGTTGGTCGATTTGGCTGATGGGCAAATGGTGGAAAGTGTACTGCTGCCGCGTGATGGGGTTTGTGTGTCTACGCAGGTGGGTTGTGCGGTGGGTTGCCGTTTTTGCATGACGGGCAAAAGTGGGTTGTTGCGCCAGGTGAGCAGTATGGAGATTCTTGCACAGGTGGTGCAGGCGCGTCGTCGCCGGCCGGTGAAAAAAGTGGTGTTTATGGGCATGGGTGAGCCAGCCCATAACCTCGATAATGTGCTGGAAGCGATTGATGTACTGGGCACTTATGGCGCCATTGGCCACAAGAATCTGGTGTTTTCTACGGTGGGTGATATGCGTGTGTTCGAGCGTTTGCCACAGCTGCGGGTAAAACCGGCACTGGCTTTGTCGTTGCATACCACTAAGCCTGAGTTGCGTGAACACCTGTTGCCTAACGCCCCGAAGATAGCGCCTGCCGATTTGATAGAGATGGGCGAGAGTTATGCGCGGCTGGTGAAATATCCTGTGCAGTACCAATGGACCTTGCTGAAAGGTATCAATGATGGCCAGGATGAGCTCGACGGGATTTTGCGTCTGTTGAAAGGCAAATACGCCGTGCTGAATGTGATTCCTTTCAATAGCCACGAAGGCGAGGATTACCAGCGCCCGGAGCCGGAACGCATTATCGAGATTGTGCATTACCTGCATTCGCGCGGGGTGTTGACCAAGGTGCGCAACAGCGCCGGCCAGGATGTGGATGCCGGTTGCGGGCAGTTGCGGGCGCGGGCGGTGGATATCATTAATACCCAAGGGTTGTAACAACAAGATTTCGCTGGCGCCACAAGGTTTTATTCAAAGCCGATTTTTGTTACTGTTTGCAAAATTTCCAGCCGTAAATATGCCCATGACCACAGAACATCCCCTGATTGTTTCCCGTATTGATGAAGAACCGGCCATCCTGCGGGCCCGCTTTGGGGATTGGGGGTATTTGTATTTCAAACACTACGTCAGCCCGCAAAAATGCAACGCCTTGCTGGGCGACTTTATGGGTGTGCTGGCGCCGCATATTGTGCTGGATGAGGCTGCGGGTTTGCCACTGTTGAAGGGCGAGCCGTTTGCCGAAACCGAGCCGCTGTGGGATGAGCTTTACCCGAAGATGCAGGCGCTGGAATCGTTCCACAGTTTCTTCCATGACCCCCATATTCTTGAGTTGATGAAAACGGTGCAGGGCAAGGATGTGTTTGTCTACCCGATGAAGATGGCGCGGGTTTCTGCGCCGCGCAAACTGGGTTATGAAACCCCGCCGCACCAGGATGCGCGTTCGCATTTTGCCGGGGAAACCATGGCGGGTATCTGGGTGGCCTTGCAGGATATTTCCACTGACATGGGTCGCCTGCAAATACTGCCGAAGTCACATACTCTGGGTGTGAGAAAAGTGGTACCTGCGCTGGGTGTGGGTAATGTGCAGTGCGAAATATTGCCTGAGGAAAACATCTGGCATGTTTCTGATGTAGAGCAGGGCGATGTGATTATTTTCAATTCGTGTACTGTGCATTCGGCACAACCTAACCTGACTGACTCAGTGGTTCGCATGAGTGTGGATACGCGTTTTTGTGATTATGGTGCACCGGTGTATGTGAGCAATATGGAACCACACCATGCCTGGCGTATTCCGGGGCTGGACTGGGAAATGATCTACCGCGATTGGCAGGATAAAAACCTGCAGTATTACTGGAAAGATTATCCGGCTATGTGGCAATAACGCGATGGCTATCCATTCCTCGGCAGATATTATCGATCTCGACATTCCCGGCTTAAGCGCGGGCCTGAAGATGCATTTACACAGTGCAGGCGACCAGATGATTTCGGCGCGGCTACGCAAGGAACGTATCTGGGAGCGCTATGAAACCCTGTTGACGCTAAATCATTTGCATGAAGGTGATGTGTATGTGGATGTGGGTGCAAATATCGGTTATTACACCCTTCTGGCTGCACAACGTGTTGGCGTGCAGGGTAAGGTAATTGCGTATGAGCCCGATGCGGCAAATTTAGCGCTGCTGAATGCCAATGTCGCCATGAACGGTTTTACTCAAGTGCGCATTTTCCCTTATGCGCTCTACGATAAAAACAGTGAGGGAAAGTTATTTTTATCGGGTGATAACTTTGGTGATCATCGTGTGTACGGTTCTGTTGATGAGCGTCATAGCTCTGAAATTACGTTAGTGCATGGCGGTGAACATTTAAGTCGCCATATTGAGCGAATGGACTTCCTGAAAATTGATACGCAGGGGGCTGAGTTTTTTGTGGTGAATGGATTGAAAGAGATGATCATTAAAAACCGTGGTCATTTGCGCATGATTCTCGAATTTTGTCCTTACGGCATTCGCAACTCTGGTGCCACTGGCCACGATTTACTGCAACTGCTGGATGCTACCGGCATGCAGTACCATATTATTGATCACCAGCAGGAATGTTTAATACCGGCACAAAGTCATCATTTAGCCGAATGGATTACCCTGATGGCCAATGAGCCGCTAAACGAAGGTTTCATCAACTTGTTTGTGACGCCGACGGGTTATGTGATGAATGAATTGATAGGTTCAGCTTGAGTATTTTTTAATCAATATCGAGTAATGCCTGGATATGCAGTTTCTAAATCCTTTGAATTTGAAGAGTTAGCAATACCGGCAGGTCTTATTAGTATTTTTTGATTGCTTTTGACCATAAATTAAGCCATTTTTACCGCCTTGCGATTGCACCCATTGGTTACAATCCACCGACTTACTGTTTTCATATTTCAATAATATCTAAGGAAAAAGCATGTCCACGCCTCAATTTGATCCTAAATACTCTGCTGAACTGTATACCT
This sequence comes from uncultured Spongiibacteraceae bacterium, assembly GCA_964617765.1. Classification (GTDB taxonomy): domain Bacteria; phylum Pseudomonadota; class Gammaproteobacteria; order Pseudomonadales; family DT-91; genus CAZTZY01. The sequence goes on from CAZTZY010000076.1 coordinate 12,512, forward strand.
TTGCCGGTAAAGATGTCCCCTGGTTGATGAAAAAATGGGCTGATGCCACGCCTGAGAAGGCTTTTTTAATTTGGGAGCCAAAAGAAGGCCCAAGCCAGTCATGGACATACAAAACCTTTTATGACGAAATCCAGAAAGTGGCTTGTGGACTGATTGCCAAGGGTGTGAAGAAGGGTGACAAGCTGTTAATTCATGCTGAAAACAGCCCTGAAATGATGATTGCCTGGTATGCATCGGCGATTGTGGGTTCTTGCGCGGTAACCACAAATACCCGTTGTATCGGTGATGAATTAACCTATTTTGCCGAGCATTCTGATGCAGTAGGTTGCATAACCCAGCCTAAATTTATTAAAGAGCTTTCTGCCAATGCCAAAAGTATTCCCTGGTTTGTGGTGACGGATGACAATTCCGGCGAAGCACCTGCCGATGCTGACAAGAATCACGGGTTTGATAACTGGAAAGTGTTGTACACACACGGCGATAAAGCACCAGAGCGTGCTGCAGAACCTATGTTGCCGGTGGGTATCCAGTTTACTTCGGGTACTACTTCACGTCCAAAAGCGGTGGTGCATACCCATGCCAATGCCTTGTGGGGTGGTATGTCAGGTGCTGCGAATACAGCGATTGACAGCAATTCAACCTATTTGTGTTTTCTGCCTTGCTTCCATGTGAATGCACAAAGCTGGACGTTCTGGACTATGACCTGGGCAGGCGGTACTGTCGTTTTACAGCCGAAATTTTCTTCGAGCAAGTTCTGGGAGATTTCTCTGAAGCATAAATGTACCCATGCTTCGATGATCCCTTTCTGCTTCAAGGCGATTGGTGCACAACCGGTGCCTGAACATTCCTACAAAGTATGGTTAACCGGCGTGAAGCTGCATACCGTGGAGGGGATGTGGAAAGTTAAAACCTTTGCGACCTGGGGTATGACTGAAACCGTTACCCACGCTACACGCTCCAATATCAATATGGATTGTCCTGAGTTGAACATCGGTATTCCCAGTCCGGGTTATGAATATGCGATTATCAATCCTGAAACCGGCAAATATTGTGCGGTGGGCGAGAATGGTGATTTGTATATCCGTGGTTATCGCGGCATCCAGTTATTTCTTGAGTATTACAAAAATCCTGAGGCAATGGCCAAATCGTTCACCAAGGATGGCTGGTTTGCAACCGGCGACCAGATCCGTCTAGGTGAAGACGGTTATATGTATTTTGCTGACCGCGACAAGGATGTATTGAAAGTGGGTGGCGAAAACGTTTCTGCCCGTCAGGTAGAAGAGGCGATTAACGCAGCGGCGCCATACATGTTCGCCGAAGTGGCTGTTGTTGCGCAAAAACACGATATGCTGGACGAGATTCCGGTGGCGTTCATTATCAAAGGGCCTTACTGCGATAAATCGGATGACGAGATGCGTACCGTGGTATTCGATTATTGCACCAAGAACATGGCGGATTTCAAGCGTCCACGTAAGTTGTATTTCATCAAGGATGAAGAGATGCCGCGCGCAACACTGGAAAAAGTGGCGAAGAATAAATTGCGTGAAATGTCGGATGCACGGGCTGATGAAGAGGCTGCTGCAGGTAAAGCCTGAGAGCATTAATTGGCTCGTTCGGTATTGAAGCTTGCCAAGAGCCTGTTATCGGTGAACAATTAAACACAATAAAGCCGGGCTTTATGCCCGGTTTTTTTTAATCTGAAAAAAGGTAAG
>CAZTZY010000077.1:0-253 GCA_964617765.1 uncultured Spongiibacteraceae bacterium
TAAAAAAGCCCAGCTTGTCTGGGCTTTTTTGTGCCTGTCATAAAACCCAAGGGGGTGAGAACCCCTGTCGGGTTCGACAAATTTGCAGGAGCAAATTTGAACGCAGAGCGCCCGAAGGGAGAGCGCCACGAAGGCGCGAATTTAGCCCCTAGGGGACGCCACTTCAGAATAAAAAAGCCCAGCTTGTCTGGGCTTTTTTGTGCCTGTCATAAAACCCAAGGGGGAGAGAACCCCTGTCGGGTTTGACAAATTT
>CAZTZY010000077.1:353-14162 GCA_964617765.1 uncultured Spongiibacteraceae bacterium
GCAGGAGCAAATTTGAACGCAAAGCGCCCGAAGGGAGAGCGCCACGAAGGCGCGAGATACAAATTTGCAGGAGCAAATTTGAACGCAAAGCGCCCGAAGGGAGAGCGCCACGAAGGCGCGAATTTAGCCCCTATTTATTCAATGGAGGATGCCACTTCAGAATAAAAGTCCTGATTAGCCCAATGGCACTTAGCATAGCCAGCTTATAGCCTCCACTATGAAATAGGGGAGGTGGCACGAAGTGCCGGAGGGGTGATTTTTCGTTTTTACCCCTCTGTCGCTTGCGCGACATCTCGGCTTGTGCTCCTGCGTCGCCCTACCTCCTGCATCCATGTAGTCGTCCCCTGTTTCGCAGGGGAGACTCAATCTCATCAAGCTTTTATGCGTAAGTAAATGCCATTCCTGATTAGCCCGGTTTTTTTGGGCTCGCATCTTTCAAAAAAACGTAAAAATTACTTGATGTCGATCATGCAAATCTTCTTTTTTGACCGTGTGTTTATATTTTTCACCTGATTAGTGGTAAATTGAAAAAACAATGATGGATAACCATCGGCAGATAGACATTGACTGTCAAAATCAAGGCTAATGCATGGGCGACAATCGCGAACATACACACATCACCCCCGCATCGTTAAACCGGGCTTTTGCTATTGGCATTTTGCTGAATATGATGTTTGTCGCCATCGAGGCATTTTACGGCTGGAAAGTCGATTCGCTGGCATTGCTCGCTGATGCCAGCCATAACCTTTCCGATGTGGCCGGTCTGCTTCTGGCGTGGATTGCCTTTTTCGTTGGCCGGCTAAAGCCTAATGAACGCAATACCTATGGCTGGCAACGCGCTTCGGTGCTGGCAGCTTTTATGAATGCCATCTTTTTGTTAGTGGCCATGGGTGCATTGGCATGGGAAGCGATAATACGTTTGCAGTCTTCAGTGCCAACTGAAGGTTATACCATTATGGCGGTGGCTGGCGTGGGCATTGTGGTTAACACCATTACCGCCTTGTTGTTTATGGGGAATCATGCGCATGATCTCAATGTGCGCGGCGCTTTTTTACATATGGCTGCCGATGCGGCGATTTCTGCAGGCGTAGTGGTGGCGGGCGGATTATATCTGGCCTATGGCTGGTTATGGCTTGATCCGGTGATCAGTCTGGTTATTGCCGCCATCATTGTTGTGGGCACATGGAACCTGTTCAAACAATCCCTGCATTTGTTGTTCGATGGCGTGCCCGAACACATTTACCCAGTGGCGGTGTACGATTGGCTGAAAGCGCTGCCCGGGGTCAGTGATGTACATGAATTGCATATCTGGGCCATGAGCACTACCGATGCGGCATTAACAGTGCACCTGATTATGCCGGATGGTCATCCCGGCGATGCTTTTTTAAAGCACATTACGGAGGAATTACACGACAAGTTCAAGATAATTCATCCTACCGTACAGATTGAAATCAAGGCCATGCATACTGAATGTATACAAAACCGGCAGCATCACAATCTGCATAAACACCATGACCATCATGAACACCACGAACACCACGAACACTCACATTAAACAATACAGGGCATGTTCACAGCAAAAGGCAGAACCACAACGGTGATAAACAACGATACACAGCAAAACACAATAGAACTGCTGAATCAGGAATGTTTCTGCGTCAGCCTGGATCGTCCGGCATTACGGCAAGCACTGGAAACCGAACTCGGCTCGCCCGAATTATTCCAGATGATGGAAGAGCGTTGTCCTCATGTGTTTGCTGCACAGCCCGTATTTGTTTCGCATAAACATCTTGAGCGCATGGCACAAGTGGTCAAGGCCGTTGAAACTGTAGTGGCCTTGCCGGCTTATCAGCGGCAAGTGCTGGAGGCTGCTCCCGAGATAGCCCGTATTCATCCGCAACATACAAACAGTGTTTTTTTCGGTTACGATTTCCATCTTACCGAGGGGCAATTGGGTTTGATAGAAATCAATACCAATGCTGGCGGTGCAATGCTGAATACCGTGCTTGCGCGCGCCCAGCGTTCATGTTGTGAAGCTATGGATAATTTGCTGCCCGGTGAAAATGCAGTACGCATCTTTGAAGAAAACATCGTTGCCATGTTTCGCCAGGAATGGCAGCTGGCTGGTTATGCCACTCCGTTAAAATCCATTGCTATTGTGGATGAGTCGCCGCAGCAACAATTTTTGTATCCTGAATTCCTGTTGTTCCAGGCTTTGTTCCAGCGCCACGGGATACATACCGTGATTGCTGATCCCGCTGAACTGAAGCTCTATAAAGGCCAGTTATGGCATAACGATGTTGCTATTGACCTGGTCTACAACCGGCTTACGGATTTTTATCTGGAAGCACCCGGTAATGCTGTATTGCGTGAAGCTTATAGCAAACAGGCCGTGGTGTTGACGCCACATCCACAGGCGCATGCGCTGTATGCCGACAAAAGTCATCTGGTCGTGTTTAGTGATGCTGAAAAATTACAAGCGTTGGGTGTTGATGAAGCTACAAAAAAAATACTGCTGGATAACGTGCCACGTACAGAAATTGTTACTGCCGAAGAGGCCGAACGTTTATGGTCAGAACGCAAACAGTGGTTTTTCAAGCCGATGACAGGTTATGGCAGCAGAGCGGCCTATCGGGGTGATAAACTCACAACACGTGTATGGCAAGAAATCCTGCAAGGCGATTATGTTGCACAGGCAATTATTAAGCCCGGTGAGCGCACGATCGATGAAAATGCTGTTACCGCTGTGATGAAATTCGACCTGCGTAATTATACCTATCATGGCCAGGTGCAATGGGTGGCGGCGAGATTGTATCAAGGGCAAACCACGAATTTCAGAACGCTCGGTGGTGGTTTTGCGCCAGTCTATAGCGATAAAATATCGCCTGATTGTTCGTGCGCCACTTTACCGGTTTGCCAATCACCATGAAAAGGGCAGGTTAACTATGAAACATACGCATCATCTTGTTGCTGTTAATCTCGGGGTTGATACCCATCAGGAGCCAGTGGTTTTTATGCGCCAGGATTGCCACGTTTGTCGCTCGGAAGGTTTTAATGCCAGTACCCGCGTACTGGTTGAATGCCAGGGCCAGCAATTATTGGCCACTGTGAATACGGTGGTTGGCAAGATGTTGCAAAAAGATCAAATCGGTTTTTCCGTGATTGCATTGAAACGGCTGAATATCAATGAGGGTGATCTGGTGACGGTAAGGCATGCACCATTGGTAGAATCGTTAGGTTTTGTGCGCAAGAAGATTTATGGCGTTGAGCTACAGCAAAACGAAATAGACGATATTATCAATGACATCGTTGGCTATCGTTACAGCGATATTGAAATTGCCAGTTTTTTAACTGCCAGTGCCGGCAAGCGTTTAAGTCTCAATGAAATAACCGGTCTTACCCATGCCATGGTGTTGTGTGGAAAACGTATCCAGTGGCCCGGGCAAGAGCGCATTTTTGATAAACATTGCATCGGCGGTTTGCCCGGTAATCGCACCACACCTTTGGTGGTAGCTATTGCCAGTGCCGCAGGTCTGGTGATTCCCAAAACCTCATCGCGGGCCATCACTTCCCCGGCAGGAACAGCCGATACCATGGAGACGCTCACTGAAGTCAATTTGACCCTGGATGAAATACAGCATGTCGTGGAAACCACAGGTGCCTGTTTGGCGTGGGGTGGTGGTGCACACTTGAGTCCTGCCGATGATGTGTTGATTCGTATCGAACGGGCACTGGATATCGACGGTGAAGGCCAGTTAATTGCTTCGGTGTTATCGAAAAAAATTGCCGCAGGTTCAACACATGTATTGATCGATATTCCGGTGGGTGACACGGCCAAAGTACGCAGTCAGGAAGATGCCGAACGGCTATCGATGTTGTTTGAAGCGGTAGGCAAGGCGATGGGGATTTTTGTGCGTTGCGTGATTACTGATGGCAGCAGGCCGATTGGTCGGGGTATAGGGCCGGTAGCAGAAGCGACTGATATTTTGGAGGTGCTTAAGGGTACATCTTCTGCACCAAAAGATTTACGCGAAAGAGCCTTGTTGTTAGCGTCCCAGTTACTGGATATGGCTAATGGGGCAGGCATTGAGCAGGCAAGGCAACAGGCTATTGAAATACTCGATTCTGGCCAGGCCTGGCAGCAATTCCAGCGTATATTAACCGCGCAAGGTGGCATTAAAACCTTGCCGGTGCCCAAACACCAGGATGTGTTGTATTCACAAAAATCCGGAGTGGTGCATGCTATCGATAATCGTCGCCTGGCCAGGTTGGCCAAGTTGGCAGGTGCTCCCGGTGAGCCGAGTGCCGGTTTGCATTTGTTGGTCAATGTCGGTGACACCGTTAAAGAAGGTTCACCATTATTCCAGTTGTTAACCAATAGTCCAGGTGAACGTAATTACGCGTTTATTTACTATCATGATAACCAGTCGATGTTTGAAATCAGGGCCAAGTCATGAGGCCCGTGTTATTTAACCTGAATATAGGCGAACCCCTGCATTATCCGCTGTATAGTGGTTTGTGTAACGTATTGCATGCAATTGAAGGGCAATTTAGCAGTCGGCAATTTCCCGATGGTGAAACCTACCTGCGGGTTGAAACGCCGGTTGCCGGGCAGCATTGCATTATTCTGGCTAATCTTGTGGATCCCGATGCACATTATTTACCGTTGGTATTTCTTGCCGAAACACTGCGTGAGCTGGGCGCGGCATCGGTGGGTCTGGTTGCCCCGTATTTATGTTATATGCGCCAGGATATCCGTTTTCAGGCAGGTGAGGCCGTAACCTCGCGCATTTTTGCCAAAGCCCTTTCACAGCATATTGACTGGATGGTAACGGTTGACCCACACCTGCACCGTTATCATTCGCTCGATGAAATTTATGCCATACCTTCACGGGTAGTTCACGGCGCACCGTTACTGGCGCAATGGTTAAAACAAAAAGAACAAATACTGCTGGTAGGCCCCGATGCTGAAAGTGAACAATGGGTTTCCTCGATAGCCAATGTGAGCGGGCATCCATTTGTCGTCGGCAGCAAGGAGCGCAAGGGTGACCGGAATGTTGAAGTTACTTTGCCGGATTTAACGGCCTATAAAAATTATACGGCGGTGATTATTGATGATGTAATCTCCAGCGGCCAAACCTTACTGAAATGCATCGCTGCCTTAAAGGCGCAGGACATACAACAGATCAGCTGTGCGGCGGTACATGGCATTTTTGCTGATAACAGTGATGAACTCCTGATGGCCAATGGCTTGAGCCAGTTGATTACCACCAATTCCATTCCCCATGCCTCGAATGCTGTGGATTTAAGTGCAGTTTTAAAATCACCCATTATTGAATGTATGCAATTGCATGGGTTTAATTTAAATGTTGTTTAAGGTTTCAGTACCATTTGACTTCGATTTATTGTCATTCCGAGCCAATGTGAGGAATCTCTTTTTAAACCTGCCTCAATATGTAAGACGTAGATCCCTCATTGCATTCGGGATGACAGGGTTTTCTGCATCATGAATATATTCATGATTTCAATCGATCTAAAATTATTGTCATTCCGAGCGTCTGCGAGGAATCTCCTTTTAGCTAATCTGCACTGTGTAAGATATATATCCCTCATTGCATTCGGGATGACAGGGTTATCGGTATCATGAGCATATTCAGTATTAACGCTATAGCCATTGCGCACACTCCGTATAATGAAAAATTTGGCATTCCCCGTCAGGCAGGTTTAGTGAATGTTCCCGCGGTTATCGAATTGATGCCGCCCTATAACAGCGCAGATGCGGTAAGTGGCCTGGAAGATATCAGTCATCTTTGGCTAACTTTTATTTTTAGTGAAAACATCGAACAGGAGGCGCGGTTAAAAGTGCGCCCGCCACGACTAGGTGGCAATAAAAAAATCGGTGTGTTTGCCACGCGTTCCAGTTTTCGCCCGAATGCCATTGGCCAGTCACTGGTAAAATTAGAGCACGTAGAGTTAAAGGAAAATGCAGTATTACTGCATGTGACTGGCATTGATTTACTCAATGGCACACCGATTATCGATATCAAGCCTTATTTGCCGTATGCCGATAATGTGGTGGGTGCATTCAATAATCTGGCTCCGCAAGCGCCCGACTTGCACAAGTTAAAAGTGCAATGGTCATCAGTGGCACAACAACAGCTGTTTGCGCTTCAAGGTGAAAATAATACTGCGCTGCAACAATGGATCAGTGAAGTCATACAACTCGACCCGCGCCCGGCTTATAAAAGCGCTGAAGACCAGCGTGAATATGGCATGGCGATTTTTAACATGAATATCCGCTGGCAAATGCTCGATGAACATCAAGCAGAAATCATTTCAGCGGAACCCTTAAAGGTAAAATAAATATGCCAACAATCGGTACAAAATTTTCCCCGACATCCATCAAGGTATTAATGTTAGGCTCCGGCGAGCTGGGCAAGGAAGTCGTTATCGAACTGCAACGTCTGGGTTGCGAAGTGATTGCCTGCGATCGCTACGACAACGCACCGGCGATGCATGTGGCTGATCGTTCGTATACGTTCTCGATGCTCGATGGCAAGGAATTACGCCGCGTGATCGAACTCGAAAAACCGCATTATATCGTGCCCGAAATTGAAGCCATTGCGACCGATGCATTGGTGGAGCTGGAACAGGAAGGCTTTCATGTGGTGCCCACTGCACGCGCCGCCAAACTCACCATGCATCGAGAAGGCATTCGCCGATTAGCCGCGGAAGAACTGGGTTTGTCGACATCGCCTTACCAGTTTGCCGATAACAAGGCCGACTTCATCAAGGCTATCGAAAGTATCGGAATGCCATGTGTGGTTAAACCCATCATGAGTTCCTCCGGTAAAGGCCAAAGCGTGGTAAAAACCGCAGCCGATATCGACCATGCCTGGCAATACGCCCAGGAAGGCGGCAGGGCAGGTGCGGGCAAAGTGATTGTTGAAGGCTTTATTGATTTCGATTATGAAATCACACTGCTCACTGTGCGCCATCGTGATGGTGTCAGTTTTTGCGAGCCCATAGGCCATAGGCAGGAAGAAGGTGATTACCAGGAATCGTGGCAGCCACAGGCGATGAGTGTGATCGCACTTCAAGAATCAAAAAAGGTTGCTGAAAAAGTGACGAGTGCATTGGGTGGTCGCGGTATTTTTGGTGTGGAGCTGTTTATTAAAGGCGATAAAGTGTATTTCAGCGAAGTGTCACCTCGCCCGCACGACACCGGCCTCGTTACACTGATATCACAAGACCTTTCACAGTTTGCCCTGCATGCCCGCGCTATACTCGGCTTGCCGATTCCCAATATTCACCAGCACGGCCCATCAGCCTCACGCGTGATCCTCGCAGAAGGCCATTCCCATCAACTGGCTTTTGGTAATCTGGCATTGGTATTGGCACAACCCGATACGCAAATCCGCTTGTTTGGCAAACCCGAAGTGGCCGGCAAGCGCCGAATGGGTGTGGTGTTAGCGCGTGATGTGGATATTGAAAAAGCCAAGGCAAAGGCAATTCATTCGGCGGCGAAGGTGACGTTGAAGTTATAAAAAAATTGCTTATATCAATCTGTAGGAGCGCCACTTTGGCGCGATGATTTCGAATTGAGATGAATCGTGGTTATGAGCCGCTCCTACGTTATTCATTCTGCGGCGAAGGTATTAATCTGTAGGAGCGCAACTTTGGCGCGATGAATTCGAATTGAGATGAATCGCGGTTATGAGCTGCTCCTACGTTATTCATTCTGCGGCGAAGGTATCAATCTGTACGAGCGCCACTTTGGCGCGATAATTCCGAATTGAGACGAATCGCGGTAATGAGCCGCTCCTACGTTATTCATTCTGCGGCGAAGGTATCAATGTGTAGGAGCGCCACTTTGGCGCGATGATTTCGAATTGAGATGAATCGCGGTTATGAGCTGCTCCTGCGTTATTCATTCTGCGGCGAAGGTATCAATGTGTAGGAGCGCCACTTTGGCGCGATGATTTCGAATTGAGATGAATCGCGGCTAAGAGCCGCTCCTACATTATTTTATTGTATTTAAAGCGGATTATTTCACGGCCGGCTTCAAAAGAAACACCAGCGGAAATGTCACCAGCACCACCCACATCATCAAACGAAAATCCTGCAGGTAGGCGAGTGTAATGGCTTGCCGGCTCACTTCGGCATTCAGTGCCATTAATCCCTGAGTGGAATGGGTAGAGTAAATTCCCGCCTCTTGTGCATATTGCAGTGCAGTACTGGACGGGTTTATAAATTCGGATAAGGCGGCATGGTTCGCCTGTGCATTTTGGCCGAGTTTGGAAATGACAATGGATATGCCGATGCTGCTGCCTATATTACGCATCAGGCTGAACAGCGAGGTGCCTTCATTGCGGAAGTGTGGTGCCAGTGTTGAAAACGCTACGGTAGTTAAGGGTACAAACACAAAAGCCAGGCCAAAGCCCTGGATGACGTTGGCGATAACGACATCCCAGGCGGTCATGTCGGTAGTGAACTGGCTCATCATCCATAAGGAATAAATGGTAAGGAACAAACCAAAATAGATGGTGAGGCGAATATCAATTTTTCCTGCCAGTTTGCCCACCAGCACCATCGCAAACATGGTGCCTACGCCGCGGGGTGCCAGTAACAGGCCGACATCAACCACAGGGAAATTCATCAGGTTATGCATGAAAGGTGGCAGCAGTGTGGTGGCAGAAAGCAGGATGATACCGACGGTGAAAATGGAAACGACGGCCACGGTGAAGTTCCTGTCCCTGAACATGTTGGGGTTGATGTAAGGGTTGTCGTGGGTGAATATGTGGGCAAAAAACAGGTAGGTGCTGAGCGCTGAAATAAAGCCGAGCAATTGTATTTGCAGGCTGGCAAACCAGTTTAGTGATTCACCTTTATCGAGCAACATCTGGAACGCGCCTATGGCTACACTGAAAAAAATAAAGCCGGCCCAATCCAGCCGCCGCGTTTTATCCAGTGGGGATTCCTGCAAGAATGTATTTAAGCCCAGCCAGGCCAACAAGCCAAACGGAATATTGATATAAAAAACCCAGCGCCAATTATAGTATTCCGTTAGCCAGCCGCCTAGCGTTGGGCCAAGTATCGGGCCTACCATAATGCCCATGCCCCAGATAGCCATCGCCATGCCGTGTTTTTCGACAGGATAGGCATCGAGTAATATGGATTGTGAGAGTGGCACCAGACTGGCGCCAAATACGCCTTGCAGCAAGCGAAATAACACCATTTGTGTCAGGTTCTGCGCCATGCCGCATAGCATGGATGTCAGGGTAAAGCCGATAACAGCGAGCAGAAAGATACGCTTTCGTCCAAATCGTGCGGTGAGGAATCCTGTCAGTGGCATGCAAATAGCGGAGGCCACAATATATGAGGTGAGTACCCAGGCTATCTGGTCTTGTGTAGCGCCCATGGTGCCTTGCATGTGTGGCAAGGCGACATTGGCAATAGTGGTGTCCAGTGTTTGCATGATGGTTGTTACCATCACCGACAAAGTGAGAAAACCGCGATGCGGAGTTTTCTGTGGCACAGATGGCTGGACTGGGGTTTGCGTAGCTGCGCTCACGTTTACAGCCTGAAATCCGTCAGTTTGCGTTTATGCCCGGTGTCGATGCTGATAAATGCACTCAGGCCGGCGCGCAGTACGGGAGCCTCTTTCTCTGGCGTAATACTGACACGTACGGTCAGGCGCTGGGCAATCTTTACCCAGTTGCCCGATGCATTTTGCGCAGGAATTACCGAAAACTCTGCGCCAGTGGCTGGACTGATGCTTTCCACAAGCCCATGCCAGTGATGGTCTGGATAGGTATCGACATCAATCTGTACATCCTGGCCTTCACGCACATAGGTTAAATCGGTTTCGGTGAGGTTGGCTTCAATCCACAGACTGTCATCGGCAACCAGAACGGTAGCGGCATTGCCAGCGTTAACATATTGCCCGGCTTTCGGCGGTTTGCTGATGGTGCCCGGGCGGCTGGCTTTTACCAGGGTATGTTCAAGATCGAGTTTGGCTTGTTCCAGTTCGCTGGCAGCGGCTAAGTATAGTGGGTGTTGCTCTATAGGTGATGTGTTATTCCCGCCGGCCGCGACTATCTGTTTTAACTCGTCTTCAAGCAAGGCGATTTTTTGCTGGCTGATTTCGGCCTCGTGTGCCAGTGCATCCTGACTAACCTTTGAAATGTAATTCATCACTGCCGGGTTTGACTGGCGTTTTTGCTCTTGCAGGGCATACGCATAATTGATTTTGGCGATGCGGATTTCAGCCTGTTTTGAATTATAGTTGGCTTTCAGTGTAGCAATATCACTGCTGGCTTGATTGAGTTTGGCCTGTGCATGGGCAACAGCAATAGTGAAGTGGGCATCTTCAAGGCGGAACAGCGGCTGGCCAGACTGTACTTTCTGGTTATCGGTGACAAACACTTCGGCTATGGTGCCTGAGACTTCGCTGCCCACGGGAACTTTCTCTGCCTTGATATAGGCATTGTCGGTTTCTACAAAACGGCCGCCGTGTAAATAGAAACCCAGCCCGATGGCGATGACGAGGCAAGGAACCACGCCCAGTAGAATAAAGCGCTTTATTTTCAGCGCAGCTGGAGCGGTGGCAGGTGTTGTTGTCGATGTATTCATGGTTAAATCCAGAAGCTTAAAAGCTAATACTATTGATCGGTCAGGTTATCGCGCATTTTGACCAGAACTTTTTGTGCTGCGCTGATTTCCTTGTCGCTGAGATTGCCCAACACATCCTGGCGAATTGCAGTGGTCATTGCGGTAATATCTTGCAAGTAGGGTGTGGCTGCATGCGTCAGGAATAACTGGTAAGCGCGGCGGTCCACAGGATCGGCACGGCGTTCAATCAGGCCCATGTCTTCGAGCTGGTCGATGAGTTTCACCAGGCTGATGGGCTGCATTTCGAGAATATCCGCCAGTTCAACCTGGCGCATGCCTTGCTGGCGTGAAAGATGAACCAACACGCGTGCCTGGACAAAAGTGAGGGCGTTACCCTCAAGGCGTTTCTGGAATTCCCGGCGCATTAAGCGGGAAACATCCACCAGTAAAAAGCCGATATTGTCATCTTTTTGATTCATATGCATAACCATATAATATATAAAGTATACTATATTGCCTTTTGCTGAAATCTCAATCAAGAAATAATGACAATGTGTTAATAGCTGCGTGTGAATCAAGTTGGTCTATTGTTTAGTCTAACTTTCATTCCTGCAGAGCAAGACAGACTATGTTGAGGCAGATTTATGGGTATGAGCGCTACTTTGGCGCGATGATTTTAATTGAGACGAATCGCGGCTAAGAGCCGCTCATACGAGATTTATTCAGTGGCGATGGTGACATTGAAGTTATAAAAGTTGCTGGTATCAATCTGTAAGAGCGCCACTTTGGCGCGATGATTCAGAGATGAGATCATTCGCGGCTAAGAGCCGCTCCTACGAGATTTATTCAGTGGTGATGGTGGCATTGAAGTTATAAAAGTTGCTGGTATCAATCTGTAGGAGCGCCACTTTGGCGCGTTGATTTTAATTGAGACGAATCGCGGCTAAGAGCCGCTCCTACATTATTCATTCAGTGGCGAAGGTAACATTGAAGTTATAAAAGTTGCTGGTATCAATCTGTAGGAGCGCCACTTTGGCGCGATGATTCAGAGATGAGACAAATCGAGGCTAAGAGTTCCTCCTGCGTTGTATAACTTTAGTAAATCCCTGGAATAATATGCCAGCGCACTTGCTTGCGGTAAGCCTTCCAGTCGTCGCCGTATTTGGCCGCGCAATGCCTGTCGTCACGCCAATCCCTGTGGATAAGCAAAATCACAAACGCCAGAAAGTAGCCATAACCGAAAAGTGTATGGGTGCCTACCGCCAAACCCATCGCTAGAGACATCATCAAATCACCCAGGTAATTGGCATGGCTGGCAACACCCCACCAGCCGCAGGTGAGCAGTTTGGTGCCGTGTTGTGTTTGTATATAAGTAGGTTCCTTGCCCCAGATTTTGGTGGCGCGGTTCTGGCGGAAGCGGTGTTTCTGGATATTGCACTGGCGGAAGATAAAATAACCGGTAAGGCCAATACACAAAATGCCAGCCACCGCCCAGCCCGGCAACACATAAGGATTGTTAGCGAGATACACAGCGGCCAGCGGATAAAAGAACGGCACATAGACCAGGCTGCCCCAGCATAACATCCAGCCAAACGGCTCGTGGATGATGTCCCAGGTGGTTAATATCGCATCTTCCACAACATAGTAATCGGTAATATACAGGCAGATAACAAAACTGGTCAGCAACAGGCTGTTCGATACCGTGCCAAAGGTTTCGTACTGGTGTGCAATACACGACAACGCAATCACCACCCAAAAAGTAAGGCCGGGTCGTGATTCGCAAAAGAACTTCCAGTCGAACTTGCCATTGCGCGGGTTGCGAGCAGCACCGAGGAAAAACGCTTCCAGGGCATTCATTTTGCGTTCTTCATCATTTGCCTGGCTGCGGCCAAGGAAATAAATATAAAAACACAGTGCGTAAACCAGGATATTCGCTGTGGTGAGAATGGAGCCCATATTGTCATAAATAAAACTGCCGGGCAGGATGCCTGTGAAATGCAGCGTCACCCACAGTGTAATCGTTATGGAAAAAGACAACAATCCATTCAGCGTATAATCCAGCCGCGAACCATCTTCCCGCGGCTGGCCTTTCTCCAGTTTACCGGGCAAAAAGTGGTAAAGGCTCGCCTGCAATAACAGCCAGCCAGCATAAAATGCCAGTGCCTTAATGCTAGGCGGCGAGATATGTGACCAGAAAGCGAGATCGGGAAAGGTGATAGCGCCGTTGAGGTGGAATACCGAAATCTGCAATACCATACCCACAACGGCAGGCCGATGATCATGATGGCAAAGGCGACCATATTGAAGCGGCGTAGTGAGTGTGAAATTGTAGTGTTCATGGGAGATTCTCTGGCTTTGGCTAATTACGTTGGTTAGTCTTGTTTTTAAATCTAGATTAGACCAATATTCACAATATAAAAATAATCGCCCCAATTACTTTTTTATAAGGCTTATTCCAGGTAATTATGGGTTGATAAGTAGACTGTAAGGTTTAACTTTGCATTTTTCTAGGTAATGTCAATTAATTAGACGGCTAGTTAGATGGCTAAACAAATATAATGGATAAGAAAATCATCAGATTCTCTCATCTTCCCCAGTGTTTTTTATATAACAAATTGAAAAGGATTACTTCAAATGAAATTATTTTTGCCGCTACTGGTTATTTCTGCATTGTTATGTACGGCTTGCGATCAACAAAAGTCAGGTTCTGTCCAGCAATATGCTCCTGTGCCTATAGAGGTCATTGCTGCACCTGAAATTGTAAAATCAACACCTGTAGTAACTGGAAAACCTTCAACATCGGAAGCCAGACTACCTACACCCGTTATTAATGTTCCGGAACCCGAAAAAATCGCTTCAAGTGATAAAGAAGTCGAACAAACAATGCGTGCGCTCTATAAAGCATCCATAGATAAGAATGCTGAATCTTATAATCGAATGTTGCTGCAAATAGAACAAATGGCAAATGCGGGTAATGCAGAAGCTGCTTTCAGATTGGGTCGTTTTCTTCATTTGGAAATTTCTGAGGTAAAGGATTATCCGAGAGCACTTCAATTATATATGTTATCGGCTCAGAAAAATCATGGCAGAGCCACAAGTAATATTGGATATATGTATCTGCATGGCAATGGTATGCCTGTTGATTATGCTAAGGCTCGTGAATATTTTATAAAAGCCGCAGAGCTAGGTGAGGGG
>CAZTZY010000078.1:0-14045 GCA_964617765.1 uncultured Spongiibacteraceae bacterium
GGCTTCACCCCAACTGATAACTTGGCGGCCAATACGAAGTGTCATTTCCTTGTCATCGCCTATGCTGATATTTCCATACCAGAATAAATCAAGAAGTTTTGTACCTGATTCAGAATAATCTTTGGCGGCAGGATTGAATTCGCCAAAATTGGCATTGAAACCGTTATTATTGCCAAAAAGTGGATTGGTATTGTTGGATGCCCACGCTTCAGAAGTGGCATCTGATTCGCTGGCAAAACGAAAATCATGCCAATATTTGCCGCGAACAAAAATACCCCAGTCACCAAATTTAAAATCTGCTTCACTTAGAATACTGGTACGTTCAGCGGTGAAGCCTTTGTCATAGTTATTATTGCCATCATTACTATTAATAATAAATGCGTTATCAATAATAGTGGCAAGGTTATCCAGTTCGCCATTTGCGCCATCAGAACCTTTGGAAATAAAATCGATACGATCTTCAATTCTGTATTGAACGCCTGCTGTAAATACAGTATCCCATTCAACACTAAAATTTTCGAACTCGTATGAAGCCGCGTTCGCTTGATTTATGCTGAATAAAGACAGTAATGCAATAGAGGTAGAGAGTTTTTTATTTTTTAGCACGGCCTTTGCTTCCAACTTCTATCTTATTGTTATTGATGTTATTTAGAGTTTTTCACACATCTAGGCATGATGCTTAAAAGCAGTTCAAAATGCAATACTTTTGTATTTGTGATGTAAGTCTCTGGTTTTATCATTTTTATTGGCGTGTCGGCGTTCTCAGTTGATTTAAAAGCGCCCGGGTAGGGTTTGAGAGGGTTCTTGATTTATGGATCATATAACCAAGGTTTCTTGAAAGATTTTCCTGATTGAGTTGCAGACCACGTAATTCGTTGTTGAGCATGGTTCTGGGTAGAACTGCCCAGCCTAGTCCAATGCTAACCATCATTTTTATAGTTTCCAGATAGTTGGTTTCTATGTAATACATGATGTTCTCCCCTGCGTCATCAAAGATTTTTTGTATGAGTTGGCCGGTGTAGGTATTTTGATTGGGTAATATTGCTGGAAATCGTGATAAATCGGCAAGTGTAAGAAGTTTTCCCTCATTAATGCTGGCTAATTCATGCGTGTCACAGACTACGAAAGTAAGGGGGTCTTTCCAGACTGTTTCCTGATTTATACTTTTTATAGGCGTTGAGCTCAGGGTGGTTAAAGCAATTTCCAATTCTCCATTATCAATAAGAGAAAAGGCTTTTTCTGAATCAATAAACTGCATTTTTAGTTGTACCTGAGGGTATTGGATTGAATAGCGCTTTAGATAGGGCGGCAATCGGTGCAGGCCAATATGGTGGCTGACTCCAAGTTTTAATGTGCCTTCTATAGTATTGCCGAGATTTTGAATCTCCGTTTTGCAATCACGCATATTTTCAAGCAACTCTTTGGCTCGGTAGAGGAGAATTTCTCCGCTATGAGTTACCTGTACTTTTTTGCCAATTCGATCAAAAAGTAATGTATCCAGCTCAATTTCCAGATTGGCAATGCGTTTGGAAATTGCAGGCTGGGTTATGTGTAATTTATCTGCGGCTTTCGAGAAAGAGCACTCTTGGGCAGCTTTAATAAATGTTTCCAGTGATACTTTGTCCATATGCATTCCAAAAACTTATCGAATTTATAAAAATAATGAATTTGTTTTATTGAATTGTAGTGAATATTATCAATACAGTAAATTTTCATCCTATAAAGGTATATCTAAATGGCTGGCAAAACCTTGTATGACAAATTGTGGGATAGCCACATTGTAAAGATGCGTGTTGATGGCACGGCATTAATTTATATCGATCGTCAATTAATTCACGAGGTGACATCTCCCCAGGCTTTTGATGGTTTGCGTTTGGCAGGGCGCAAGCCTTGGCGAAAGGATGCCAATCTTGCAACCCCTGATCATAATGTTCCAACTACAAGTAATGAGCGTGCATTGGGGATTGCGGGTATTCAGGATCCGGTATCCAGAATCCAGGTGAAAACCCTTGATGATAATTGCAAAGAGTTCGATTTGCTGGAGTTTGCTATTGATGATGAACGTCAAGGGATAGTTCATGTGGTGGGTCCTGAGCAGGGTGCAACCTTGCCGGGCATGACTATTGTTTGTGGTGATTCGCACACATCAACGCATGGTGCTCTGGGAGCGTTGGCTCATGGGATAGGGACTTCAGAAGTTGAACATGTCATGGCTTCGCAGTGTTTGATTCAGAAAAAAATGAAAAATATGTTGGTGCGCGTTGATGGCAAGTTACAAAAAGGTGTTACAGCCAAAGATGTGGTTTTGGCCATAATTGGAAAAATTGGTACAGCAGGAGGTACGGGTTTTGCCATAGAGTTTGGCGGTGAGGTTATTCGTGCGTTATCGGTAGAGGGACGTATGACTATTTGTAATATGGCCATTGAAGCCGGTGCCCGGGCAGGCATGGTGGCGGTTGATCAAATCACCATTGAATATGTTAAAGGACGCCCGTTTTCACCTAAAGGAGAGCAATGGAATTTGGCCGTAGAAGCCTGGCGGGATTTGGTTTCGGATGAAGAAGCCCGTTTCGATCGTGTTGTAGTTATAAAAGGAGAGGATATCAAGCCGCAAGTTACCTGGGGGACATCGCCTGAGATGGTATTGCCTGTAGATGCCAAAGTGCCTGACCCTGCTGATGAGCCAGATGCTGTGAAAAAAGCCGATATAGAGAGAGCCTTGCACTATATGGGTCTTAAGGCTGGACAGGCAATTACTGATATCCAGCTGGATAAAATTTTTATTGGTTCATGTACTAATAGTCGAATTGAGGATTTACGTGCGGCTGCTGAGGTGGTGAAAGGTAAAAAAGTGGCAAGTACTATAAAAGAAGCGTTAGTGGTTCCAGGTTCCGGGTTGGTGCAAAGACAAGCCGAGGCAGAAGGTCTGGACAAGATTTTTATAGAAGCTGGATTGCAATGGCGTGAGCCAGGT
Source organism: uncultured Spongiibacteraceae bacterium (assembly GCA_964617765.1). GTDB lineage: Bacteria > Pseudomonadota > Gammaproteobacteria > Pseudomonadales > DT-91 > CAZTZY01. The sequence goes on from CAZTZY010000078.1 coordinate 2,975, forward strand.
TGCTCAATGTGTCTGGCGATGAATGCCGACAAATTGGGTGCGGGTGAGCATTGTGCATCAACATCTAACAGAAATTTTGAAGGTCGCCAGGGGTTCGGTGGCAGAACTCATCTAGTCAGCCCGGCTATGGCAGCAGCAGCGGCAATTGCCGGTCATTTTGTCGATGTGCGTTCATTATAACAGGAGAACATGATGCAAAAATTTACTGTATTGGATGGTTTGGTTGCTCCTATGGACAGGGCAAATATTGATACCGATATGATTATCCCGAAGCAATTTCTGAAGTCGATAAAGCGTACCGGATTTGGGCCTAACCTTTTTGATGAACTGCGTTATCTTGATGAGGGTCAGCCAGATCAGGATGCTTCAGGTCGACCCTTGAATCCTGATTTTGTGCTGAATAAGCCGCGTTATCAAAAAGCCGAAATATTGTTGGCGCGCAGTAATTTTGGTTGTGGGTCCAGTCGTGAGCATGCCCCATGGGCATTGCTGGATTTCGGTTTTCGATGTGTGATTGCGCCAAGTTTTGCGGATATCTTTTTTAATAACTGTTTCAAGAATGGCATTCTTCCTATTGTGTTGCCAGAAGCTTTGGTTGATCAGTTATTTACACAATGTTATGCCCTTGATGGTTATCGGATTGTGGTTGACCTTGAAAATCAGGTCGTGACGACTGCCAGTGGAGATACGTTTAATTTTGAAGTGGATGCTTTCAGAAAACATTGTTTGTTGAACGGTTTGGATGATATTGGTTTGACGCTTGAGGATGCTGGCAGGATAGTTGAATTTGAAAAAGAATGGCGAAAAAAATCGCCTTGGTTATTTGATGTCGTATCTAATTAATTACAGGCGAAGCCTTTCAGGAGAAGTTTGAATGTCTAGAAAAATATTGATTTTACCCGGTGATGGTATCGGCCCGGAAATTATGGTTGAGGCCGAGAAAATTTTGCATTTTGTAAATGATAAATTTTCGCTCGGGTTAACCTTTGATAAAGCATTAGTCGGTGGAATTGCAATTGATCAAACGGGCGTGCCATTGCCGGATGAAACATTGGCAAAAGCCAAGGCTTGTGATGCGATACTGTTAGGTGCGGTAGGTGGTCCCAAGTGGGATAAGCTTGAGATGGCTTTGCGGCCCGAGCGAGGTTTGCTAGGCATTCGTTCGCAATTGGGCTTATTTGGCAATTTGCGCCCGGCAATGTTATATCCGCAACTTGTAGCGAGCTCAACGCTTAAGCCCGAAGTGGTTTCGGGTCTGGATATAGTTATTGTTCGTGAGTTAACAGGCGGTATATATTTTGGTCAGCCCCGCGGTATTCATGTTAATGCCAATGGAGAAAGAGAAGGCTTTAATACCTATCGTTATAATGAAACCGAAATTAAGCGAATTGCAAAAGTGGCTTTTGAGCTGGCGATGAAGCGTAATAAGCGTTTGTGTTCTGTCGATAAGGCCAATGTGTTGGAGGTGACTGTTCTGTGGCGTGAAATCATGGAGGAGGTCGGTAAGGAGTACCCTGAAGTGCAATTGTCACATATGTATGTTGATAATGCAGCGATGCAATTGGTTCGTGCGCCAAAACAATTTGATGTCATTGTAACAGGTAATATGTTTGGTGATATTTTATCTGATGCCGCTGCCATGTTAACCGGTTCTATTGGAATGTTACCATCGGCTTCTCTGGATGTTAATGGCAAGGGTATGTATGAACCGTGCCATGGTTCGGCGCCAGATATTGCTGGTCAAGGCAAGGCTAATCCGTTAGCAACTATTTTGTCCGCTGCCATGATGTTGCGCTATTCATTCAATGAATCAGCTGCTGCGCAAGCTATTGAAGATGCTGTAGGTAAGGTGCTCGACCAAGGTTATAGAACAGGTGATATATTCAGTGAGGGTTGCAAGCTGATAAATACCCAGACAATGGGTGATGCAGTTTTGGCAGCGTTAAAAGCTTAATCAGGTTTAAGGGTAAATATTATGTTGAAAGTCGGATTTGTTGGTTGGCGTGGAATGGTGGGATCGGTGCTGATGGAACGTATGTTGGCAGAAGGTGATTTTGCACATATTGCACCCGTTTTTTTTACAACGTCTAATGTCGGTGGGCAAGGGCCTGTGATTGGCAAGGCTATCGAGCCATTAAAAAATGCATCATCTTTATCTGACTTGTCAGAGATGGATGTGATTGTTTCTTGTCAGGGCGGGGATTATACCAACGAAGTATTTCAGCCGTTACGTGATAGTGGCTGGAATGGATACTGGATTGATGCGGCATCTTCCTTGCGTATGAATGATGATGCAGTGATTATTCTGGATCCAGTAAATCTTGGCGTTATAGAAAGTGCGTTAGATCGCGGCGTTAAAAACTATGTCGGCGGAAATTGCACAGTCAGCTTGATGTTGATGGCTATTGGCGGTTTGTTTCAGGAAGGTCTGGTTGAATGGCTTTCTGCAATGACTTATCAAGCAGCCAGTGGCGCAGGAGCCAAGAATATGCGGGAATTGATTTCACAAATGGGTGTTATACAGGCAGGTGTAGCTAACGAATTGAAAGATCCGGCATCAGCGATTCTGGATATTGATAAAAAAGTGGTTGAAACCATGCGGGGTAGTGCTTTTCCTGCAGAGAATTTTGGTGCGCCTTTAGCCGGTAGTTTAATTCCATGGATTGATAAACAGCTCGATAATGGCCAAAGCCGTGAAGAATGGAAAGGTCAGGCTGAGACGAATAAGATTCTTGGCTCAAGCAGGATCATTCCTGTGGATGGTACATGCGTACGCATCGGCGCCATGCGTTGCCATAGTCAGGCTTTAACGATCAAGTTGAAAAAAGATGTGCCTTTGGCTGATATCGAAGCCATTATTCGTGGCAGCAATGATTGGGTGAAATTTGTTCCTAATGAACGTGAAATAACTATCAGGGAACTTACGCCTACTGCGGTTACCGGTACATTGACGGTGCCCGTTGGCCGGGTACGTAAAATGAATATGGGTGGTGATTTCCTTAATGCCTTCACTGTGGGCGATCAATTGCTTTGGGGTGCAGCTGAACCCTTGCGCAGAATGTTACAGTTGTTAGTCAAGCAGGGTGTTTAAGATGGCTGCCAAGGTTGCCATTATTGCCAGTGAAGGCAGTCTCTTGCTGGAAGCATTGCTGGAGGCTTGGCCAGATAGTGCTTTGGCGGAAAGCCGGTTTTTTCTGGTTTCACCGTCAGCCAGTGAGCAAGAGTCGGTTATGTTTGATGGGCGCCCTGTTACTTTTGAAGATATTGCGACCTTTGATTTTGACCAGGTTCAATGCGCCATTGTCTTGGTTCCTTCAATTGTAGTAGAGGCCTATAAAGAAATTATATTGGGAGCCAAATGCCGGATATTAGGTTTTCTGGATAATTTGGCATCAGTGCAACCTGAAAGATTTACTGGTGAGCTTGAAAAAAATAATCATTGTTTTGGGGTGGTGCAGGCTCCAATTGCGGTAATGGAATATGTGCTTGAAGGTCTTGAATGTGAAAGCCTTGAGGCAACAGTTTTATACCCGGCTTCATTTTATGGTAAGCAGGGCGTACAGGAGCTGGCTGCCCAAACTACGCGTTTGCTGAATGCCCAGGTTTTCGAAAGTCATCTATTTGGCCAACAAATGCCATTTAATTATTTTCCGATGTCAGCGAATCCTTTGGGTGCAGAGATTGAACAACAAATAATTTTGGAATTGGGAATGGTTTTTCCGGATTTGGATGTACATATCAAGGCGATACAAATGCCGGTGTTTTATGGTTTGTCTTTATTGGTTTCCGTGGTTTTGGGTAAAGAGGTCGATATTGAAGGCTTAAAATCGAATTGGCTAAAAAAAGAGTTAATCAGTTATCAGGATTCAACTAAAGAACTTTCAGTTATGGCCGTTGCCAACCAAAATGGTGATATTATTTTGGGGGATTTGAGGAAAAACGCTACTGATAATTATCGTCTGGATTTTTGGTTAGGGGTAGATGATGTGAAATTTTCTGTAGTACATGGATTGATTTCTGCGGCTGAATTCTTGCTAAAACACCATTTATAATGAATACTTAGGCCAATGTCTGAAAAAATAGTATTAACTTTGCAGGCTAATCTATTGCATTAATAGAAGAATACGGTTATTTAATAACCATTATCAGAAAAAGAAAAAATAATAAAATAAGTTTTTTGCAGTGGCTTGTTCAATTCTTGATGCTAGGTTCCATTAAAAGCGGTGAGTTTTGCTTGATAGTCATTCAGAAAACGGGTGAAAGGCGATTTTGTTTTAAGGTAAGCGTTATGTATCGTAAATTAGCCAGTGCAGTTTTAGTCGCAAGCGCAATTAATGCCCAATATGCATTAGCCATTAGTTTAGGTGGAATGACTATGCATTCTGCGCTGAATCAACCGCTAGATGCTGAAATTGCCATTTCCAGTGCTGGAGATCTGGGCAATACCCAGATTTTGATTGGGTTGGCCAGTCAGGATGAGTTTCTCAAGGCCGGTGTTGATCGTTCTTTTTTCCTTTCCGATATTCAATTTGAAATAGTTCTGGATGGAAATGGTGGCGGAGTTGTCAAATTGCGTTCAACCAAGCGTTTGAATGAACCCTATCTGGATTTCCTGTTGGAAGCGAAATGGCCGACGGGCAGAATGCTGCGTTCTTATACAGCTTTAGTCGATCTTCCTGTTTATTCTGAGTTTGAAGCTTCTGCTGTGGATTTGGGCAAGAGTGGTCCGGTTTCTGCGTCTAAGGTAACTGAACAAAACGAAGAAATCGCACCTACGCAAGTACAATCATTAAGACCCTCTGCGCCTTCAGCAACTTCTTCTGGTTTTGGTGCAATAAAACCCAAGGCCACCACAACGCAGGCTACAAAAACAGTAGTACAAACGAGTGGGTTTACCGGTTCAGAATACAAGATTCAGCCAAATGAAACTCTTTCCAGTATCGCCAATAAATTGAAACCCAATTCGCAGCTGACTCTGAATCAGACGATGTTAGCTATTCAAAAGATGAATCCGCATGCGTTTGTTCGTAATAACATTAATTTGATTAGGGCAGGTGCAGTTTTACGTGTGCCTGGTGAGGCTGATGTCAATCAAGTATCCGCAAGTGCAGCTTCAAAAGAAGTTGTACAGCAAACGCAGGAATGGCGCGGCGCACAATTGGAAGCAACAGAATCCCGGACTGCTCCGCAGGCACGGCCAGTATCTTCTGCTGAAGAAGGGCATTTAAGTTTAACCTCTGCCGGTTCCGGTTTGGCAAATGGCAAGGATAAATCTGCGGCAGATACGAGTGGGTTGAATCAAAAATTAAATGCTGCCAAAGAAGGCCTTGAAGTATCCAAATTGGAAAATAAAGAACTTAATTCCCGTGTTGACTCTTTAGGGACTCAAGTTAATCAACTCAAACGAATGATTGAGCTGAAGGATGCAGAGTTAGCTGCGCTCCAGAAAAAACTGGGAAAAGAGACTCAACCAAAAGAGCCGGCTAAAGTTGTAAAAGAAGAAGTTATTGCTGCCAAACCGCTGTTAGGCAAAGATATTGAAAAGCCGGTTGATGCTAAAGTAGTTGAATCTGCCGAGGTTGTGCCAGAGCAAAAGTTACCAGAAGTAGCGAAAGAAAAGCCGGTTTTAAAACAAGCCAAACCGAAAAAACCTGAACCCAAGACTGAGTCCAAAAAACCAGCCAAGCCAGTTGAGCCTGCTGTAGTCGAGAAAACCCTGCTTGAAAAGGTTCAAGCTAAAGCACTGTATTTTGGCGTATTCGCCTTGGTATTAATCTTTGGTGTTGTTGCATTTATATTCCGTCGTAAGGCTCAGGCAGAACGTCAGTCAATGCAGGAAAATGATATTTCCAATTTTGATTTTGATGAGGCAGTGAGTGAAGGCTCTCTTGATAACTTAGGTTCGCATGAAGTTGCAGATGATTTTGACTCGGATTTACATTCTCAACCGAATGTAGCTGAAGATCATGGATTGGAAGATGCTCAAGAGACTTTGATGCAAACTAGTGATCCTGTCGGTGAGGCTGATATTTATATTGCCTATGGGCGCTATGATCAGGCTGCTGAATTATTATTGAATGCCATTGCAGCTTCTCCAGGCAATACTGATTTACGTACGAAATTGCTTGAAGTTTATATCGAGTCGAAAAATAAAGCCGGATTTCAGCAGCAATATATGGAACTTCGCTCATTGGGTAAAGCAGCTGCAATTAGCCATGCCAAAGAATTATTAACATCGGCAGAGGATGTTGCAGATTGGCTGAATGATTTACCTTCTGATGAAGGTACTTCCATGTCGCAAGAGTATGACCTGGATGATAGTTTTGCTGCAGGTCAGGATGATGGTTTTGATTTGGATATGAATGTTGATGCCGAGTCAGGTTTTTCATTCAAGGAAGAAAAGCCGGCTGTGCAAACCCCTGTATCTTCAGTCATTGAGGATGATTTTGATCTTGATTTGTCTGATATGGATGAGGCGTCTGACCTTGATTTTAATTTGCCAGAAAGTTCACAGACATTAGATTCAGAAAATACAGATAGTGATTTTGATGCGGATTTATCGCTGGATTTATCTGATCTGGATTCGGAGTCAGGCGAAGCTGAAATGGCTTTTGATCTTGATTCAAAGGTTGATGAGCAGCAAACCAATGCTTCAAATGATGATGAATTATCTGTGGATATGGATGAGTTGTCCTTTGATCTTTCTGATGAGTTTGAGGAAAAGCCGGCAGTATCTTCATCTGAAGATTTTAGTGATTTATCCTCCGATGATGAACCTCTCGATTATGCTTTTGAAGAATCTGAAACCCCATTAGCAGCAGAAGTGTCGGTTGAAGAAGACTTATCATTTGATGGTTTTGATCTCGATCTGGATGAAGAACCAGTAAAAGCAGCGGAAGTAGAAGAAGACTCAGCACTTGATTTTTCAGATGTGGATTTAGGTCTTGGTAACAGCGGTTTAGTGAGTGCAGAGCCTACAATTCTTCGTGATGCGATAGATTTATCATTGGCTGATGAAACATCACTTGATGATTTGTCGGCTACCGAAAGTGCTGTTGAATTTGATGCGGGAATTGAAGATGTAACTGAATCTTTAGTTGAAGAGGATCGGGTTTCTGCACCGTTAGCTCCAGCTGCTGCAGCCGTTATTGAGCCACATGTGTCAGCTCCAATTTCAGCTTTGGAAAGTGAAGATCTTGAATTTTTAACTGATGGTGATGAAGTATCAACCAAGCTGGATTTAGCCCAAGCCTATGTGGATTTAGGTGATGTTGATGGCGCACGCGATATTTTGCTGGAAGTAATGAAAGAGGGTAAGGAAGATCAAAAAGCAGTGGCGGCGGCATTGTTAGATTCATTAGATTAGCATTTATCAGCCTGACGAGAGGGCCTGCTAAGCAGGCCTTTTTTATTTATGGATACATTTTTTTCCAATATACCAATACACTCAAAAAAAATTGCCGTCGAAGTTGAATATGACGGAACACATTATTATGGCTGGCAAATCCAGAGAAAGCCGACCATGCCAACTGTACAGGCCGAAATAGAAAGGGCCTTAAGTATTGTCGCCAATGAACCTATACATACCTATTGTGCCGGTCGTACTGATTCTGGTGTTCATGCAACAAGTCAGATTATTCATTTTGAAACTCGAGCAGTTCGTTCTGAAAAATCCTGGATCTGCGGAACGAACGTGAATTTGCCAAGAAATATTGTCATCAAGTGGGCCAAATCGGTTCCAGAAGATTTTCATGCGCGGTTTTCTGCTACAGCAAGAACCTATCGCTATATTATTTTAAACTCATCTGTAAGAAGCGCTATTCTTGATAAAAAAATTACGGTTATTCCTCGTCAGTTAAATATTGAGACCATGCAGGATGCCGCCAATTTTTTATTAGGTGAGAATGACTTTTCAGCTTATCGAGGCGCCGGTTGCCAATCCAATACGCCTTTTCGTTGTGTTAACTACATTAAAGTATTTAAACAGGATGATTTTGTTATCACTGAAATTTGTGCCAATGCATTTTTGTTGCATATGGTCAGGAATATCATGGGTGTGCTCATAGAGATTGGATTAGGCAACCAAAATGCTATCTGGGCCAAGGAAGTTCTGGATACTCGTGATAGGACGCAGGCAGCAAAAACAGCCTCACCTGATGGCTTATATTTTGTACAAGTACATTACCCAGAGCATTACGATTTACCTAAAACACCTTTTGGCCCAGTATTTATTCGTAGTCAAGACGATGGGATTACAGACAAAAGAAACCCAAATCGCTAAAATGATTCTCTTTCAGGATAATAATATTGCGAAACATTAAAGTAAAAATCTGCGGTATTTCCAGGCTTTCGGATGCTGTTTTTGCCTGCGAAGCCGGTGCAGATGCCATTGGGCTGGTTTTTTATAAACCCAGTTCACGATGTGTGGATATAGCTACGGCTAAAGCCATTGCAGATGGCATGCCTCCCTTTGTACAGCGTGTAGGTTTGTTTGTTAATGCTGATAGTGCTGAAATTCAGCGAGTGCTTGCCAGTGTAGATCTGGATTTGTTGCAATTTCATGGTGAGGAAACACCAGAATTTTGTGAGTCTTTTAAAAAAGCCTATATCAAAGCTATAACCATGAGGCCAGGTCTCGACGTCGTTGGGAAAATGGCTGAATATTATGGTGCAAAGGGATTTTTGCTCGATACCTATCATCCGCAACAAGCTGGTGGCACCGGAGAGATTTTTAATTGGGATTTATTTCCGCAAAATTCAGACAAGCCTTTGATTCTGGCTGGCGGGTTAACTGTAGATAATGTTCAACAAGCCATAAAAACATGTAAGCCTTACGCTGTTGATGTGAGTGGTGGAGTAGAGACAGAAAAAGGTATTAAATCCACTGAGAAGATTCGAGCGTTTATTAATAAGGCGAAATCTATAGAGGTTGTATTGTGAGTGATTCTTATAAATTAGTTGATTATAAAGCGTTTCCAGATGCCAGCGGGCATTTTGGTATCTATGGCGGACGCTTTGTTTCTGAAACCTTGATTTGTGCGTTAGATGAGCTCGCTGAAGCTTATGAAAAATTAAGTAAAACTGCCGAATTTCAAAAAGAGTTCGACAATGATCTGGCACATTATGTCGGCAGGCCAAGTCCATTATATTTTGCGGAAAGATGGACTCGCGAGATTGGTGGTGCGCAAATTTATCTGAAGCGTGAGGATTTAAATCACACGGGTGCGCATAAGGTGAATAACACTATTGGTCAAGCGCTGCTTGCCAAATATATGGGTAAGACTCGTATTATTGCCGAGACTGGAGCGGGTCAGCATGGTGTGGCAACGGCAACGGTTGCTGCCAGGCTCGGACTTGAATGTGTTATTTTTATGGGTGAAGAGGATATTCGCCGTCAATCATTAAATGTCTATCGCATGAAATTATTGGGTGCCAGAGTGGTTTCTGTAACATCCGGTTCGCGCACGTTGAAAGATGCCATGAATGAAGCAATGCGTGATTGGGTAACCAATGTGGATAATACCTATTACATTATAGGTACAGTCGCTGGCCCCCATCCTTATCCGATGTTAGTGCGTGATTTCCAGTCAGTCATTGGTCGTGAAGCACGTGCACAATGCTTGGCACAAGCAGGCCGTTTGCCAGATGCGTTGGTAGCTTGTGTGGGTGGAGGATCAAATGCCATTGGTTTATTTCATCCATTCTTGAATGATGTTGATGTGGTCATGTATGGTGTAGAAGCTGCCGGTCATGGGTTAAATACCAATGAACATGCAGCAGCAATCAATAAGGGGCGTCCTGGTGTTTTGCATGGTAATCGCACCTATTTGATAGAAGATGAAAATGGCCAGATTATTCCGACGCACTCTATTTCTGCTGGGCTTGATTATCCAGGTGTTGGGCCTGAGCATTCCTGGTTGCATGATATAGGTCGAGTCAATTATGTTGCCATTACTGATGATGAAGCTTTGGCAGCATTCAGGGAATTGACATTGGTTGAAGGTATAATGCCAGCGTTAGAGTCCAGTCATGCGGTCGCTTATGCTAAAAAACAAGCAGCAAAAATGCGTAAAGATCAAATCATGATTGTTAATCTTTCCGGGCGTGGTGATAAGGATATTCATACTATTGCTGCTATTGATAATATTTCTATTGGTTAGGTGAGTGTGTGAGTCGTATAGCGAGCTGTTTAGCAAAATTAAAACAACAAAATAAAAAGGCTTTAGTGCCGTATTTTGTTGCCGGGGATCCAGTTCTGGAATTGTGTGTACCAATGATGCACTCAATGGTAGAGGCAGGAGTTGATATTATTGAACTAGGCGTGCCATTTTCCGATCCCATGGCAGAGGGGCCAGTTATCCAATTGGCTCACGAGCGGGCACTACTTCACAATACCAGTCTTAAGGATGTCTTGAAGTGTGTTGAGCAATTCAGGCAGCAAGATAAAGATACTCCAGTGGTATTGATGGGTTATGCCAATCCTATAGAAGTGATGGGTTACGAAAATTTTGCAGAAAAAGCGGCAAAGGCAGGTGTTGATGGTGTATTGATTGTGGATATGCCACCTGAAGAAGCAGTCGGGGTATTTGTAACAGCCTTAAGCAAATACCAGATTGATAATATTTACTTGATTGCACCTACCACCACAGAGAAGAGGATTCGCCTGATAGCTGAACAGGCCAGTGGTTACTTATATTATGTTTCCTTAAAAGGGGTTACCGGTGCAGGTAATCTGGATATTCAGTCAGTTAAAGAAAAAATTGAAATAATTCAATCAATTACAGATTTGCCAGTGTGTGTGGGTTTTGGCATTAAAGACGAAGAGTCAGCGCAAAAAATCGCACAAATTGCGCAAGGGGCTGTTGTTGGAAGTGCCTTAGTTGATAGAATGAATAAATCGGGTAATACCAGTGATGCGTTGCTTGTTACCAAAACCTTTTTGCAGTCGCTACGACGCGCAATTGATAATAATGCTTAATGGCAAGAGGATTAGGGCATGAGTTGGGTTGATAAAATTGTACCTGAAATTCGTAAAGACAAGAGAGAGCAGGGAAGTTAATCTCAAGTGCCA
>CAZTZY010000079.1:0-13773 GCA_964617765.1 uncultured Spongiibacteraceae bacterium
AATCAATTCATCTTTATCGCAGATGATAACGCCGTTCATATCACGAACCGGCACCATCGATTTTTTGAAGTAGCCTTTAGCCCAGGCTTCAGCTGCACGGCTTTGTGACATTACCGCATAACGGTCAACATCTTCACGGGTAAAACCATCTAACGTAGCAACCAGATCGGCGCCGATACCTTGTGATACGCCGTAGCTGTGCATGGCAACCCATGGATCACCTGCTGCTGCGCCGCTGGCACCAATACCGAGACGTGACATGGATTCAACGCCGCCGGCCAATACCAGGTTTTCATAACCGGCCTTGATTTTTGCCGAAGCATTGTTACAGGCATCCAGTCCACCTGCGCAATAACGATGCAACTGTGCACCGGTAGTGTTATCGGACCAATCTGCATACACCAGTGCCGTTTTGGCAATGTTCTGGCCTTGCTCATTCACAGGTTCACCCGTGGCAAGGATCATGTCTTCAACATAATCGGTATCGAGGTCATGACGCTGTTTCATGGCGTCGAGAAGGTTAACCACCATATCAATCGGTTTGACTTCATACATGCCGCCGCCCTGCTTGCCTTTGCCGCGAGGCGTACGGATTGCATCAAATATATATGCTTCTTTTGCCATGAGAGTTCCTGCGTTGAATGTAATACGTTGAATGTAAACTGCCGTTAAGGTTTAAAGGTTGCCCAAAGCCCCGGATTTTATGGTTTGTCTGGCTGTTTCATGGGTTTTCGGGAGCATGCAGATTAACTGATACAGGTAAAAAGGCAATGCCCAATGCGGACATAAAACTGGCAATTATGGACAAAATGATGATTTTTTGTACTGGTTTGGCCGATTTTTGCTTATCAGCAAATTTATAGTTTTACGCCATAAACCACACATAAACACTATTTTCTTTTTGATCATTTCTTGTTCCATATCATTAACTGATGTTAATAATCGTTCATTGTGGAACTCCCCCTATGCTATTGGAGTTAGTTATGAAAAATACACACCGTTTATTACTTGCCTTGTTGATAATTCTGGCCAATACCGTTGTGTTGGCAGATAAATCCAGCGATGAACACGCAGCACACCACCCGGCAACCGCAGCAAACACTGAAACTAAAACCGGCGATATGCCAAAGATGCATGACATGCATGAACATATGGAAAAAATGCAGGCCATGATGGACAAAATAAAGCAGGCCAAAACGCCGGAAGAACGCGAAAAATTAATGCAGGAACACATGACCATGATGCAAGAACACATGGACATGATGGGTAAAATGAAAGGCATGTCGATGAAGGGTGATACAAAAAATGCTGAAGGCTCATCTAAGTCAAAAATGAAAGAACCCATGATGTGCGAAACTATGAGTAAAATGGAAAAGCGTATGGATATGATGCAAGGGATGATGGAGCAAATGATGCAACATCAATCAGCGCAACAAATACCTGCCAAATAATTGCAAACTGCTCTCCTGCATTAAAAACTGGCGGGCAGTTTTTTCTTGTATTTCCATTCTTTCAATCACACACTGTTTTTGAAATTGATTTGAAAAAACAGTGCTCCAGATTTGCAGTTTTTGATCATATATTATTGATACCACTTAACCCCAAAAACCGATAAACCGTTACTGACAACATAACTGACAATGCCATCCCCTACGCTTAAACGAACACTCACCTTGCCGCATATGATCTTGTATGGACTGGGCACCACCATTGGTGCAGGCATTTATGCATTGATTGGTGATATAGCGAGTATTGCCGGCTATCTGGCACCGGCTTCTTTTTTGGTAGCCTCTTTACTGGCTTCGCTTACGGCATTGTCATTTGCCGAACTCTCGGGAAGATATCCCAAAGCAGCTGGCAGTGCACTCTATACCCAGCAAGCATTTTCTTCGCCAAAACTGGCTGTGATCATCGGGCTTATGGTGTGCCTGGCGGGCATTGTTTCTGCTGCGGCGCTGATCAATGGCTTTATCGGTTATTTGCGAGAATATATCGACACTGATCGCTGGTTATTAATAGTCGCCATAACGCTCGTTATTACTGCCATCGCGATTTGGGGCATTGCCGAATCGGTCACCATGGCCGCCATCATCACCTGCATTGAAATTGCCGGATTATTAACCATCGTATATGTTAGCCGCGAGGCACTGGGCCAATTGCCCGCCAGATTACCCGAGCTAATTCCCTCTGCCGACAAAGCCAGTTGGCTGGCGATCAGCGGCGGTGCCATTTTAGCTTTTTATGCCTTTATCGGTTTTGAAGATATGGTAGAAGTGGCTGAAGAAGTAAAAGATGTTAAACGGACATTGCCACTGGCGATATTGATAACCATTGTTTTCACCACGCTTTTATATATGTCGATCATGCTGGCTGCGGTATTAGCGTTAGGGCCTGAACGCCTTGCTGCCAGTGATGCTCCCCTTTCTTTGCTGTACGAGACCCAATCTGGCCAAAAGGCAGATGCCATCAATATCATTGGCATGATTGCGATTATCAACGGTGCGATTATCCAGATTATTATGTCATCGCGGATTTTGTACGGTTTGAGTTCTCGCGGGCAATTACCGCAAATCCTCGGCAAGATTCATACACGCACACAAACGCCAGTGATTGCCACAATTTTGGTGTCTTCGATAATACTGGTTTTGGCGCTGGCCGGACGTTTGGCTGTTCTTGCGGAAATGACTTCACTGATTGTGTTACTGACTTTTTCGGTGGTGAATTTATCGCTGTGGCGCATCAAAAGAAAGATACCCAAAGTGGAAGGTGTGCTTTGTGTTCCTTCGTTTTTGCCACTAGTGGGATTTATAGTGTGTATCGGTTTTGTCATCGTAGAACTGAAGCAATACGTTAACTGACAGTCAATCGACACTCACTTCTATATCAAACTCTTGCAGGCGATATTGCCCGGGCGTTAAACCTGTCCACTTTTTGAAAGAACGATGAAATGCGCTAGGATCAGTGAAACCCATCAATGCCGCCACTGAACTCACGGAAAGTTCGGGACGGCTTAAATAGGCAATCGCGGTTTCCTTTCGGCAACGGTCTTTCAAACCCTGGTAACTAACACCTTCTTTACGCAGATGACGCCGTAATGTCGGTGGCGATACATTCAATGCGGAAGCCACCTCTTCAAAACTGGGAAATCCCTGGCTTAAATCATAACCCATGATACGCCGTACCTGGTTGATCAACTGGCTGGATTCTGCCTCTTGCGGCTCGATCATCATCTGGTAAGGTGCAGTGCGCAGAAAATCTCGCAAGCTGTCTTCGTTTTGTGAAATGGGTAACTCCAGATAACGGCTGTGAAAATCAAAACCGTTCATTGGGGAAGCGAAAGTGACCTTCACACCAAACAAGCGACTGAAACTCTCGGAATTGGATGGTTTGGGCGACACCAGGCGCACTGCCTGCAATTCTATCGGCATACCTATCAGCCAGCTGAAAAAACGATGCCATAAAGCCAAACCGTAAGCTTCGCCAGTTTGCCCCTTGGCCATTTCAGTTTCACGATAAAAGGGATAGGAAATTGTCACTGTATCGCTTTTGGTCGACATTTGCAGATGCATCGGGGCTTCATAAAACACGGCAATAAATTCGGTTAATCGGCGAATAGCCTTGCCAAGCGTGTCGCAATGGATAATGGCATAACACATCATGCAAAAAGCGCCGGCACTCATGCCTTTACCCGGCGACATGCCAAAGCTGTAATCTTGCAGCAGCGATAATACCTTTTGATAAATACGACTGTAATGAATGGCAGAAATATGCTCCGGGCAACTGGCATCGAGCGGATTAAAGTCGAGACCGGATTCCAGCAAAATTTTCTGGATATCAAAACGATGCTGTTCCGCCAGCTTTAAAAGCGACTTGGCAAACCGTGTGGGCACATAGGCTGATGATGTTTCAGATGGTTTCATAATGTGTTTTCTGTATATATCTGCCTAGACTAGCGATTATTCGACAATTATCAACCACATAGACCTTATTGAATAATATGTTCTATACTTTGGCATAGTAGCAAATTCTTATAATAAATGAGCAGCTAACATGTCTGAACAACATTACGACATTTTCTTTCGTGGTGAAGTACTTGATGGATTTGAACCCGACCTGGTAAAAACCAATGTCGGTCAACTGTTCAAGGCTTCTCCGGAAAAGCTTGAACAGCTCTTTTCTGGCAAGATTATTCCTTTAAAAAAGGACCTGGATAAGGCCACTTCCGCCAAATTCAAACAAGCCCTGGAAAAAGCCGGCGCCAAAATTTATATCAAATTAGCTGCAGGCGTTGCCCCGATTTCGCCGACTGCCAATGCTCAACCTGCATCACCTGCCCCGGCTAGCGTTGTATCTGCACAGAAAGCCCCTGACCAGATAACCCCTGACCAGATAGCCCCTAAGCAGATAGCCCCGAAACCCGCTGTTCCAGTTGCCACCATTGCTGAAGAAGATAACTCGCCACTGCCAATGGCTGAAGCCACTATAATTGATGCGGAACCCATAGAGTTTATTATCCTGCCACCAGGCAGTGATGTATTACGTGAAGATGAACGTGCTGTCGTTGTAGCCGTCAAAGTAGATATTTCCGGCATGCGTATGGCATCGGTTTTTGATCAACCTGAAATAGATAAAACCCCTCCGCCACCCGCTCCCGATGTCAGCCATCTTTCTACTGCTGCTGTGGGTGCTGATATTCTGGCCGGTGTTAAAAAAGAACCGCCTCCTCCAGCACCTTCTGTTGATCATATTTCAGTGGCTGAAGGGGGTTTTGATCTCAGCGAGCTCGTTGAAAAAACCACTCCACCTCCTGCACCAGATGTTAGCCATATTTCAACAGCGGCTGTAGGTGCAGATATTTTGGAAGGCGTGAAAAAAACGCCTCCACCACCAGCACCGGATGTCAGCCATATTCGTCTGGCGACGTGAGTTTTTTAAATCCTTTAAAGGCGAGTCCGACTGAAGATTAGCCTGAACCGAAAAGATCATAGGGTTTCAATGGGAATTTCTATAGTGACCTGCAAGCCCGATGTTGCACTATCAGGAAAATAGTGACGACTGTCGCTCAACGTAATAGTACCTCCATGTAACACCGCTACCGCCTTAACCAAACTTAATCCCAGTCCATTCCCTGGCTGCACTCCACGACTTTCCTCAACACGATAGAAACGCTGAAAAACTTTTTCATATTTTTGCACAGGTATGCCGGGGCCGTTATCGACAAACACAATACGTAGACAATCAGGCTCTACATATAACCCGGCCACAATTGCTCCACCTTCAGGGGTGTATTTAATGGCGTTATCCAACAGGTTCACCAGCATCTGGAATAATAAATCCTTATCACCCTGTATATGGCAAGCATCCGATTTGACGATCTCCAGACTTTTGCCATTGACCGACGCCAATGGTTCATATAGCTCAACCACATCAACAAATATTTGCGTGAGGTCTACGTGGGTAAAATTGGATTTTTGTGTGCCCGCCTCAACCTGGGCTATACGCAACAAGGAACTGAATATCGACAACAGCTGATCGGATTCATGCAGCATTTCGCGAATAAGGTCGCGATTTTCAGGTGTGGATTGTGCACTTAACAGTGACAGTTTATTACGTAACCGTGTTAAGGGTGTACGCAAATCATGGGCGATATTGTTAGACACTTCACGCACATCGTTCATCGAGTCTTCGATGCGATCAAGCATCATGTTCAACTGCGTCGCCAGTTGATCGATTTCACCACCACGCGTAGTGACTTTCAGACGTTCCGATAAATTTCCGTGCATGATATTGGAAATACTGCGATTTAACGAATCGATACGTTTTATCATACCGGCCGAGATGAAAGCGCCGCCAATAACCCCCAGAATAACGGTAACCAGTGTGGTGTAAATCAACATGCCGGCCACCAGCTCAATACGCTGGCCGACATCTTCGTAGTTTCTGGCAACCAATACCTGATAACCATTATCAAGCACTACCGACAAGCCAACAAAATCCTGCGGTTTATTATCCTGCCAGTCAAACAGGTTTTTTTCAAAAGTGAACCAGCCGTCAACATAGGCATTAAATGCAGGCCATTGAGATAAATTACCTGCCAACACCTTTTTGTTGGTATCTGCCAAAGCAAAAAAGTAACGATCTCTTCTATCAGGAGAGGTGCGTTTTTTAACACGTTTTTCAAAACCTTCTATACCCGATGCCTGATAACTGGCAGTTGCCGCTTCAAGCTCCAGGCGTATGCCCTCCTGAACGCGATTAAAATAATCAAAGGAAATAGCCCAGTAAATAAGGGCGGAGATAAAGGAGGCACAAAGACTGATAGTGAAGACATACCCGACCGCAAAGCGGAAGGTATAGGTTTTGAAGATTCGATTAAGAATCATTCAACATATACCCTGCGCCACGGACTGTACTTAATAAAGGCTTCTCGAAATCCTTGTCTATTTTTTGGCGTAATCGACTGACATGCACATCAATGACGTTAGTCTGAGGGTCAAAATGGTATTCCCAGACATTTTCCAGCAACATGGTACGGGTAACAATTTGACCGGCATGCTTCATCAGATATTCCAGCAAACGGAATTCACGCGGTTGCAGATTGATATTTTTGCCTTCACGGGTCACTTTTTGGCTGAGCAAATCAAGTTCAAGATCGCCCACCTTCAGCCGGGTTGAAGGTAATGCATCTTTACGGCGCAACAATACTTCAATACGTGCAATCAACTCTTCAATAGCAAAAGGCTTTACCAGATAATCATCACCACCAGCTTTCAAGCCTTTGATACGATCATCAACATCACCCAAAGCGCTCAAAAACAATACCGGAACACTATTACCATTTGCCCTGACGGCCTCAACAATGCTTAAACCGTCACAACCAGGCAACATGCGATCGACAATCATCAAATCGAAATGCTTGTCTATAGCCAACTGTTTACCGGCAATACCCTCTATGGCCTGCGTCACCGAGTAACCCAGCTTAGTCAGTCCATTGGCAATAAATTGGGAAACTTGAGCATCGTCTTCAATAAGTAATATCTTTACTAATTCTTGCATGGCTAATCCCGGCTCTATAAAGGTTACTTCGTTTGAGTTTGAGTTTACGTTTCTTTGACCCGTTTAATCAACGACAAATTTTATCATGACGTTAAAGCTTAGATCAGCTTTCAGCAACATACCACAAAGGCTATAATTTTCTAATTTAACAGGTATTACCATGACTGAACAAGAACAACTCTCCACCCCCGGCCTACTGCGACGGATGGCAGCGATTTTTTATGATACGTGGCTGGTTTTTGCTCTATTACTGGCCTGTGTAGGCCTGATGATTTTAGTGCGTATTGGTATTGAGGGCTCTGATACTCTGGCAAAAGGTGAACCTGCCATCAACGGATTATGGCGAATCCCCACTTTTCTATTGATGCTTTTCACTTTGTGCCATTTTTATGTGTATTTCTGGATTAAAAATGGCCAAACACTCGGTATGCAAACCTGGCGCATTCGTCTGGATAATGCCAATCACGAACGCATCAGTTTAAAACAGGCCTACATTCGATTTGCAGCTGCAGCTTTATCCCTGGCCTTCGCTGGCCTTGGTTTTCTATGGATGTATGTCGATAAGGATAAATTCAGCTGGCAGGACCGCCTTTCCGGATCACATCTGGTGCTTCTACCCAAAAGCAAAAAATAAGTTATGATGCAGCACGACTGAAAAGTCGAAATTTAAATCACTTACATCAACAATAATGAGAAAAACAAGAATGTCGGCAACAGATACACTTATTGAAGGTTATAAACGTTTCAGGGAAGTATATTACGCAGACAACAAGGAAACCTTGCAACAGTTGGCCACTGAAGGCCAGTCACCAAAAATCTGTCTTATTTCTTGCTGCGACTCCCGCGTAGAACCCGCCATTATCCTGAATTGTGATCCGGGTGATTTGTTTGTTGTGCGTAATGTTGCCAATCTTGTTCCACCGTGTGAAATCAATGTCAGTGATGACAGTTATCACGGCACCAGTGCAGCACTTGAATTCGCGGTCAATTCACTGGAAGTTGAAAGTATCATTGTTCTTGGTCATGCCCAGTGCGGCGGCATCAAGGCATTAATGGATAGACGCAATTCCCATGACAAACACAGCTTTATCCATAAATGGATGAGCCAGTTAACTGCAGTCAAGGAATCAATCTATAATGATTCCAACTACCAGAACCAGCAAGAACGCTACCATGCCTGTGAGGAATTGGGCATTGTACAATCATTGAATAATTTAATGACGTTTCCATGGATAGCCGAACGCGTTGCAACCGGCAAACTGGAGTTACATGGCTGGTATTATGATATTCGTAACGGCAAAATGTATGAATTGAATGCCGACACTCAGGAATTCAAGAAAATCGCCCTGTAAATTCAATTTCCTCAGGCGGAAAGATAAATCGGGCGCAAGCCCGATAGTCTCTAAACACTTCGATATCCTTATCTTTTGTCTGGTTTTTCATAAGCTTAATTAAAAGAATTTATCTTCTTGCCCTTTAAATTCATTCATCAATACCTATATAAATTACGTATATAAAAAAAATATTACTGGAGCAAAAAATTAATGATGCGTATTGGCCTATTCCTGTTAACCAACCTGGCAATTGTGATTGTTGCCAGTATTACCCTGAGACTATTAGGTGTAGAAAGCTACCTGACCCAAAGTGGTGCCGGGCTGAACCTTACCTCGCTGCTTATCTACTGCGCAGTATTCGGTATGGCCGGTTCCATTATTTCGCTATTGCTATCCAAAACCATGGCAAAAATGTCTGCCCGCGTAAAAATCATCAAGGAACCTGCCAACGAAACAGAAAGATGGTTGATAAGTACCGTACAGGAATTATCGGAAAGAGCCGGTATTGGTATGCCTGAAGTGGGTATATTCCCTGCTCAACAATCTAACGCATTTGCCACAGGCTGGAACAAGAACAGTGCTTTGGTGGCAGTCAGCGAAGGTATATTACGCAACATGAGCCGTAGTGAAGTAAAAGCGGTGATTGGTCACGAAATTGCCCATGTTGCCAACGGCGATATGATTACCCTGTCTTTGATCCAGGGCGTTATCAACACATTTGTCATGTTTTTCGCTCGTATCATTGGTACATTTATCGACCGCGCTATTTTCAAAAATGAACGCGGTCATGGTATGGGCTATTTCATGGTAGTGATGGTCACCGAAATGGTTCTGGGCATACTCGCATCCGCCATTGTCATGTGGTTCTCACGTCACCGTGAATACCGTGCTGATGCGGGTGGCGCTGCACTGACTACACCTGCAGCCATGATTGGCGCACTCGAAGCACTGAAACGAGAATATGAATTACCTAACGAAATGCCAGACAGTCTGATGGCATTTGGTATCAGCAGTCATAAAGGTAGAGGTTTTGCCCAATTGTTTTCCAGCCATCCACCCCTGGATACACGTATCGCCGCATTGCGCACCATCAATGGCTAAAACGCCTGATCACTCCGGTTCCAGCTTAAATGCAGGAACCGGATTTCAGTATTTTAAATGGTTAATGACATACACTGAAAAACCTGCAAAGCCATTAATTAAAGCAATGCCACATACAAATTTCTTGTACTAATTAATATTATCAGCAAACCCACAATAACCATCAGCTTTTTGGCTGACAAATAACGACATAACAGTGCGGCAAACGGAGCAGCAATTAAACCACCTGCTACCAACCCGGCAATTACCTGCCAATGCGTAAATGCACCCAACAAGGTAAATGATATTGCGCCTGCCAATGCCAGAAAAAACTCGGCAGCATTAACCGAACCAATGGTAGTACGTGGATCACGTCCTGTTCCTACGAGTGAAGTTGTCACTACCGGTCCCCAACCACCGCCACCCACAGAATCGACAAACCCGCCCAATACAGCTAGCCAATGCACATTTTTGGGTATCTCCCTGTGTTTCTTGCTTACGTGCCGCAAGGCTTTGTATAAAATATAACCCCCCATCAATAGCAAATAAGCCGACACATAGGGTTTGATCACATTGCCATCAATGCTCGTTATTACATAAGCACCTAACACTACACCTATAACACCAGGAATAACCAGGCGCTTGAACAACGCTTTATCAACGTTACCAAAACGCCAGTGTGAAAAGCCTGAAAATCCGGTAGTAAATACTTCTGCCAAATGCACCGATGCTGTTGCAGCTCCTGGTGGTACGCCACTGGCTAGCAAAAAAGTATTGGCCGTAATGCCATAAGCCATACCTAATGCGCCATCGATCATTTGTGCAACCAAACCCACCAGCAAGGCACCGATAAACAATTCGCTCTGCAAGCCCGTGGCAACCACATCAAGATAGCCTTGCCATGTAACCGGCAAAAACTGTTTTCCTAATACAATCAACGCAAATATCGTCAGCGGTATTCCCACCAGCAACAGTAGCTCGCGCAACCAGGGATGAGATGGCGGATGGACCACCTGCTCTTCGAGCGGAGGAATTCCCAGTAATTCATGTTCATGCTGTAACTCGGTAGCCTGTTGTTGTAATAACACATCGTGATCAAGCTGGCGTAATTTCATGGGGCTGTCTCGTTATGTATAAACTGAATTAGAGTCTGCACCATAAATAAAATAGCCTCTCAATTGAAATATCGTTTTGTCATTTGCTTATCGCCAATTTGAATAAGCGTCGGGATTTATCCATAAAGAACGATTTATCATGATATAAGTCAGATTTTCATTTCTCATCTCTCTGCTACACTGAAAAAAGTTTAATAACGACAGAATGTTAAGGAATATTATGGCAACGCTGACTTTTCTCGGCGCTTCTCAAGAAGTGACTGGCTCCTGTTATTTACTCGAATCCCCTGCTCTCGGGCGCGTTTTGCTCGATTGTGGCTTACAGCAAGGCGGTGATGTGATTGATCACCTGCACAAACAGGATTTTTCCTTTGCCCCGGCCAGTATCGATGCCGTCATTTTGTCGCACGCGCATCTCGATCATTCGGGCATGTTACCCAAACTGGTACACCAGGGTTTTAATGGCCACATTTATTGCACAAAAGCAACGGCTGATCTGTTAGCCATCATGCTAAAGGATTCAACCGGCTTGTACGAACGTGATCTGGAACGTGAAAACAGGCATCGTATGCGTTCCGGCAAAAAATTACTGAAGGCTGAGTTCTCCCAGCAAGATGTCAAAAAAGTACTATCGCTGTGCAAATCCACCAGTTATGAAACCCCGGTAGCCATCAAGAAAAAGGCCCATGTCACTTTTTATGATGCCGGCCACATTCTTGGTTCATCGATTGTCGAGATCATCATGGAGGAAAAAAGCATCAGTAAAACCCTGGTATTTTCCGGTGATCTTGGTAATAAAGAATCGGTTCTGATGAAGAATCCCGTCAAACTGACAACTGCCGATGTCGTTTTAATGGAGGGCACTTATGGCGACAGGAATCATCGCTGCCTGGAAGATACCCTGCATCAACTGGAAAATATTCTCAACGACACCTGGAAAAAAGGTGGTGTGGTGATGATACCGGCTTTTGCTGTGGGAAGAACCCAGGAACTGATTTTCCATCTGGGCTGTTTATATCAACAAGGCAAACTCAATCATTGGGAAGTTTTCCTTGATAGCCCTATGGCCATCGCGGTAACCCAGGTTTATGACCATTGGTTAAAGATGTTAGATCCAGATGATATAAAACAGCTAAATAAAATGCATCGGCAATCTCTCGAACATTTTTTGCCCACATTGAAATTATCCGAAACACCGGAACAATCGATGGCGATTAATCGCATTAAAAAAGGTGCGATAATTATTGCCGGTAGCGGCATGTGTACAGGCGGAAGAATTCGCCAGCATTTCAAGCACCGCATCTGGAACCGTAACAACACTATTATTTTTGTCGGCTTTCAGGCCAACGGCACTCTGGGTCGCATTCTGGTTGATGGCAAAAAGAACATAAAAATGTTTGGTGAAGAATTTATCGTGCAAGCTGGCATCGAAACCCTCGGTTGTTTCTCGGCACATGCAGGGCAAGACGAATTGATTGAATGGGCCAGTCAATTTACCACTAATCCGCGATTGATGTTGGTGCATGGCGAATCCAGGGCGCTCGATGTCCTTTCGGAAAAACTATGGGCAGATCATGGTATCGGTACTGAAATACCGCGACTGGGAAGCACGATTGCTTTCTAGTGTAAGTAAGACAGGCCTTAGTTAGGGTCGGTTTGGAACCGACCGCTATGTATAAACAATGGAAATCCGGCGTATTTCTCCTGAGAGGATTCGAATGACATGGATAAGAATCTTTCCCTCAAAGATCCAGTAATCGCCTGCCAGTCTCAACAAGCTGTACCGCTGATTGACCATTGGCAAACAACATACCCTGCACATCCAGGGTGCCGCCACGATTCGCGTAACCCAGAAAACAACTCTTTGCACGGCCTGTATCCAGACGCCTTAATACTCCCGTTATCAACTCCGCACGGGTATGGCAAACAAACACCCGGTTTGTCACTTCAGGAATAATCGCAGAAATGGCTTTATCATTGTGCACATATCCGGCCTCGAGGGTATCGCGCGGAATACGGAACCTTCCGGGCTCGATAACAGCGACTACTGAACAGCCTATACCTTGATCACGCAATTTTTTTGCAGCCAGGATAGCGGATTCCAGCTGGTAAGCGCCAATGGCTATGAACTGTATTTTTGCATTGGCATCATGGCTCACCACAAATGCCCCCTGTTTAACCGCCAAACGCGCTTGCTGTGTTGCGCACACAACCGGCGTGACTGATTTGGAAATCACCATCGTGGCAATGCGCCCACGCTGTTGATACAGGCTTTCCATCACCGCTACTGCCGAATTGGCATCAAACGGAAAATACACCGGAGCCACATCGGCCATTTCGCCCAGCCAGGCTTCGCTTAAAGTAGGGTCTTGATGCGATTGTTCATTCTTGCCGTTTTCCCACGTATGCGATGTCACTATGACCGGCACGCTTAACCAGTTCAGTGGCCGCCCGGCTTCTTTTAAATGCCGCGCAAAAATCACTTCCTGGCGCATGGCACCGAGCATTTTTACCGCAAATGCTTCATAACTTACCACCAGGTTAATACCCTGTTTATTGGCTAATGCCGCACTGGCCACCGCTTCTTCATTCAATGCCGTAACCACTGAACCTGTCAGTGATTCAGACAAATGCGCTTCCGGCGAAGTAACACGGTGTTGCAATAAATCCAGGGTTTTATTCATGCGATTGCTGCGCATTTCATCGGGATTGCCGATGCGCACACGATGCTGTGGATTGGCTTTTACCAGAGCCTCAAACCACACATCTACTTGTGCCATTGGCGCAATACATTCACCCACTTCAGCTTCCTTGATTGCAGGCATTGTTGCCGCCGCCACCTGCAACTGCCGCAAACAATGATCTTTCTCGGCGACACGTTGTGATTGCGGGTGATTTTTCAAGGCACTCATTGCCTGCTGCAAATCTTCTAACGGCACATATAATTGGCGACAACCTTCATTGAACTGTTGTTGCGAGGCAAGATCATGATGTGGATTACCCGCCAGCGGCAAATTATGTGCGGCATTGGTGCCAGAACCAGGGAAACCATAACCTTTCACCGTTTCAGCAATGGCATAAGGTAACGGTACGGGATAGGTATTTTCCCCATTCTTGATGGCTTCATGTTGTGCCTTCAAAGTTTGTGCCATGTGGATAATGGCCCAGGCAAACGCAGCAGGATCACG
>CAZTZY010000080.1:0-13458 GCA_964617765.1 uncultured Spongiibacteraceae bacterium
TAATCAATGAAAATATGTGTTAGGGGTGGGTAACATTACTGCATTGTAATGTACCAGCTGTGCCAAGAATGAGCTTTAAAACTGTGTAATAAGCAAGGCATGCAGCAGGAAATTTAACAAGAAGTCAGGGCAGAAATGCTTTTACACTGCACCGCCAAAACAATGTTCGGCCCTTGTTTGCCAGGATCTACATCAATGACGCAAACTGCCAATAATATTTTCCATGGAGCGATCATATAATTGTGAATTATCGACTACCACCATTAGCTTATCCTGCAAACGCGCGGCAAACGTCGGGCCATCATAACTCACGGCCTTAACGCCTTTACGATTCACAAAAACATAGGTATCGGTGTATTTGATGTGGGCGGCGAGTTTTACTTTTATAGATGGTTCTGTCTCTTTATCTTCCAGCCAACTGCCTATACCCACTTTTTCTAACAGTGCGTGTATAGCGGCATCCTGCGCGGCCTGATAATTTTTTTCGTAATCATCTATATCATCAACTACCACTCCCTCACCTATCACCTGTGCAGCCTCGGCCAGGGTGTCCACAGTATCGATTTCGTCGTCCAGACTATCGTCCTCGCTATCGTCTTCACTATCGTCTTCACTATCGTCTTCACTATCGTCTTCACTATCGCGGATATAATCCACATCCGCATCTTCGGCAAATTTGTTAAATGCCCCCGTTGCTGAAGGTTTGACAGGTAATTTTACGATGTTGGATTTGGGCTGATCTTCTTCTGCATCTTCCAGCAATACTTCAAGTTCAGGACGAATCACTTCCAGCTCTGCCCTGATATCACTTTCAGCACGACCCGTCGCCACATAAAGGCTAATGGTTTTTTCAAACAACTCATCCAGTGTCATTGGAATTTTTATGCAATCGAGTATTTTTGCCAGGTGATTTTCAATTTCATCGACTTGTTTCCATTCCTGAGCATCCCGATCATCAAAATGATTGTTGGCAATATAAAACAGTGCCTGCTCCCAGCTTTTGTCTATAAAATTTTTTAATTCCTCATCAAGGATAAAATCACCAAAGACATCATAAATACGTTTTTGGGCAAGTTTTCTTGCTGCCTGTATGCGCGCCTGCGCTGTTTCGGCAGCAATGATACGATCTTCAATTTTTTGTGACTTTTCTTTTTCAGTGTCAACGTAGCTTTCAAAATCATCCACTGCCGTTTCAAAAACATCGGCATCATGCTCATAATCTTCTGTGACTTTTTGTACTATCGATGACATTTTTTTATAGAGGAAATCGTTATTAACGCTATTTTCAGCTGTCCATGAAGAACTGGCATCAGCAATACTGTTAAACAACACCTGGGCCGGATTGGATTTATCGCTAAAGAACTCATCGTCCTGCACTGCTGCCTTTAACAAGGGCACCGTTAATTGCAACAACAGTGCCTTGATGGGCCCGGATATGCCTTGCTCACCTTTCAAGGTATCAAACAGCATCGAAATAATGCCGATGGTTTTGGAATGTTCTGCCGTTAAAGCATAATCAGGAATATCGGTATTGGCTGCCAGCAGCTCTGAAAATGTGCTGTCGGTTTGCACGGGCTGCATGTAACCCGATTGTTGATCGGTAGTCACCAGAACTGATTGCATGGCACCGATATTACTCAATAACTGCGCCTGCGGAATTAACACGCCATTGGGATTCGATACCACAAAATGCTCGGATCCATCTGGTATGGCAATATTCTTGAAAAAATCTTTGGCAAAAGCTGATGCTCCATCCCCGTCACCATCACCGCTACCTGATTCATCTTCCTCATCAAGGCCTTCTTCCATCGCTTTCATTTTGCGCAAATATTTATCAATTCGGGCCTGGCCATCTTTTTCTGTCAGCTTGGGCAAAATGCCTTTTTTAATAAAGACATCATTGGCCGCTTTTAATAGCTGGGCATATTCAACAATGCAGGATTTCAGGATAGCCATTAATAACTGTTTCTTTTTAACAACATCCAGCTCGATACATGCCAGCGATTGTTCTAACGCATTGCCTATAGAATAAGGTGCCAGCGGGCTCAACATCAAATCAATTTCAAAACCCAATACCTTTTCAAAACGCAAACAGGTTAAGGCAATGCCCACCCTGAATTCACTATTTACTTTGGTTGAAAAATTATCCAGCACCAAACGAATCATTAACGCGTCATCATCAATCAGCGTCAGGTTATCCTCAGTATTTTGCTTTTTCTTGCCGATTTTTTCCGGGGGTTTCAGAGAGCCCACAAAAACATTATCCAATTGCTTTTTCAGGGCATTGGCAATGCCTGCTTGTTTGCGGTCAAATTCTGCCAATACATCGCCAGGTAATGCGGTAAAAAAATGACTCACAGAAGCCTGTTTTTTGGGGGCTATGTCCTTTTTTACCTGAACAAAATCAACTTGCCCTTTTTCTTCAGGTGTCGAAGTTACAGCTTCAGGCGTGACTGCAGGCTTGGCAGCGGGTTGCGCGCTGGCAATAGGGTCTTCCTGCACACTGGATTGCCGGCTTTGTTGCAGCAATTGCACAATAAAACGGTGAATTTCGCTATTAACAGCATCTAAAGGTTGGGGTATGGGTTTTTCCATCATTTCTTATATTTATTAGTCGCCAAAAGTATGTGTTTGGATAAAAAAATCATCTAAAAACAACGTTGAATTACATTACAGCATCAGCATTCATTCTTGTCTGGCGATTGTTCTTGGCTTTACCAGATAATCTGTTGTGAATTTAACCACCCGCAAGGCCTCACATCCTTGTTCAATGACTTTATTAACACTAGACCATGACCATTCATCTGTAAACCTTCGCAGTCCATATTTCCGGTTTTTAATCCCGCCAATGAATATGCCAAAATGACTCTTTTTCGTACTATTCATTACCATCAAACAACCCAACATAAGGGCATCTCGAAATCACCAGAATTTTCCGGGAGAGCAAGGAAGCAACGGGTGCAGAACCACAGATGACATTCAGTCAATGCGGATTCGGGCACGGCGCTGACGGGGTTATCATGGGAAAAGACGGTTTTAAAAGATGCCCTTAAGCCTTGTTGTGATACATTAGCCGGCGTATATTTTGACACTTTTTTGGAAATAACATGAACATTCTGATCATAAATTGTGGATCTTCCAGCGTTAAATATCAGGTTATCGATACGCAAACCCAAACACCGCTGAAAAAAGGGCTTATTGAATCCATCAATCAGTTACACGATTATCAACAAGCCTTGTCTAAAATCATGGCTTACGTTGAAGATGTGCGGATAGACGCCGTAGGCCATCGCGTTGCCCATGGCGGTGACCAGTTCCATGCTGCCTGCATCATTGATGAAGCCGTTATGAATGCCATTGAGTTGTGGTCGGCCCTGGCTCCTTTGCATAATCCCAATAATCTTATGGGTATTCGTGCAGCTCAAGAAATCTTGCCTAACGTACCCCATATAGCGGTATTCGATACTGCCTTTCACGCAAATATGCCACGCAGGGCTAGTACCTATGCCATTGATCATGAAGTTGCACGGCAACATCGTATAAAACGTTATGGGTTTCATGGTACATCTCATAGTTATGTTGCTGAAAAAGCTGCACAGTTTTTACAAAGGCCCTTATCCGAACTGCGTATTATCAGCCTGCATTTAGGCAATGGCGCGAGTGCCTGTGCTATTGAATTTGGACATTCAGCGGAAACCAGCATGGGCATGACGCCACTGGAAGGCCTGGTTATGGGCAGTCGTTCCGGGGATATTGATGCCGGGATTGTGTTAATGCTGGCGCGCGACAACAACTACAGCATTAAAGATATCGATAACCTGCTGAACAGGAACTCCGGCATGAAAGGCTTGTCGGGCGTAAGCCATGATTTACGTGACATTGAAGCTGCTGCTGCCGAGGGCAATGACAATGCACGTTTGGCCATTAATGTTTTTGCACATCATGTGCGTAAATATATTGGCGCTTATGCTGCCGTGATGGGCGGAGTTGATGCCATTGTGCTTACCGGTGGCATTGGAGAAAATAGCGCCACTATGCGGCAACGTATCTTACAAAGGCTCGATTTCCTCGGTATTGTGCTGGATGACGACCTTAACCTGGATACCCGTGTCTCGAATGAAAACCCGATCTGCCGTATCAGCCGTTCCGTTTCGCGCGTACAAACTTTAGTCATTAAAACCAATGAAGAATTAAAAATTGCCCTCGAGACCGTGGCAGTGATTCAACGCCAGCAAAATTCAAAAAATCCTGGCCCCATTCCGATTGCTGTCAGTGCCCGCCATATTCATCTTGATGATGATACTTTTAAACTGCTCTTTGGTGCCGAAGCCAAACCCACTCATTTCAAGGATTTACGCCAACCGGGTCAATATGCCTGTATCGAAACCATGAATCTGGTGGGACCGCGAGGCCGCATTGAAAATGTTCGCTTACTGGGTCCATTGCGCAACAAAAATCAGGTTGAAATTTCTCGTACCGATGAATTCCATTTGGGTATCGATGCGCCGGTACGCGATTCAGGACATACCGAAGGCTCTGCTCCAATTACACTGGAGGGGCCTAACGGTTCTATTCATCTTGCCGAAGGCCTGATTTGTGCCCGCCGGCATATTCATATGCACCCGGATGATGCTTTATTTTTTGGCGTAAGCGATAAGGATGAAGTAGAAGTTGCCATCGCGGGCGGCGAACGGGATTTGATTTTCTGCGATGTATTGGTCAGGGTACATAAAGATTTTGTGCTGGAAATGCACATTGACACCGATGAAGCGAATGCTGCCGAGCTTAACCAGCTCAGTGATGGCTTACTGGTTTATAACACCATTGATAAAGCGCAGGCAAACTTGCGGACAAAACACTAGCAGATGCTGTTGCCTTACCAGGTAACTTCTGCATAGTTCCCTTTTGCCATCCTTTGCCCTTCATACGCTCAGGGTAAACTCCGTGAAGAATCTTTTTATACAAGTAATAAGGGAATCTCTGAATAACTCACTTTTGTCATTCTGAACCCTTCTTGATATCAGGGTAAACTCCGTAAAGAATCTTTTAAATTTAAGTAGTTAGATTTCTCACTTGGTTCGAAATGACAGTTATGTCGTTACTCCTTAGAACAATTTTACTTTGATTTAATATCCATTAAGCCTCAGTTTTCTGTCATCAAACGGTCATAAATTACCATTACTCTTATCACATGAAAACGATAAAAGTAGTGAGGCAGTTATGCTCAATAGTCTACTAGAGCTGGATATCAGCACCTACCGCTGGTGCAATCGCTTCCAACAAAATATGGCTGTTATCCGTTTTTACCGCCAAGTTTCCCGCACCGGAGATGGTTACCTCTACGCAATAATCGCCGCACTGATTTATTATTTCGAACCCCATTCTGGTAAAAATTTTCTTGTTACAGGGCTTCTGGCCTTCCTGTTTGAAATTCCCGCATTTATCAGTTTAAAGCATTTAATAAAACGTGATCGCCCGTTTGTAGGACTGGAACATACCCAAAGTGCTATTCAACCCAGCGATAAATTCAGCCTGCCTTCAGGTCATAGCGCCGGTGCTTTTGTGATGGCAACGCTTATCAGCTATTTCTATCCCGGGTTTGCACTTGTCGCTTACTCATGGGCAAGCATGATCGGGTTTTCTCGCGTCATGCTCGGCGTACACTACCCTACCGATATTCTGGCAGGTGCATTATTAGGCACTGTTTGCAGCATTACCTCATTACTATTGTTAGGATAAATCATGAAAATACTTTATGGCATACAAGGTACTGGCAATGGACACATTACCCGGGCAAGAGCGTTGGTTCCTGAACTCAGAAAAACCGGCATGGATATTGATTTCATTTTTTCAGGCAGGGACAAAGCCGATTTTTTTGATATGGATATTTTTGGCACAGATTATCGCTGCTTCAGTGGTTTATCACTGGTCACTGAAAAAGGTCGTCTGGACACGATAAAAACCATTACCCAAAATCATTTTGGTGAATTTATTCGTGATGTGAAAAACCTTGATCTTGATGCCTATGATCTTGTGCTTTCTGATTTTGAACCCGTCACTGCCTGGGCAGCCAAACTGAAAGGTAAAACATCACTGGGAATTAGTCACCAATGCGCTTTTTTACAAGATGTGCCAAAGGTTAACGGCTATTATGCAGCCAAATTGTTGATGAAAATTTTTGCCCCGACAAAAATCAATATTGGCTTGCATTGGTATCATTTTAACCAATCCATTTTACCGCCCTTAATTGAACCCCATCATAGCAAACCTGTTATACCTAAAAAAATTGTGGTGTATATGGGGTTTGAAGAGCTGGATGACATCATCAATTTTTTACTGCCCTACCCACAATATAACTTTATGATTTATGCCAAAGTCAATGAATTGAGAACCCTGGGACATATCACCGTTAAACCACTGTCCACTGAATTTCATCGAGATCTTGAAGATGCCTGCGGTGTTATCAGCAATGCCGGCTTTGAATTGGCCAGCGAATGTTTATACTTGGGGAAAAAATTGCTGGTTAAACCTTTACTCGGGCAATATGAACAATTATCGAATGCATTGGCACTGGAAGAATTAGGCAAAGGCACAGTCATGCATACACTCGACACATCCATTCTGGAAGCATGGCTAAACCAACCCATGCAAATACCTGTAGAATATCCCAATACTGCCAGACATTTAGCACAATGGTTAGTTGCCGGAAACTGGAATCATTCACAGGGTTTGGTGAATGATTTATGGAAAGGCATTGAGAAACCTAACGGACAATTATTATTAAATTTGTCTTGAACATTCAGACAAGTAATCCAGTATAGACATCTACGAAAGGAAGCACAGAACAAGACAAAAAATCTGTCGGCTGGCTTTTCTCAGCGCGCAAAAAAAAATTGTCGCCTGCGGAAAGCAGATTACAGGGAAACAATGGGGATTCGAACAATGCGTTGATGCGATAATTGCATAACATGGCAATTTTTCCAGACACCCTGAAGACACCCTGAATATTCCTGATATCTATGCAACCGGATTAACCAACACATCCTGCAAACCGCTGATATGAATAATTTCGATCATATCTTTGGGGATATTCTTAAAGATTACTGTGGATTGAGCTTGCTGGTTTTTACGCAAAATATCCAGCAATAGGGCAACGCCTGCGCTATTGGTATAAGTCACTCCTGTCAAATCGATTTCAGGTTTATTGATTGATTTGATATTTTTTCTCAGCATCGGCAATAAGCCAGGTACTGTATCAAAATCGAGCACTCCTTCCAGGAAAATAGTAGTTCCATCGACTCGGGCATTGGCTATTTTGTTAGTTATTGTCATCATCAAAAAACCATTGTTACTGATACAGTATTATTTAGACATTGAACTGGATAGGAACTTGCCAATTAATTCTTCGAGCACCAGTGAAGATTGCGTATCACTAATTGAACCGCCATCAGACAATACTTCTTCCTCAACACCGAGCGTCAGGGAAATATATTTTTCCCCGAGTACACCTGCCGTTTGAATCGCTGCAATGGTATCGATAGCAATATAATTAATATCATGATCAATCAACATTTCAACCCTGGCTTTATACGAGTTTTTATCAATGGAAATGGTATGCACACGACCTACCGTCACACCTGCTATCGTCACCTTGGCGCGGGGTGACAACCCTGATGCATTGGAAAAATCTGCATAAATCTTGTATTGCGCCTTGCTGTCATATTTCATACTGACACCGCTCACCTGAATTGCCAGAAACAGGAAAGCTGCTATTCCAACCACCACAAAAAATCCAACTGCCACTTCTAATGTATTGATACGCATTTGTTAAACTCCAAACATAACCAAAGTCAAAATAAAATCGAGGCCCAAAATAGCCAACGATGAATAAACTACTGTTCTAGTCGTAGCCACACTGATCCCTTCAGAAGTAGGCAAACAATCATAACCCTGGAATACCGCGATCCATGTCACGGCGAAACCAAATACCAGGGATTTATAGATACCATTGATAACATCTTCCTTGAATTCAACCACACTTTGCATATTCATCCAGAAGGAACCTGCATCGACTGAAAACCAGTTCACGCTAATCACCAACGCACCCATGATGGCCACGCTATTGAAAATCTGTGCCAGCATAGGCATGGAAATAACACCCGCCAATAACCGCGGCCTGACAATACGCAATAATGGATCGACGCCAATCATTTCCATTGCCGACAATTGCTCTGTAGCTTTCATTAAACCAATTTCAGCAGTAATTGCTGCACCCGCTCTTCCGGCAAATAACAAGGCTGAAACTACTGGTCCTAATTCCCTGATTAAAGACAATGACACCAACTGCCCCAGCGCCTCATCCGCACCAAATCTAACGAGTACGGTATAACCTTGCAGCGCTAATACCATGCCAATAAACACACCGGAGACAATAATAATCACCAGCGAGTAAAAACCGATAAAATAAAGTTGCCTCACCAATAAACGGCTTTCTGTCCTGAATTCAGGCATCTGGCTTAACGATTGCCACAAGAAAATGGCCGCTCTACCAAAAATAGAAAGCATCAACAGGGTTTTATGCCCCACTTGCTGAAAATAGTTCAACATTTAAACTTCACCCTGCAAAAAATCGATGGCGATATCACTGGCCGGGTAGTGGAAAGGCACAGGACCATCAGCCAAACCACCGATAAACTGTCGTATCAATTCATCATCGCTATTAAGCACTTCTTCTGGCGTACCCTCGCCAATAACTACACCGTTGGCAATAATATAAATATAATCCGCTATGCTCGCTGTTTCAGGCACATCATGGGAAACCACAATACTGGTTAAACCCATGGAATCATTCAGGTTACGAATCAGTTGTTTCAATGTCCCCATATAAATAGGATCCTGGCCAGAGAATGGCTCATCGTACATTAATAACCCCGGATCTAACACAATAGTTCTGGCTAATGCGGCACGCCGCTCCATTCCGCCCGATAACTCACTGGGCATTAAATCGCGCGCACCGCGCAAACCGACTGCCTGCAACTTCATCAACACCAGATCGCGAATCATGGATTCTGGTAAATTCGTATGTACACGCAATGGAAAAGCCACATTTTCATACACCGTTAAATCCGTAAACAATGCGCCGCTTTGAAACAGCATACCCATTTTACGCCGCTCGGCCATGAGTTGTTTTCTATTGATGGTGGAAATATTCACTCCATCAACCGTAATTTTGCCACTTTCCGGCTTTAATTGACCACCAATCAAACTGAGCAAGGTTGTTTTTCCACAACCACTAGGCCCCATGATCGCCGTCACTTTGCCGCGCTCTATGGTGATATTCAAGCCTTTGTAAATAGCGCGATCACCGCGCTTGAAGTGCAGGTCTTCGATTTGAATGTAATTGTTACTGTCTGGTTTCATCACTTCACTCAATGTCAAAAAATTCTGTCCGACAGGATATCACGCCTGTTACAAAAAGGAGTTGGCCGTCGTTAATCCCAACGCATCCCACTGCCCTGTTATCACTGTCTGGTACATCGCATAACCCTGTGCACCCGTTTGCAAGTCGGTCACCTTGATGATGCAATCACGAATCTGGTGCAGGCGTTTCAATGTTGCCTGATCAGCACAATCATAAAACTCGCCTTCTGTATGCAAAGGCCCGCGCCATTGCCCATGATGCTTGCCATCAAGGCCAAAATACAAGGCCGCACCCAAATGAAAGCCGGTATTGCCCACCACTTCAACCAACACTGTTTTGGCTGATCCGTCTGCCAGGGTAAATTGGAGTTTACCACCTTTTAGCCTACGGGTTTTATCATCATACTGTAAATCCGGCGTTAAGGCCTTGATCAGCTCTTTACTGCCATCGGGATGTTCAATCGCTCCAAAAAACGTGGAATCCAGCCCGGGAATATTCAGCGCCATATAAAAATGATGAATGCCATATTGCCCGCCATCGGGAAGCTGGAAACGCATCGGACTCCACAAAAAATTCATGGGTAATTGCGTGACATCAATGCCCGGCATAATATCGACGGGCGTTTCACCTACCCCGTAACGCAATCCCCAGGAATGATCACGCACGGCAAAAAAGTCTTCCGGCGTGACTTCATAGCGTTCATCTTCCACCTGGATCCAGCCTGTAGCCGTACCTGCCTGATGGTAACGCACCAGGTCATTATCAGTACGATAACCGCCAAACTGCCGGCGGAATTCATGATTCTCCAGAAATGGCGGCAGCAAAGTGCCATCAAAGGTAACATCAAAACTGATGGGCTGATGTTCGTTAGCGTCCAGACGGAAACGAATTTTTTTGAAAGACTCCACCACCTGATAATGAATAGGGCCAACCGACGTGGTATCCGGTGTTGGCATTAATTGTCGGCTGGAGCGAACCGTCCATTGCTGTGTGCCGCGGCTTATACCTGCCGCCGCATCCATCACATTACGGTTAATGTATTTGCCGATGCCAAAGCCAATGCTGATATCGCCATTTTTACTGCAAACCGATGCCCAGACTTTTTCAGTCCATGAGCGATCGGCTTGCTGTACAGAAGCAAAGGTCTCGGCAATCTGGTGATTAAAACCCTCATCAGCGGCAATCAGTTCCGCATCAATGCGTGACATTGTCTTATCTCCGGGTAAATGATTATTATTGTCATCCAAATGGATGTAGGTAGTCACATCCAGTTGTTCCATCATAGCGTACAATTGGGGAAAATCGACCTGCATCGGAATCAAAGGAGCACAGCATGACCAAAACTGTTTACACTTTTAAAGCAACCGATATTAAGGGCGTTGAACACGCCTTGAAAGAATATAAGGGCAAGGTAATCCTGATTGTGAACACCGCCAGCAAATGCGGCTACACGCCACAATTCAAAGGGCTCGAAAAACTCCACAAGGATTTACACGACAAGGGTTTGGTGATACTCGGGTTTCCCTGCAACCAGTTTGCACAAGACCCTGGCAGCAACGAAGATATTCAGGAGTTCTGCCAGCTAAATTACGGCGTTAGCTTCCCGATGTTTGCCAAGGTGGATGTGAACGGCGATGACGCCCATCCCCTGTTCAAGCATTTGAAATCAGAAGCCTCGGGTTTTCTTGGCAGTGAAATCATCAAATGGAACTTCACAAAGTTCCTGGTGGATAAAAATGGCCATGTTGTGAAACGTTATGCACCGATAGATACGCCCAACAAAATCAGAAAGGATATTGAGAAGCTGCTGTAATTTTTCTTACTTAATTTGCTGACATAGAAGAAAATAAAAGCCCTGAAACCAGGGCTTTTTAATAGCGCTTATGGACATACCTCATTGGATTTTCCAGGCGAGCCCTTGTCTGATAAATTGCCATTGATAAACACCGTACCCGAACACCAGCGGGCATCAGCCGCACCTTCAGGCAATAGCGCATCTGCACTCATTTGCGTAGAACAACCTTCACCCACTTGCTCACCGCCAAATATTACCTGCGACACCAGAACACCTGTACTGTCTAACAAGGTAATTGAATCACCGGTATTGGAAAGCGAAAGTCCTGAGCCATAAACATAGGATGATTGATGCCCGATTGGCAAACCATTGACTGCATTGGCAGCCCGGCTCATCACGATATGTGACTCTGCCGGTATCACCACAGCATTGCCAATCACATGCGAACCTACATCATCCTGTAAAATCCAGCCACGGATATCAATCGCCACTTTGGTTGTATTATACAATTCAATCCATTCCCCATTGGCATCTGTAATAGCCTGCGGATTAGCCAGAAACTCGGTAATAATCACACTGCCGGCCATATTGCCTTCATAGCCATGCAATGCATTCAAGCAATTTCCATCTGCAGAATCGGCAAGACCATCGCCGTCATTATCTAGCCCATCGTTACACACTGAAGCGCCATATCCCAATTCCGTTATTGCGATCCTTGCCGCACAATCCGGATCTGCTGCATCCACCCAGCCATCCTTGTCGTTATCAACGTCATCACGACATTCAACATCAATACCGCTTTCATCCAGCGTGCCACTGATATCGTATTCGATACAGGCTAACA
The DNA here is from genome assembly GCA_964617765.1 of uncultured Spongiibacteraceae bacterium. Classification (GTDB taxonomy): domain Bacteria; phylum Pseudomonadota; class Gammaproteobacteria; order Pseudomonadales; family DT-91; genus CAZTZY01. The sequence continues at coordinate 12,061 of CAZTZY010000080.1, forward strand.
GCTGTGTGCTAATAAAAAGAATACCGAATGATTTCAAGAGAACAGAAAAAAAGAAGTGCGGATTGAATCCTTTCATGCTTTATCCTTCCGTGGATGAGGTGAGAGTGACTACCGGGAAATACTCGCTATCAGTTGTTTGTTAATAACAGGATTGTATGGAACTAATCAAAGGATAACAACCCTGCAAATGCACTAAACATCACAGATAAAAAAATCTAATTTTTTAATTGATACAATTCACTTTATTTAATTGTTTAGGGTAAAAATTTATAATTAAAATTGAAAATGAATTAATTATCTAGTCATTCCAAGCAATAAAAAATCTAACACTAATATTATTTTACAATTAGGTCTTAATCTTAGAAAAAATGAATATCAGAAGGCTTCTAGCTACTTAATCACAATTGAATCGCTTCAATAAAGAAGTATATATAAAATCCGATGCCCTCCCTTGAGAAACTTTTATCCGTTCAATTTTGTTAATTTGATCATATTCAGTCCAAAGTATGTCATATATATCTTTTGTCACCATTTTTTCGGGAAGGCAAATGTGACTTTTTGAATTTGTACTAATTGATGGTGACTTCAAAACATCGACTACACCTAAAATATAAGACTGGCAATCGAAATATGGAACAATACCGTTTGCTGTCTGTCCTGTGACATCACAAGTCTCAAACAGGAAATCCAGGCTAATATAATTAGACCCAACATTAAATTCGCAACAATTAGTTTCAGAGATAGAATCAGGACTCATGAAGGTAATACAAAGAAAAAATATCATGCTAACTAAAAAATTATATTTAAAATTTAAAAATCTCATATTTTTCTCATAATTATTTTATTTATTTGGGATGCATAAACCGTAATAGTCAACATTTTCATTTTTAATTCTTTTATCCCAATATGGATTTTTAGTCACTGATGCCGGTCCTGTAGAAGTCTGGCTACCATGAAAACTAGACATCTTTTCACCTGATGTACTACTTACTAGAACTACATGTTTAACACCCTCTGTAAATAAAGCAACATTTGCCCCATTTGCATTTTCGAGTTTATCCATTGGTGCATTTCCAGCTTTAATCTGAGAAGTATTGTATGCTTGAGAAAACGTTCCGGGCAAAGCTCCATTTATTGATTTCTCAACAAATTGATTACAAACCATATCTTTATATTTTATATTCTGAGCCTCAATTTCCTTCGCCTTATCAAGAATTTTCTTCATTTCTTCATCTGTGGCTCGATGCGACCCGACTGGGCATAAACCTGATGGATCAATAAAAATAACCGGATTCCCGCCCACATACCCATAAGTATTAATCCCGCCACCCAATCCAATCGGGTCACTCTGCACATACCTACCTAAACTTGGATCATAATCCCGATAGTAATTGTATG